>DIAY01000169.1 GCA_002414905.1 Holophagales bacterium UBA5066 | reverse complement strand
CCCGCTCGGCACGGTCGTCCACAATGTCGAGCTGACGCCCGGAAAGGGCGGCCAGATGGTCCGGTCCGCCGGCGCGGGCGCGCAGGTCATGGCCAAGGAGGGCGAGCACTGCCTCCTCCGCATGCCCTCCGGCGAGCTCCGCAAGGTTCGCATCGGCTGCTATGCCACGATCGGGCAGGTCGGGAATCTCGAGCACGAGAACATCTCGATCGGCAAGGCGGGCCGGAACCGATGGCTGGGCTGGAAGCCGCACAACAGAGGCGTCGCGATGAATCCGGTCGACCATCCGATGGGCGGTGGCGAGGGGAAGACCTCGGGCGGCCGGCACCCCTGCTCCCCGTGGGGCTGGAAGACCAAGGGCTCGAAGACCCGGAACAACAAGCGCACTGACAACATGATCGTCAAGCGCCGCAAGAAGTAAGGCGGAGCGAAGGAAACCCTGATGTCGCGTTCGACAAAGAAAGGCCCCTTCGTGGACGGCCACCTCCTTGAGAAGATCGTCGCCCTCAACTCGGCAGGGGACAAGCGCGTCGTGAAGACCTGGTCGCGCCGTTCGACGATCATGCCCGAGATGGTCGGTCACACGCTCGCGGTCCACAACGGCAAGAAGTTCATCCCCGTCTACCTCTCCGAGAACATGGTGGGACACAAGCTCGGCGAGTTCTCTCCCACCCGGACCTTCAAGGGCCATTCCGGCCGGAAGGTCGAGAAGGGGGCTTCGCCGGCCCCGGCGGCGAAGTAGCGGAGGCCCGATGGAAGCCGTTGCCCGCCTCCGCCACTACCGCGGCTCCGCACAGAAAGTGCGGCTCGTCGTCGATCTGATCCGGATGAAGCCGGTCGGCCGCGCGCTCGCCATGCTGCGTGCCACGCCGAAGGGCTGCGCGCCCGATCTGAAGAAGCTCCTGGAGTCGGCCGTCGCCAACGCCCAGCAGAACGGCTCGGGCGTGGACGCGGACGCCCTCGTCGTCTCCCGCATCCTCGTGGACGGCGCCGGTCGCAAACCCCTCCAGCGCAACTCCATGATCCGCTCGGTTTCCAACTACAAGAAGCGATACGCGCGGCCCCGCTTCATGAGCGGTCCGCAGGGCCGGATGTGGCTCGTCACGCGGCCGTTCTGCCACGT
The DNA here is from genome assembly GCA_002414905.1 of Holophagales bacterium UBA5066. GTDB lineage: Bacteria > Acidobacteriota > Thermoanaerobaculia > UBA5066 > UBA5066 > UBA5066. Next base: position 9,414 of record DIAY01000169.1, on the reverse strand, counting down.
GACCGTCCACCTGTCGGACGACCCGGTCGTCCGGCGCAAGGCGGGGCTCGCCGCCGAGCCGGCCCGCCCGGTCGCCAAGAAGAAGGGCGGAAAGGTTGCCGCGGCCGTCGCCAAGGCCGCCGCCCGGCCGTCGGCCCCGAAGGATGCGGCGAAGTCCGCCCCGAAGGCCGAAGGCAAGCCGAAGGCCCCCAGGGCGGCCAAGAGCGCGAAGGCCCCGGAGCCCGCCGGCGGGCAGGAGTAGGACGAAGATGGGTCAGAAGGTTCATCCGTACGGATTCCGCATCGGCTACAACCGGACCTGGCACTCGCGCTGGTACGCCGAGAAGGACTATCTCCGCTTTCTCCACGACGACCTGAAGCTGCGGGCCGAGCTCAAGCGCGACCTCGCGAACGCAGCCGTGTCGGAAGTGGAGATCGAACGCGGCAACAAGCTCAAGATCAACATCATGACCGCCCGTCCCGGCGTCATCATCGGGAAGAAGGGTGCGGCCGTGGATCAGCTTCGCGACCGGCTTCAGCGCCGGCTCGGGAAGGACATCCACGTCAACATCGTCGAGATCCAGCGGCCCGAGACGGACGCCCAGCTCGTGTCCGAGTCGATCGCGATGCAGCTCGAGCGCCGGGTCGCCTTCCGCAGGGCGATGAAGAAGGGGATGGAATCCGCCTTCCGCTTCGGCGCCCAGGGAATCAAGATCCGCTGTTCCGGCCGCCTCAACGGGGCTGAGATCGCGCGATCGGAGTGGTACCAGGAGGGGCGCCTGCCGCTCCACACGCTCAAGGCCGACATCGACTACGGCTTTGCCGAAGCTCGCACGACGTACGGGAAGATCGGCGTCAAGTGCTGGATCTACAAGGGCGACCTCCACCGCGCGAAGTCGCGCCGGAAGGTCGCGTAAGGAAGCCCCGCCATGTTGATGCCCTCCAAGGTCAAGTACAGGAAGCAGCAGAAGGGAAAGCGGCGAGGCACCGCGCTGCGCGGCGGCTCGCTTTCCTTCGGCGAGTTCGGCCTGCAGGCGCTCGAGCCGGGCTGGCTCACCGCGCGGCAGATCGAGGCCGGGCGCGTCGCGATCCAGCGTCACGTCAAGCGTGGCGGAAAGCTCTGGATACGCGTCTTCCCCGACAAGCCCATCACCAAGAAACCTGCCGAGACCCGAATGGGCAAGGGCAAGGGCGCGCCGGAGGCCTGGGTCTCCGTCATCAAGCCCGCCCGGATCCTGTTCGAGATGGAAGGTGTGGACGAGAAGACCGCCCGGGACGCCTTCCGGCTCGCCGCCGACAAGATCGGCATCAGGACCCGGTTCATCTCGCGCGCCTTCGAGGAGGCCGTGCGATGAAAGGGACGACCGTCGAAACGATGAAGGGCTGGTCCGACGACGAGCGCACCGTCAAGCTGCGCGAGTGGACGCAGGCGCTCTTTAATCTCCGCCTCCAGAAGGCCACCGGCCAGCTGGAGAACCCGATGAAGATCCGCCAGCTGCGCCGCGATATCGCGCGGCTGAAGACGGCCGAGAGGCAGGCCCGATGACCACCGAGATCACACCCGCCGTGGAGAAGCCCGCGGTCCGCAAGAGCCGCAAGGTCGGCACGGTCGTCTCCAACAAGATGGAGAAGACCGTCGTCGTCGAGGTCACCCGCCTCGTCAAGCACGACCGCTACGGGAAGTTCCAGAAGAAGTCCGCCCGGTTCCTCGCCGACGACCGCGTCTTCGCGTGCATTCCCGGGGACGTCGTCGAGATCGAGGAGACCCGGCCCCTGTCCGCGCGGAAGCGCTGGCGTGTTCGTGCCGTCGTGACCGCAGCGCGGCGCGAGGGGTAGGAGAGGAGAGCCACCATGATTCAGATGGGGACGATCCTCGACGTCGCGGACAACTCCGGAGCCAAGCGCCTCTTCTGCATCCGCCTCAAAGGGGGGTCCGTCGGGCAGTACGGACACCTGGGAGACGTGATCACCTGTGCGGTGAGGGAGTCGTCTCCGGATGCGCCGGACGCCGTGAAGAAGGGGCATGTCGTGAAAGCCGTCATCGTCCGGACGCGCCGCGAGCAGCGCCGCCGGGACGGCAGCTACATCCGGTTCGACACCAACGCGGCCGTTCTGATCAATAACGACAAAGAGCCGATCGGTACCCGCGTGTTCGGACCGGTCGCACGGGAGCTCCGCGAGAAGAAGTTCATGAAAATCATCTCGCTGGCTCCCGAGGTGATCTGAGGCGCCCGCGATGAAAAAGAAGCAGCCCGAATACAAGGGAAAGACCACCGTCCGGAAGGGTGACGACGTCGTCATCATGACCGGCAAGAACCGGGGGGCGCACGGGAAGGTCCTGCGCGTCGTGCCGGCGAAGGGCCGGGTCGTGGTGGAGGGAGTGAACCTCATCAAGCGTGCCACGCGCCCGAACCCGCAGAAGAACATCAAGGGCGGGATCGTCGAGAGGGAGGCGGCCATCGCCATCTCGAACGTCATGCTCCGGGACCCGGAGACGGGCAAGCCGACCCGCGTCGGCGTGCGCGTCGAGGGGGGCGAGCGCGTGCGATACGCCCGCCGGAGCAGCGCGACGATCTCTGCCGTGACCAGGAAGACGGGAGCGTAAGAGATGACGGCGCGGCTCAAAGACAAGTACCGCAAGGACGTCGTCCCGGTCCTGAAGAAGGAATTCGGGATCGACAACCCGATGGCGGTTCCGAAGATCGACAAGGTCGTCCTGAACATGGGCGTCGGAGAGGCGATCACGAACGTGAAGATCGTCGAAGCCGCCGCCGAGGAGCTGTCGAAGATCGCTGGCCAGCGCGCGGTCATCACGCGCGCCCGCAAGTCGATCGCGACGTTTAAGCTCCGCGCCGGCATGCCGATCGGCTGCCGGGTCACACTGCGCGGCGAGAGGATGTACGAGTTCCTCGACCGCCTCCTGAACATCGCCCTTCCGCGGGTGCGTGACTTCCGAGGCGTGCCCTCCCGGGCCTTCGATGGCCGCGGAAACTACACGCTCGGCATCAAGGACCACCTCGTCTTCCCGGAGATCGATCCGGGTAAGGTGGACAAGTCGAAAGGCCTCAACGTCACGATCGTGACGACGGCCGGCTCCGACGACAGGGCGAAAGTCCTGCTCCGCGAGCTGGGCATGCCGTTCGGGCGCTAGGAACAAGGGAGAACCGTCGATGGCTCGTCGCTCCTCAATCGTCAAGGCCAACAGGACCCCGAAGTTCGCGGTCCGGGCGAAGAACCGCTGCAAGATCTGCGGCCGGTCCCGCTCGTACATCCGCAAGTTCGGCACCTGCCGCATCTGCTTCCGAAACCTCGCGCTCGCGGGCTACGTCCCGGGCGTGACCAAGGCGTCGTGGTAAGGGAGGGCACGTGGCTGCTCTGACCGATCCGATCGCCGACCTCCTGACCCGTGTGCGGAACGGCCTTTCCTCTCGCCACGAGAAGATCGACGTCCCGTCCTCGCGCCTGAAGATCGAGATCGCCCGCATCCTCAAGGACGAGGGCTATCTCAAGAACTTCAAGGTTCTGGACGACAAGGGCGCCGGCCTGCTCCGCCTCTACCTCAAGTACGACGACTCCGGCAATCCCGTGATCCACGGCCTGACGCGCGTCTCGCGTCCCGGCCGCCGTCTCTACCGCGGGAAGGGCGAGCTCCCCCGCGTGCTGGGCGGGCTCGGGATCGCCATCGTCTCGACTTCGCAGGGCCTCCTCACCGGCCACGACGCGCGCAAGCGCGGCCTGGGCGGCGAGGTCGTCTGCTCGGTCTGGTAGGACCGGGAGGAAAGACGATGTCTCGAATTGGGAAAAAGCCGATCACCCTCCCGAAGGGCGTCGAAGTCAAGGTCGACGCGGCGGGAGTCCATGTCAAGGGGCCGAAGGGAACGGTGTCCACGCCGATCCTCGACGGCATCTCCGTCGCCGTAAAGGACGGTCGTATCGACCTCGTGAGGGCGAGCGAAGAAAAGCGGATCCGAGCCTTCCACGGCCTGAACCGGGCCCTCGTCCAGAACGCCGTCGTCGGTGTTGCGGACGGGTACCGGCGCGCCATCGACCTCGTCGGCATCGGCTACAAGGCCGAGAAGAAGGGGAGCGAGGTCGTCTTCACGTGCGGCTATTCGCACACCGTCCGGTTCCCCGAGCCGGCGGGGGTGACGATCGAGGTGGCTCCGGACGCGAAGGCCAAGGACGTGACGCACATCGTCGTCACGGGCGTCGACAAACAGAAGGTCGGCGAGGCCGCCACGCGGATCCGCTCCATCAAGCCGCCCGATCCCTACAAGCTCAAGGGCTTCCGCTTCGTCGGCGAGGTCCTGAAGAAGAAGGCCGGAAAGGCCACCGGCAAGTGAGGTCCCGAGGATGAACAGGGCTCAGGCACGCGTCGAAGCGCGCGAGAGGATCCACGAGAGGATCCGCCAGAAGGTCGAAGGGACTTCCGAAAGGCCCCGGCTGGCCGTACGCAGGACGTTGAAGTACATCTACGTGCAGCTCATCGACGATGCGTCCGGGCACACGGTCGCGCAGGCCAGCTCCCGCGAGGCCGCCGTCCTTGGCGGAAAGAAGAGCGCCGCGGGCAAGGCAGCGGCCGTTTCCGTCGGCGCCCTCATCGCCGAGCGGGCGAAAGAGAAGGGGATCGCCGCGGTCGTATTCGACCGGGGTGGACACCTCTACCACGGCAACGTCAAGGCTCTCGCCGACTCGGCGCGCGAGAAGGGGTTGAAGTTTTGAGCAGCACACCGACCCGTCCTCCTCGCTTCGGTAACCGTCCGGGCGGCCCGGGCCGAGGCCCCGGCGGTCCGAACGCCGCTCCGCAGCGTCCCGCGGGTGCCCTCGGAGAGGGGCGCGCGGGCGCCGACCTGATCGATCACGTCGTGCACATCAACCGTGTCACGAAGGTCGTCAAGGGCGGCAAGAACTTCTCGTTCTCCGCGCTCGTCATCGTCGGCGACGGCAAGGGCCGTGTCGGCTATGGCGCCGGGAAGGCGAAGGAAGTCCCGACGGCCATCAAGAAGGGGATCGAGATGGCCAAGAAGACCATGATCTCGGTCACCCTCAAGGGCAAGACCATCCCCCATGCCGTCACCGGGCACTATGGCGCGGGGCGCGTCTTTCTCAAGCCGGCCTCAGAGGGCACCGGCGTCATCGCCGGCGGCGCCGTCCGCGCCATCCTGGAGGCGGTGGGAGTCCAGAACATCCTCACGAAGTCGCTTGGGACCACGAACCCCCACAACGTGGTGAAGGCGACGTTCGACGCGCTCCGGAACCTCCATCTGGCCCAGGCGATCTTCAAGGCCCGCGGCCGGACGTCCGGAACGGCATCCGAGGCGGCTGCCGCGGTCGTGGTTGCCGAGCCGGCCCCGGAGGCCGTGGCGGAGACCAAGTGATGGCCGACAAAGAGAAGAGCTCCAAGAAGACCGTCGACGCCCTCCTGACGGAGGTCGCTTCGGCGGCCGGAGTGCCGAAAAGGGCTCCGAAGGCGGCCGCGCCCGCGAGTCCGAAGCCGGCGGCGACAGTGGCGGCTGAAGTTAAGTCGGCCCCCGCGCCGAAGACGATTCGTATCCGGCAGATCCGCTCCGGCATCTGCACCCCGATCGACCACAAGCAGGCCCTCAGGGGCCTCGGCCTCCGGCGGATCCGCCACGAGGTCGTGAGGCCCGACACGCCCGCCATCCGCGGGCAGATCCTCAAGGTCCGCCACCTCGTCGAGGTTGTGGGCGAGTAGCGAGGGGGACGAGACGCCATGGCTCAAGGACTCCACACACTCGGTCCCCGCAAGGGGGCGACGTCGGCGCGCAAGCGCGTCGGGCGCGGTCCCGGCTCCGGCCTGGGGAAAACCTCCGGCAAGGGCCACAAGGGCCAGCAGTCCCGAAGCGGCTACTCCGGGCAGCTCGGGCGTGAGGGCGGGCAGATGCCGCTCCACCGCCGGCTGCCGAAGCGCGGTTTCAAGAACATTTTCCGTAAAGAGTGGAACACCGTTCCGGTCGAGGCGCTCGAGCGCGTCTTCGCGGCCGGCGCCACCGTGGACACCGAGGCGCTCGGCAAGGCCGGCCTCCTCCACCGCAAGGGCGCAGAGGTAAAGATCCTCGGAACGGGTGACCTGAAGAAAGCTCTGACGGTCATTGCGCACCAGTTCACGGAAGGAGCGCGGAAGAAGATCGAGGCGGCCGGAGGCCGTTGCGAGGACGTCCCCGCGTGATCATTTTCGAGTCCTTCCGGAACATCTTCGCGGTCCCGGACCTCAGGAAGAGAGTCCTGTTCACTTTCGGGCTGCTGGCGATCTACCGGGTCGGCTCGCACATCCCGACGCCCGGGCTCGACTCCAAGGCGCTCGAGGAGTTCTTCCGGGCGACCGGCGGCGGGCTTCTCGGGTTCATGGACATGTTTTCCGGGGGCGCCCTCCGGCGCATCTCGGTCTTCGCGCTCGGCATCATGCCGTACATCACGGCGTCGATCATCCTGCAGCTCCTCACGGTCGTCTGGCCCTACCTCGAGAAGCTCTCGAAGGAAGGGGAGATGGGCCGGCGGAAGATCACACAGTACACGCGGTACGGAACGGTCGTCCTGTCTGTGGTCCAGGGCGCGGGAATCGCTCTCTGGCTCTGGGGCTCCACGACACCGACGGGAAAGTTCCTCGTCCTGCGCGACCCGACCTCGGAGGGCGGGAAGCTCCCGTTCATCCTGATGGCGATCCTCACGCTGACGACCGGCACGGCCTTCGTCATGTGGCTCGGTGAGCAGATGACCGAGCGCGGCATCGGCAACGGTATCTCGCTCATCATCTTCGCGGGCATCGTCGTCGGCCTTCCGACGGCCGTCTGGGGTTCGTTCCGCCAGATCCAGCGCGGTCAGATGTCGCTCTTCACGGCGCTGCTTCTCACCGTCTTCATGCTCGGTGTCGTGGCGATCATCGTCTTCGTCGAGAGGGCCCAGCGCCGCATCCCGGTGCAGTACGCCAAGCGGGTCGTCGGGCGACGGGTCTACGGCGGGCAGAACACCTACCTGCCCCTGCGCGTGAACACGGGCGGCGTCATCCCGATCATCTTCGCCGTCTCGATCATCCAGTTCCCGCAGTACCTCGCCTCGGCGTTCAAGAGCGACTTCATGAAGAAGATGGCGGACCAGCTCGCCATGGGGCAGCCGCTCTACAATCTCTTCTACGCGCTGGCGATCATCTTCTTCTGCTACTTCTACATCTCGATCATCTTCAACCCGACGGATACCGCCGAGAACATGCGCAAGTATGGCGGGTTCATCCCCGGCATCCGGCCCGGCAAGGCGACGTCGGACTACATCGACAACGTCCTGACGAGGATCACCCTCATCGGCGCCATCTACCTGACGATCGTCGCCCTGATCCCCGAGTTCCTGCTCATGGGCTTCAAGGTCCAGAGCATCCCGGGCATCGGGCCGTGGCTCGACGCGAACCTGCCGAACTTCGTCACCCAGGGGCTCGGCGTGCCGTTCTACTTCGGGGGCACGTCGCTTCTCATCGTCGTGGGGGTCGCGATGGATACCGTGCAGCAGATCGAATCCCAGCTCGTGATGCGCAACTACGACGGCTTCCTCAAGAAGGGACGCATCCGGGGGCGCAGGAGCTAGGCCGTGCCTGTCGACGTGGTCTTCTTCGGTCCTCCGGGTTCCGGGAAGGGGACGCAGGCCACTCGCCTCGCCTCCACGCTCGGAATTCCGCAGATTTCTACGGGGGATCTCCTCCGTGAGAATGTCGCGCGCGGGACGGAGCTCGGGAAGATCGCAAAGCCGGTCATGGAGTCGGGAGCACTGGTATCCGACGACCTCGTGATCCGGATGCTGAAAGAGCGCCTCGAGCAGCCCGACGCGGCGGCCGGTGCGCTCTTCGACGGCTTCCCCAGGACCGTTCCCCAGGCCGAGGCGCTGGAACACCTCCTGCAGGAAGAGGGCCGTTCGCTGACGGCTGTCCTCTTCATCGACGTCCCGGACGCACCGATCGTCGAACGCCTCGTGAAGCGCGCGGCTCGAGAGGGACGCGCCGACGACACACCGGAGACGGTGGCGGCTCGCCTTCGAATCTACCGCGAGAAGACCGCCCCGCTCGCGAATCTCTACCGGGACCGAGGCGTGTTCCGCAGGATCGACGGGAACCGCCCCGTCGAAGCCGTGGCTACGGACGTCCTCGCTGCTGTAAAGAATGCCTCCGGCGGGAAGCTCGGATGATCACCTGCAAGGGACGGACGGAGCTCCTGAAGATGGAGCGTGCGACGCGGATCGTCCAGGAGACCCTCGCAGACTGCGTTGCGGCCTGCCGTCCCGGAGTGACCACCGAAGAAATCGACCGCATCGCGGCGGACGGCATCCGCCGTCGAGGCGGCAAGGCGGCCTTTCCGGGTTACCGCGGGTATCCGAAGACGATCTGCTCCTCGGTGAACGAGGAGGTCGTCCACGGCATTCCGACAGGTAAGCGCAAGCTCCGCGACGGTGACATCGTCGGACTCGACCTCGGCGCGATCGTCGAGGGCTACTTCGGGGACGCCGCGCGGACTGCCATCGTCGGGGAGGTGCCGACGGCCGTCCGCGATCTCGTGAAGGACACCTGGCGAGCCCTCGCAGCCGGAGTCTCCGCCGTGCGGATCGGAGCACGGATCGGCGACATCGGCGCTGCTGTCGAGGCGGTTGCCCGGGCGAAGGGGTACGGGGTGGTTCGCGAGTACGTGGGCCACGGTATCGGGACGTCCCTCCACGAGGAGCCACAGGTGCCTAACTACGGCCCCGGGGGGAAAGGCGAGACGATCCGGGAGGGGATGACCCTCGCGATCGAGCCGATGTTCAACCTGGGGACCGCGAAAGTCCGCGTCGGCCCGGACGGCTGGACGGTCCGGACTGTCGACGGAAAGCCCTCGGCGCACTTCGAACACACCGTGGTCGCGACCGTCGAAGGGCCGGTCGTCCTCGGTTTCGGCCGGTTCTCGATCGACGGTCTCGTCTCCGGAGTCCCGGACGAGACGGAATATCCGGTCCCAGCGGTGTCACCGCGAGGGGAACCGGCTGTCCCGGGCGAAGCCCGGGCATACTGAGGAGAGGGTTTCGAGGCCTAGATGTCCAAGGAAGATGCCATCGAGGTGACCGCGACGGTCATCGAGCCGCTGCCGAACGCGATGTTCAAGGTGGAGCTCGAAAACAAGCACCAGGTCCTGGCCCATATTTCGGGGAAGATGCGGAAGCACTTCATCCGAATCCTTCCGGGCGACAAGGTGCTCGTAGAGCTTTCTCCCTACGACCTGAACCGGGGTCGCATCATCTATCGGTACAAGTAGTAAACTATAAGGCTCCGCCGGCTCTCCCGGGAGGCCGAGGGCGAAACGATCGAGGAACCGTATGAAAGTCCGCGCGTCCGTAAAGAAGATCTGCACGAAATGCAAGGTGATCCGCCGGGCCGGGGTTGTCCGAGTCATCTGCGAGAACCCC
>DIAY01000170.1:4424-4597 GCA_002414905.1 Holophagales bacterium UBA5066 | reverse complement strand
GTCCGAGTCATCTGCGAGAACCCCAAGCACAAGCAGCGTCAGGGTTAGAGGGAACAGGGAATGGCTCGTATCGCCGGCGTCGATCTCCCCCCGAACAAGCGCGTCGAGATCGGTCTCACCTACATCTTCGGGATCGGCCGCCCGTCGGCGAAGAAGATCCTGAAGGACACGGG
>DIAY01000170.1:0-4304 GCA_002414905.1 Holophagales bacterium UBA5066 | reverse complement strand
CACACCAACGCCCGGACTCGGAAAGGCCCGCGGCGCGGCGCCGTGGCCGGCAAGAAGAAGGCTACGAAGAAGTAATGATGAGGAAAGCCGATGGCTGCCGCTGACGCCAAGGGCCGCAAGAAGGGCCCCAAGAAAGAAAAGAAGAACGTTCCGCACGCCGTGGCAACGGTCCAGGCGTCGTTCAACAACACGATCGTGGCGATCACCGACCCTTCCGGGAACGTGCTCGCGTGGTCGTCCGCTGGCCGGATCGGCTTCAAGGGATCGCGCAAGGGGACGCCGTTCGCGGCCCAGCTCGCGGCGGGTAACGCCGCCCAGCTGGCGAAGGAGCACGGCGTGCGTACTCTGGACGTCCGGGTGCAGGGTCCCGGTGCGGGGAGGGAGAGCGCGATCCGGGCGCTGGCTGCGGCCGGGCTCGACATCCGCTCCATCAAGGACGCCACGCCGATCCCTCACAACGGCTGCCGGCCCCGCAAGCGGCGCCGCGTCTGATTTCCTGATCCGGCTCTGGGGGCTCGGCTCCCCGGCCGGAAGCGTGAGAACGGGTGGCCTCCGGGCCTCCCGTTCCCCCGAAGACGGGGGAATCCCCGGTACGCATTGCGCGTACCGGCGCCTGTAAACCGGCTCCCGATTCCGGGCCGGGACGAAGGGCGTAACGAAACGACGGAGTCGGCCAGGAGGTTTCCTTTCCCGTGGCGCGTTATCACGATTCCGTATGCCGGCTCTGCCGGCGTGAGGCCATGAAGCTCTTCCTGAAGGGCGATCGCTGCTTCACGAACAAGTGTGCCATCGAGCGCCGCAACTTCCCGCCCGGCCAGCACGGGCGGAGGCGGTCGAAGATCCTCGGCTACGGCATTCAGCTGCGCGAGAAGCAGAAGCTCAAGAGGTTCTACGGGCTCCTCGAAGGGCAGTTCCGCCTGACGTTCGAGAGGGCCGAGCGAATGCGCGGCGTCACGGGCGAGAACCTCCTGTCCCTGCTCGAGCGCCGGCTCGACAACGTCGTCCATCGGCTCGGCTTCGCCGCGTCCCGCCAGCAGGCGCGACAGCTCGTCCGGCACGGCCACGTTGCCATCAACGGGCGAAAGATGGATATCCCGAGCTTTACCGTGGGCGCGGGCGCCGTCGTCTCCATCAAGGAGAAGAGCCGCTCGAATCCGGGTGTCGTCGCGTCCGTCGACTCGGCTAAGGGCCGTGGCGTTCCGGCGTGGCTCGACCTCGCCGCCGCCGAGTTCAAGGGTACCGTCCGGGCGCTTCCGCGCCGCGAGGACGTCTCCCTGCAGGTCAACGAGAAGCTCATCGTCGAGCTCTACAGCAAGTGATGGGCGGAGCCCCGAGGAGAAGCGAACGATGATGTGGAAGGGCTTCCAGCGACCGAACCGCCTCGAGGTGGACGAGGAGTCGGGGAACTATGGACGGTTCACCGCCCAGCCTCTCGAGCGTGGATGGGGAACGACGGTCGGCAACGCGCTCCGGCGCGTCCTCCTCTCGTCGATCGAGGGTGCGGCAATCACCGCCGTCAAGATCGACGGTGTCGAGCACGAGTTCACGGCGATGGCTGGAGTCGTCGAAGACGTGACCGACGTCATCCTGAACCTCAAGAGCCTCGCCATCCGGATGCACGAGGACGGACCGCGCACGATCGTCCTCGACGCAAAATCGAAGAGCATCGTGACGGCGGACGCCTTCGAGGATGACGCGCAGGTCGAGATCCTGAACGCCGAAGCGCCCATTGCGACGCTCGCCGACGGAGGCCGCCTCCGTCTCGAGGCAACAGTCACGAAGGGTCGCGGGTACGTTCCGGCCGACCGGAACTTCGATGCCGAGGCACCGATCGGCACCATCCCTCTCGACTCCGCGCATTCGCCGGTCCGCCGCGTGAACTATCACGTCGAGGCGGCCCGCGTCGGCCAGGCGACGGACTACGACAAGCTCGTCCTCGAGGTCTGGACGAACGGCACGATGACCCCCCGGGATGCCGTCGGGCTCGCTGCCGTCCTGCTCCGCGAGCACCTCGCCATCTTCGTGAACCTCGAGACGGACGAGGGCACGACCGCGACCGGGCCCGAGATTCCCCAGAGCGAGCTCGATGCCCTTCTCGACACGAACGTCGAGGAGCTCGAGCTCTCCGTGAGAAGCGCGAACTGCCTGAAGAACGCCGGGATCCGAAGCCTTCGCGAGCTCGTCCAGAAGACCGAGAAGGAAATGCTCGAGACGAAGAACTTCGGGCGAAAGAGCCTGAACGAGATCAAGGAAATACTGCGTGAGAAGGGGCTCGCCTTCGGCATGAAGCTCGAAGCCCCCACGAGCGCGGGTCGCTGAGGACCTGACCGATGCAACACAACCGGGCCGGACGCAAGCTGGGGCGGACCAGCGCGCACCGAAAGGCCCTTTTCCGCAATCAGCTGACGTCTCTCTTCCTTCACGAGCGGATCCAGACGACGATCTCCAAGGCCAAGGAGCTCCGGCCCCTCGCCGAGAAGCTCGTCACGCTCGGGAAGAGGGGCGGTCTCCATGCGCGGCGCCTCGCCCTGCGCGACGTATCGCAGGATGCCGCCAAGCGCCTCTTCGACGAGATCGCGCCTCGTTTCGCGACGCGTCCGGGCGGCTACACGAGGATCCTCAAGCTCGGGCAGCGCCAGGGTGACGCCGCCGAGAAGGCGATCATCGAGTTCGTCGACTTCGACTTTGCCCAGCGACGGGCCGAGAAGAAGGCCGCCGACAAGGCCGTGACCGAAAAGAAGGAGTCGATCCTCGAGAAGGCGCGGCGCCTCGTGACCGGCAAGGGTTCGACCGACAAGGAGGCTGGCAAGGCCGACGAGTCGACCGAGGCCGCCGGCGAGAAGAAGGTCGTGAAGAAGGCGGCCCCGAAGGGGGCCAAGCCCGAAAAGGACTCCGCAAAGAAGGCCCCCAAGGCCCCGAGGGCCAAGGTGGAGAAGAAGGGCGGATCCACGACCCGCACCCCGCGCAAGGCCGGGGGAGCCTAGACCGACGTTTCCGGGGGCCCTCCGTCAGCGGACGGAGGGCCCGCCGTCGCCCCCGGCGTGGTGGCGAGAACCCCTTCCAGCTCCAGGAGCAGCGCACTCGTCGAGAACGGTTTCGTCAGAAAGCGTGCTGCGCCGAGGCCCAGCGCCGTCGTCCGCTCTTGCGGGTGGGATCGGGCCGTCAGGACGATCACCGGAATCGAGGCGGTCCCGGGATCTTCCTTCAGCCGCTTCAGGACGTCGAAGCCCGATAGCCCGGGAGTCATGGACACGTCGAGGAGGACGGCGTCCGGACGCTGTGACAGGGCCGCGGACAAGGCATCCTCCCCGGTCGCAGCCTCGATCGGGACGAGTCCCGCAGTTCGAAGCTTGAAGGCGAGGATCTTGAGGATGTACGGTTCGTCGTCGACGACGAGGATCCGCAGGCCCCGAAGGTTCTCTGGATACTCCATGCAGCCCGACTCTAGCGGTGTCCGAGCAGAAGGACCACGGAGGCGGCCTCCCGCCGGCCGTGGGTAATCGTCAGATGTGCGGCGGCGACCCCGAGGGCATCGGCGCGGACGCGAGCCCGGCCCAGGAGGACGAGCCGCGGCGGGCCTCCCGGATCGCGTGCGACGGCGATCTCCCGAAACGCGACGCCCCGCATTCCCGTTCCGAGGGCCTTCATCGCCGCCTCTTTCGCGGCGAACAGGCCGGCGACGTGCTCACCGATCCGCCGCGACTCGAGGGGGCGCCTGATCTCGCCCGGGATACAGATCCGGTCGAGGAACCGCTGTCCGTGGCGAGCGATCGCCTCCTCGATCCGGTCGATCTCGCAGAGGTCGATTCCCAGGCCCAGGACTTCGACGCCGTGGGGATACGCAGCGGCGAGGAGGGCGGCGCGAGGAGAAGGCTCGATCATGATTCGGGCCTGGCTCGCCGGCCGAGCAGCTCCCGACTGGCGAGAACGAGGTGGAGGACGCCGAGTCCGGCCACGAAGCCACGGAAGGAGTGTGATGCGAGGATCGGCTCGAGGGACATCGGAGATGGGAGGACGACACGATTGGTCCAAAGCCGGCTCCACGGTGCCAGGATGAGGAAGAGCCCCGCCTCCAGGAAGTAGAAGCCGAGGATGATCTGCGATAGCCGGTCGAAGCGGCTTCCGGACATCCCGGCATTGTAGAGGGCGAATGCCAGACGGCACCGTCCAGGCCTCGGGGGGAATCCGGACGTCAGCCGCGCGACGAAGCGCTTCGGGGCGGCGCGTCGCTCGAACGGGAAGCGGGCGGTGCCGACGAGCGCGAGGGGGGCTCGGAGCGCGGGGCAGGAGCTGACCTCGGGGCG
>DIAY01000027.1:2917-3601 GCA_002414905.1 Holophagales bacterium UBA5066 | reverse complement strand
AGATGTGTATAAGAGACAGAGGGAGAAGGTTCCGGTCCAGAAGTCGAACTCGTCGAACGAGCCGCCAGGGTAAAGCCAGACACACCACATACCGAGAACGAACGTGGCGCCGCCGAAGAGGAGCGCTCCCTTGGAGCGGGCCGTCGCGAACTCGTCGGCGAGGAAGGACATGATCGGCTGTCCCATCGCGAGGGACGATGTGATCCCCGCGAAGAAGAGGAGGCCGAACCACATCGCCCCGGCCACCGGGGCGAACCAGCCCCAGTTGTTGAAGAGGCTCGGCAGCGTCAGGAACCCGAGCGAGAAGCCGCTTCCGCCCGACGTCGCGCTCCGCACGGCCGAGAGGCCAAGGTAGGCCGTCGCGATCGGGATGAGGAGCGACCCGCCGAGGACGACCTCGACGAACTCGTTCATCCACCCGGCGCTCGCCGCGTTCAGCGCGACGTCCCGGTCCTTCCGCACGTACGAGGCGTAGCAGTGGATCGAGCCCATGCCGAGGGAGAGAGTGAAAAAGATCTGCCCGGCCGCGGCGAGCCAGACGTTGAAGTCCCCGAGACCGGAGAGGTTCGGGTTCCAGACGAAGTTGAGCCCCTTCAGCGGGCTCTCGATGACGCCCGCGTCGCCCGGTCCGAGCGAGAGCCCTCGGACGACGAGGACGATCCCGAAGAGGATGAGGAGCGGCAT
>DIAY01000027.1:2051-2652 GCA_002414905.1 Holophagales bacterium UBA5066 | reverse complement strand
AAGAACACGGTCGCTGGTGTCGTCCTGAAGGTCCCCTTCAGCGAATGCCAGACGTAGGCGAGCGTCCAGCTCTCGATGTAGCAGTAGTAGGCCGCCAGGGTCAGGTTCGTGAACAGGCCGAAGACGCCGATGTACTTCAGGAAGCGGCTCTTCCCCATCCGGTCGAGGATTCCGGGCGCCGAGTGGTGGCCGAACTGGCCCCCGTAACGACCCATCGCCCACTCCACCCAGAGGAGCGGGATCCCCATCAGGACGAAGGCGACGAGGTAGGGAATGAGGAAGGCCCCGCCGCCGTTCTGCGCCGCCTGGGCCGGGAAGCGCAGGAAGTTTCCGAGCCCCACGGCGTTGCCCGCCATCGCCAGGACGAGCCCCGGGCGTGACGCCCACTGTTCCTTCTGTGCCGTCATGGGCACCCCCTCTGCACGAGGCGGCAGGGTAGCCGCGGGCGGGAGGGCGCGTCAACGCGAGATGCGACGCGCAGGGCCGATTTCCGGCGCAGCCCGCGGCACGGTCCGAACGCGAGAGAATCTCTCCGATGAAGGTCGCCCTCCTCCAGCTCGAGATCGCCTGGGAAGACGTCCCCGCCAACCACGCCCGCGCC
>DIAY01000027.1:0-1923 GCA_002414905.1 Holophagales bacterium UBA5066 | reverse complement strand
GTCCCCGCCAACCACGCCCGCGCCGTCCGCCTCCTCGACCAGGCCGCCGCACTCGGGGCGCGCCTCGCGATCCTCCCCGAGATGTTCGCGACGGGTTTCTCGATGGACGGCCGCCGCATCGCCCAGGCCGAGGGAGGGCCTACGGAGATGTTCCTCAGGGAGCGGGCCTCCACCCTCGGTCTGCATCTCCTCGCGGGTGTCGCGGAGACGGCGGAGCCTCTCCCCGCCAACCGGGCGCTCCTCGTGTCGCCGGACGGGAGCGTCCGCCGCTACACGAAGATCCACCCCTTCTCCTTCGCGGGGGAGGAGAAGGTCATGGCGAGCGGGACCGGTGTCGTCACCTGGGACCTCGAGGGGCTCCGGGTCACGCCGCTCGTCTGCTACGACCTGCGCTTCCCCGAGCCCTTCCGCCTCGCCGCGGACGAGACCGACCTCTTCGTCGTCATCGCGAACTGGCCCGAGAAGCGGCGACGCCACTGGAGCCTCCTCCTGCGCTCTCGCGCCGTGGAAAACCTCGCGTACGTCGCTGGCGTCAACCGCGTCGGTGAGGGGGACGGCCTGCGCTACCTCGGCGATTCCGCCCTCATCGGCCCGTGGGGAGAGACGCTCGTCGCAGCCTCCAGACAGGAAACCATCCTCGTCGCGGACGTCTCGGCGGACGCCGTCGCCGCGATCCGTAGCAGGTTCCCCGTCCTCGCGGACCGCCGGCCGGGCAGCTACCGGCGCTGACCGCGTCGCCTCGAGAGAAACGCGAGGACGGCGAGCGCGGTGCCCGAGGCTACAGCGAGGAGGAGCCCTATCCGGAACGACAGAGGCCTGTAGGCGAGCTCGACGCGGACTCGTCCGGCGGGAACGGGGACCTCCTGGCGCCGGCCGGCACCGCCGCCGACTTCGATGCGACGACCGTCGACCCGGGCGTACCAGCCGGGGTATCCGGCGTTCGCCACGACGAGCACCCCGCCCGACGGGGACGAAACGTCGAAGACCCAGCGCGTCGCCGCGCGCTCGACGATGCCGGCGCTCCCCTCTTCCCGCCCTCCCCGCTCGACCCTCGCGCGCGGCCGCACCCGCCGGTTCTCGAGGAGCTTCCCGTCGGGCCCGGAGTAGACCTCGACGAGGTCGAGTCCGAGCTTCTCGTTCAACGTTGCCGCCGAGAAGGCGAACTGGGGGTGGAGGAGCAGGTACTTCACGTTCCACGCGTCGAGCTCTCGGCCGCCCGGAGCGAGGTTCCAGGGAGCGACGGTGTCGGTGTGCGTCGGCACGCCCCCGAAGTGGCCGACCCTCTCCCGCTCCGACCGGAACGCTTTCACGGCGAGTGCGTCGTACCCGCGAAGGTCGTCGAGCGCCAGCGAGGTCGCGGCGTTCGCCGGCAGGAACGTGTGGAGGGGGAGGACCCGGTAGACGGAACGGTCTGCGGCGAGACGCGCGAGGATCGGCGTCGAAAGGCGTCGCGACCCTGGAGACGTCACGGTGTGGACTCCCCGCGCGGCCGACAGGAGCTCGGCTCCGCATCCGGCCGCGATCGCCAGGCTGAGGAGGGCGCCTGGCGCCGCTCGTCCGGCGTGTCTCGCCCGCTCGAGGAGCACGTCCAGGCCGCGGCCGGCGAGAAGCGCGACCGGCAACGGAAGCAGGAGAAGGGTCCTCGTCCAGCGAATCGTGGTACCCGTCGCCAGGAATCGGGCGACGGGGCCGTCGTAGGCTGCAAGGAGGAGGAACGCCGCGGCGACGACGAGAGCACGGGTCGTCCGCTCGCGGCGGGATGCGATCGCACCCATCGCCGCGAGCGGAAGGGCCGCCAGCGAGAGGTACGCCGCCCCCTCGATGGGATGCGAGGCGGTGAGCTGCGGGAGCAGAAATCTGAGGATGTCCCGCAGGGGAAGGACGCTTTCGTAGCGGTCGACTCCCACCCACGCGGCACTCAGG
>DIAY01000275.1:991-14062 GCA_002414905.1 Holophagales bacterium UBA5066 | reverse complement strand
TCGGGAGCACGTTCGACGCCCTCATCGCCGCCCGCAAGAGGATCTCCCCGGACCTCGAGGTCTCCATCAACCTCTCGGGGCTCGACTTCGAGGACGACGCGCTCGTGGCCGACATTTCACGACTCGCGAGGCTCAAAGGGATCCGGCCGTCGCGCGTCACGTTCGAGATCACCGAGACCGCCGCTTTGCGCGACCTCGGGCGTGTGCAGGACTTTACCGGCGCCCTGACCTCCGAGGGATTCAAGTTCGCCCTGGACGACTTCGGCGTCGGCTTCTCCTCTTTTCGTTACCTGCGCGACCTGCCGATGTCCACGCTCAAGTTCGACCAGAGCTACGTCCGCGACCTGCCTCACAAGATGGAGAACCGCGTCTTCGTGCGCGGCATGGCGGAGATCTGCCGCGGCTTCGGCGTCAAGACGGTCGCTGAGGGGGTCGAGACCCCGGAGATCCTGACGATCCTCCGCGAGCTTGGCGTCGACCGGGCACAGGGATACCACGTCGGCTACCCCGCGCTCGAGCTTCCGGCCCGGCCGGGCGAACCGGGCTGAGCCTTCACGTTCCGGGGCTAGGATTACAGGCGGAGGTTCCTCTTGGCATCGGACTGGTCGGGTTCGATCCTCGGGCTCCTCGAAGAGACTCTCCCTGCCTGCGGAGAGAGGTTGAGGGTCCTTGCCCGCCGGGCACGGGCCGGGGGAGACGAGGAGCTCGTCCACGATCTCCGCGTCGCCCTGCGCCGCACGGAGGCGCTGGCGCGCCTTTTCCGGGATACCCCGGGGAAGGGGGACGGAGAGGCGCTGCGGTCGCTGGCCCGAGACCTCCGGCGCCGGCTCTCCGTCCTAAGGACGGAGGAGGTCGGCCGCGCGCTCCTGGCCTCGCGGGCGGAAATGCCGGACAGTCGCCTCCCCTCCATCGTCTTTCCGGGAGACCTGCCGGCCGTCCGTGTCGACGCGGCTGAGGTCGCGGCCGTCGAACGGGAGCTGGGCCGCTGGCGGCGAAGGCTTGCTTCGGTCCGGGGCGCGTTCGCCCCGCGAGCCAGCGCCCGCAAGGAGGTCCTGCGCAGGACCCGCCGGCGACTCATCCGGCTCGTCCGCCAGCTCCTGGCGCTGCTTCCCCCCGACCGCCGGACGCTCCACGACGCGCGGATCGCGGCCAAGCGGGTCCGCTACGCCCTCGAGGTCGTCGCGCCGCTCCATCCGCGTGCTGGTCCTCTGCTCCGCCGACTCGGCTCCTTCCAGGATGCGGCCGGGGACTCCCACGATTTCGCCGAGCTCGCCGAGCGGCTGGGCGCGGTCGCGGCGGAAGACGGCGCCCTGGACCTCGCCGTGACGGCGCTGACGCGACAGCTCGAGACCGACGCCGAGCGGGCTTTCGCCTCCGCCCGGAAACGCGGTGTGGCCCTGGAAGGCCCCATTCGCCGACTGCGTCGATCCCTCGGAAAACTCGAGACGCGGTAGGCTAGCCGGGAATGGCCCGCGCCCTCCCCCACCCCGCCCTCGCTCCTGTCCTCGTCGCGCTCCTCTTCCCGTCGAGCCTTCCCGGGTCGCCTCCGCCCCCCGAGCCGCCCCATCGCATCGTCGTCGTCTCCTTCGACGGCGCGGGCGGCGCCGAGTACGGGAGGCAGCGAGACACGCTCTCTCCCGACGGTTTCCGTCGCGCCGAACGCGAGGGGATCTCGGCGGGACGCCTCCAGACCGTCACGCCGTCCCTCACGGCCGTCGTGCATTGCTCGATATCGACCGGCGAGCTCCCGGAGACGACGGGCATCGTCTCGAACTCCTACTGGCCCGCAGGGGGGCCGCTGAAGGCTCGCGTCAACGGATTCGAAGCCGAGCCGGCCGTCGAGACACTCTGGGAGGCCCTCGCCCGCCAGGGGCGCCGGGTCGCCAACCTGTCGTGGCCCGGCGCCGCCGGACACACGCCCCGTACGTCCACGCCCGTCGGCTTGCGGTGGGTCGAGCCCCTCGCCCCCGGCTTCCTCTGGTCGGGCCCGGAGCCCGAAAAGCCCTTCGCCGACGCGGCCATCGCCCTGCCCCCCGAGGTGACGAGCTGGTCGCCGCCCCGGCTCGTGCGCGTCGAACCGTCACCCGGGCGAGAGAGCGGCTCGGATCATCCGCTGGACTTCGTCCTTCTCGACTCCAGGGACGATGGCCGTCGCGAGTACGACACGCTCGCTGCGCTCGACGCCGATGGAGGCCTCGCGGGACGGCTCCGGCCGGGCGACTGGCTCGCTCTTTCCGAGCGCGGCGACGGGATGGCGCGACGCGGCCGATGGGTCAAGCTTCTGAAGCTCTCCCCCGACGCCTCCGCGGTCTCCCTGTACGTGGGCGGCGTCGGGCAGACCGAGGCCTGGCCCGAGGACTTCCAGAGGACTCTCGACAAGCGCTGCGGCTTCTGGCCCGGAGCGCCCGACCAACGGCTTCTCGAGGGTCCCGATCCCGACGTGAAGACATTCCTCGAGATGTCCGACCGGTTCTCGGAGTTCTTCGTGTCGGCGTACGAGGTCGCCGAACGGCGTGGCGACTGGGACGTCCTGCTGGCCTACCAGCCGGTCCTCGACGAGTCGGGACATATGTTCGCCGGTTCGGCGCCGGGCCGGGCCGAGGCGGACCCCGACCGGGAAGGGAAGGCTGCGAATGCCATGCGCGAATCGTGGCGGATCGCCGACCGTGCCGCCGCGCGCTACCTCCGCTTCCTCGAACGGGGCGGCGACGTCCTCATCGTCTCCGACCACGGCCTGCGCCCCGTCTCGAAAGCGGTCTACCCTGCCGAGCTGATGCGGAGGCAGGGCTGGGTCACCACGGACGTCCTGGCGGGGCGTCCCGTGGTCCGCCCCGACTCCCCCGCCGACGTCGCCGTCACCGGCGGCACGGCGTTGCTCGTACTCAATCGGGCCGGGCAGATGCCGGGCGGCGTCCTCTCGCCCGAAGAAGCCGCCGCGGTCCTCGCGGACATCGCAGCCTATTTCCGTTCGCTGAAGGACGAGACGGGCCGGCCCCTTTTCGAAACAGTCGCTCTCCGGGGCGAGGCCACGATGCTCGGCCTCGACCACCCCAACTGCGGCGACCTCGTCCTCATTGCAGGCCGTGGAATCACCCTGGAGGGCGGCTTCCCGCGGCAGGGCGACTCCGCGGCCGTCCTGCTTCCCACGAGAATCGTCGCGCAGCACGGCTACGGTCCCGACCCGGAGCTCGACGGAATTTTCTTTCACGTTGGAGCAGGCATCGCCCCGGTGCGGATTCCGGTCGTGAAAGTCCTCGAGATCGCGCCCCGCGTGACCTCGAGGATGGGGCTCTCCCCTCCGGGGGCCAGGTGACGCCTCCCATATACAACGTCCCGCTCCTGCCGAGAACGGCGCGGCGCGGCGACGCCCAGGCGCACCTGGATTTCCGGCCCCTCGGCGGCCTCTGCGGAGAGCCTCCCGACGACCGCTCCACGCGCGTCGCACTCGTCGGTGGCGTCCGCCACCTCCACGTCCTCTTCGAGGTCCTCTCGGAACCGCCTCTGCGTGTCCTTGCACTCCAGCCCCAGCAGAGCGTCTTCGACGACGAGTGTGTCGAGCTCTACTGGGCCGACTCCGCCGAGCCGTCGCGCTACCTCGAGGTCGTGGTCAATCCCGAAGGGACTCGCTACGCTGCCCGGGTCGCAAATCCCCACGCGAGCCGCGAGACGTGGCACCTCGTCAAGGGAGTCCCGGTCCCCGGAATGAAGGTCCGGGTCGAGGGAGATCCGGCGGGCGCCCACCCTTCGGATTGGGATCGATGGCGCTGCTGGCTCTCGATACCGTGGTCCGCCCTCACGCCGCCGCTCCTGCGCCCCCGCCCTGGAGACGAGCGGCGCGGGAACCTGACGAGGATCGCGCGCGGGAAGACCGTCAGGTACGAGTCGCTCGTGGCGACGGGACGTGCCCAACCGCCCGACTTCCACGTCCCCTCGGCCTTCGCGACGTTCCGGTTCGTCGAAATCCTGTAACCTCGAGACCGATGGCGTCCTCGCCGGCAACAGTCGTCTCCGGGCAGGCCTCGTCCCCGGCCCCCACGGACCTCGAGCTCATCGAGAGGATCCGGCAGGGGGATCAGGCGGCGCTCGACCTTCTCTACGGGCGGTACTCTTCCCCTGTCTACTCGCTCGTCTGGAAGGTCCTTCAGAACTCCGAGGAGGCCGAGGACGTGGCCCTCGACGTCTTCTGGCAGGTCTGGCGCCAGGCGGATCGCTACGACCCGGCGCGCGGTGCCCCGCCCGCCTGGATCTTTACGCTCGCCCGCTCCCGGGCCATCGACCGGCTCCGTGCCCGCAGCCGACGGGAGGACCGGACGATCTCCATCGACGACCCCAACGTCTACTTCGACCCTCTCGACGAGAACGCCACTCCCGATCAGGTCGTCTCCTTCCGGCAGAGCCGCGACGCCGTGAGAGCGGCGATGTCGAAGCTTTCGGATGCCCAGCGCGAAGCCGTGGACCTCGCCTTCCTGAAGGGGATGACGCACGTCGAGATCGCCGAACGACTCGGCCAGCCGCTGGGGACCGTGAAGACCCGCATCCGCCAGGGTCTCATCCGCCTCCGCAAGCACCTCGATTGAGGCTGTGATGGACCAGGTCGCTTCCGCTTCCGATCCTCTCGAGAAGTTCCCCGACGTCGTGGCGGCGCTCGCGCTCGCACTGCCCCCGATCGCAGCGCCTCCGCGCCTCAAGAAGCGGCTCGACTCGAGGCTCGGGGCGTTCGCACGCGACCGGCAGGCCTCATTCAACCTCCTCTCGCGGCCGGCAGACCGCCTCCGCGAACGCCTTCTCACCGGCCCGCAACTGCGGCGCGGGGTGAAGAGGGACCGGCCGCTGGCCCGCGTCGTCGTCTCCGCCTGCGGACGTGAGGCGGCGTTCTTCTGCTGGTATCTCCCGCCGTACGAGGGCTTCACCCTCGTCTTCGAGTGCGTCGACGGAACCGCCGTCCTCTGTGTGCGGCTCGACACTGACGGCTCGGGCGACGGCGAGGTCCCCTTCCTCACCCTCCCGCCCGGACCGGCCCTCTCGTCGGTCGCGCTCCGGCGCGCCGGCTCGGGCAAGACGGTCCTTTCCGCAAGACTCTGAGCCGGGCCCTCCCTGCGCCGCGCCTTGCGGCCCTGCGCTCCGCGCTCCTGGGCTGGTACCGGCGGGAGCGCCGCGACCTGCCCTTCCGAAAGACACGGGACCCGTGGGCCATCTGGATCTCCGAGGTGATCCTCCAGCAGACGACGGTCGCCGCCGGCGTCCCCCGCTGGGAAAGCTTCCTCTCCCGCTTTCCCACGGTGGCCGCGCTCTCGGCCGCGAGGGAACGGGACGTCCTGGCGGAATGGAGCGGCCTCGGTTATTACGCGCGTGCGCGAAACCTCCACCGCGCGGCCCGTCTCGTCATGCAGCGGGGCGGCACGATGCCCGAGTCCGTGGAGGAGCTCCGCACGCTGCCGGGCATCGGCCCGTACACCGCCGCCGCCATCGCCTCCATCGCGTTCGGCGCCGCGGTCCCGGCCCTGGACGGAAACGTGGCCCGGGTCCTGGCGCGCCTCCACGCAATCCCGGGCGAGCCTCGCGCGGGAGCCTCCCGGGCCGCCGTCGAGGCCGCCGCTTCCGCGTTCCTGAACCGGCGGTCGCCCGGCGACCACAACCAGGCCCTGATGGAGCTCGGGGCTCTCGTCTGCCTCCCGCGCTCACCCCGTTGCATCGCATGCCCGCTCGCCCGGGACTGCCGCGCCCGCGCCTCGGGCCGCACCCGGGACTTTCCTGGGAAGCGCGCGCGAAAGCCCGCCGTCTCCGTCCGGCTCGCCGCCGGCATCGCGCGGCGGCGTGGGCGCCTCGTCCTCGTCGAAGACGCAATTCTCGTCCCCGGCCACCTCGTCGTTCCCCTCGTCGAGGTCGGCCCCGGCGCCGACGCGGGAAGAGCGCTCGGGTCCGTGTGGCCCCGCCTCGCCGGGCGTGCCGCGCTGCGGATCGAGCTCGTCGGCACCGTCCGTCATACCGTTCTGGAACGTCGCTACGTCGTCGACGTCTTCGACGTGACGGAAGCTCCCCGGGTGGATGAACGGCCGGCGGCGGCGGAGACCCCCCACACGCGCCTCCTTCTCCCAAAGAAGCTCGAAAGCGAGCCGCGGGGCGGAATCCTGCGAAAGCTCCTCGCCCTCAGCGCCCAGGCGCCGACGGGCTCCTCTCGCCCGGGACGAGCTCGTCGCGGTCCAGCTCCACCGAAACCGCGCGGTGGATGAAGCGGACCGAGACGATGAACCGGTTCCTGCCCTTCACGCTCGCAACGAGCCCCGTCATCCCCTCGAACGGCCCCTCGGCGATCTTCACCACCGAACCTTCCTTCAGCTGGGGGTGGGCCCGAAGGGGGAGACCCATCTCCTGCAGCCGCCGCACCTGCTCCAGGTCATGGCCGAGGCTCTCCTGGTCGAGCACCGCCAGGACGTTCACGCAGAGGTTGGTCCTCAGAACCTCGAGCCGTTCGTGCTCGAGGTCGCCGCGGACGAACACGTAGCCCGGGAAGAGCGGCAACCAGGAGATCCGGTGCCGGGGATCCCGCCGGTTCCGGTGTTCCCGGAGCGGAAGGTAGAACGGGATGTCCCGCTGGCGGCATTCGCGCGCCAGGACCTTCTCCTGCCTCGACCGGACGTGGACGACCCACCACGGGAACCGGTCCCCGGAAAGCTCGAAGAGCGCTTCGGGAAAGAAGTCGGGCTCTCTCTTCAGGATGGGCACGGTGCCACTCTACCAACCTGCGGAACGAAGCTATCCTCTCCGGCATGCCCGCTCCGAGACGCGAGAGCCCCGGTGAGGTGCTGGAGCTCCTTGCGCCTCTCGGGACGCTGGTCGCGATCGCGCTTCCGTTTTTCGTCCTCGTCCTCGCCTCTGCCGAGGCGACCCGCGAGGCCAAGCTCGCCGCGCAGTCGGCCGGTGCGGTCCTCGTCCTCCTCGGCCTCGCGTCCGGAGCCCGCGCGCGGACGCCGGCGACACGCTGGAGCCCCGTCGCACGAGGGACAGGAGCGGCCCTGGCCGCCTTCCTGGCGCTCTTTCTCGCCTCGCTGGCCTCCAGTCTCCTCCGGAGCGGGGATCCCCTCGACGCTCTCGCCCTTCTCCCCGCCCTCGTCCTCCTGGCCTGGGGAGCGACGGCCGGCGGCGAGACGACGGCACGCCGGGCGCTCTCGGTCCTCGTCGGGTGCGGGGCGTTGACCGGCCTCGTTGCCACACTGCAGCGCTTCACAGGAATACTGCGGCTGCCGGTCGAGGCACCGGAGCCGCGCTTCCATGCCACGGGGTGGATCGGGAACCCGGGCGACGTCGGCGCCGCGCTCGTCATCCCGGCTCTGCTCGCCGCCTCCTCCCTCGCACGCGGGCAGAGGCGCCTCTTCTCCGGCGCGGCGCTCGCCGCGTGCGTCGCGGGTCTCGCGTCTGCTGGAACGCTCGCTCCTCTCGTGGCCTTCGCGGCCGGCGCCGCCCTCCTCGTGGCGCTCGACGTCCGCCGGCGTCTCCTGCCGGCCGTTCTCGCGGGGGCCGCGGTCCTGGCGCTTCTTGCCGCGACCGGTGTCGCCTCCCGGGCCCTGGAGAAGCTCACGTCGGGAACCATTGCGGAGCTCACCACCCAGCGGGACATCGGTGTCCTCGCCGCAGTCGAGACCATCCGCGCGCACCCTCTCCTCGGCACCGGTCCGGGGGGGTTCGCTTCCGACTTCGTGAGGGCGCGGCTCGCGGCCGAGGAGCGGGTCGGGCGCCGCCTCATCCACCGCTCCGCCTCCTCCCACTTCGACAACGCGCACTGCGACCCTCTGACCGTCGCCGCGGAAGCGGGCGTCCCCGCCGCCCTGGCGCTGGCGGCGGCCCTCGGAACGCTCCTCACCGGGCTTTTCGGCGCGACCCGGCGGGAAGGCCACGGTCCCTCCGGGAATCGCGTTCCGGCCGAGACTCTCCTCCCCCCCTTCGCGGCGATCCTCGTCCTCTCGCTCGCCAACTTCCCGATTCAGATCGTCCCCGTTTCGGGACCGTTCGCGCTCCTCGCCGGCCTCGCGCTGGCCCGGGTCGGGGGACGCCTCGCTCCGCCCGTGCGGTCGACGGCGAGGGCGGGACTCGTCTTCGTCGCGCTCCTCCTCGCCGCGGGCGCAACGCTTCGACTCGCCTCGGGGATGGCGCTCGCGCGGGCCGAGACGGCGATGAAGGCACTTCCCCTGACGGCGGGAGCCGGGCGGAGGGCGCTCGCCGAATCCGCGCTCGCCGATGCGGGGCGCGCCGTCGCCCTGAGGCCTCGCCTGGCCACCGCCCACCTCGCCCTCGGCTCGGCCCGCGCCGCCCTGGCCGATGTGGACGGCGCCGTCGAGGCGATGCGACGTTCCCTCGTTCTCCAGGAGCGCGCAGAGACGCTCGTAAACCTCGGACGGCTCGCGCTGGCGAAGGGGGACGACGTCACGGCTCGTGGCGCATTCATCCGGGCCGTCTGGCTCTTTCCGATGCTTGCGTCCGCCATTCCCCCGGCAGGAGACCCCGACGCCGTCGTCGCCGAAACGGTCCGGCTCGAAGCCGCGCTCGCCGGGAGCGGTGCGCCCCCTCCGCTTCCCTCGTCCCTCAGACCCCGCTGACGCGCAGGACCGTCGTCACCGTCCTGGCCAGGACGAAGAGGTCGAGAACCGGGCTCCAGTGGAAGAGGTAGCCGAGGTCGTAGCGCAGCTTCACGTCGGGCTTCGTGGCGTAGGCGCCCATCACCTGCGCCAGCCCCGTGAGGCCCGGCTTCAGGAGGTGGCGCAGCCTGTAGAGAGGCTCCTCGGCCGCGTACTTCGCAACGAGCTCCGGTCTCTCGGGCCGCGGACCGACGAGGCTCATCGTGCCCGAGAGGACGTGCAGGAGCTGGGGCAGCTCGTCGACGCGCGTTCTCCGGAGGAAGCGGCCGACGCGCGTCACGCGTTCGTCCCCCGGCCTTGCCAGAACCGGCCCCGTCTCCCGTTCGGCGTCGTCGCGCATCGTCCGGATTTTCCAGATCTCGAGCTCGCGTCCTGCGCGCCCGACCCGTCGCTGCCGGATCCACGCCGACCCCGGCGTTTCGAGGACGACCAGGAGCGAGGCGAGAGCGACCGGGAGAGCCGCCAGGACGGTGAGAGGGAGCCCGACCGCGAGGTCGACGACGCGCCGGAAGGCCACGGCGCCACCGGACGCCCCCCGGGCCTCCACGGGCGTCAACGGGAGATCGCCGAGGCTGCGGGTGGCCACGTGCGCGGCGACGACGTCGGCCAGGCCCGGGAGAAGCCAGAGCTCGAAATCCGCCGAGGCGCTTCGCTCGACGAGCGAAGCGAAGGCCTCCCTCTCCCGCGGGCTTCCGGACGCCAGGACGACGTCCGTCGCCCCGCGGATCGGACCGCGGTCGTCCCTCCTCGCCATCGCCCCCGCCGCGTCGGCCTCCCACGCCAGGAGCCGGTAGCCCGGCGCCTCCCCCGCCTCGAGAGCCACAGCCGCGCGGCGAGCGTCCTCGCCCCCGCCGAGTACGAGGACGGAACGCAGACCCGGCGGCAGGAGCCGCTCCACGAGGCTCCGGAAGAAGGCGTGGAATCCCCACGCCGCCGGGACGTAGAGGAGCGCCACCGTCCGCGGAAGCGCACGACTGAGCAGGAAGAAGGCTCCGACGAGAAAAAGCCCCGTGAGCACCGACGCGACGAGGAGGCCGCCTCGCGCGCGCAGTGTGGCCAGCGGCTCGGACCAGGTCCCGGCGAGAGCGTGGCCGAGGAGGGCCGCCAGAGCCACGAGGGCGAGCCAGGGCCAGGGCTCGAGAGGCACCTTCCCGGCCGGCAGGACCGATTCGGTCCCCGGCAGCGGGACGAGGCGCCGGAGCCAGACGACGAGAGCGAACGCGGCGACGGCACCGAGGGCGTCCCCCGCAGCCAGGAGAGAGCGCCGGCCGGAGCTTCCGTGCCTCACGGACTCTCCGCGGCGCCACGCAGGAGCGAAGCGAGACGAAGCCCGACGACGCGCCGGTCGGCGTGCGCGACGACGAACGCACGCCCCCGTTCCCCCTGCGCTGCCGCTGTTCCCTCGTCCGCGAGCAGTGTCGCCAGCTCGCGGGCGAAAGCCCCGGCGCCTTCCGCCGTTCGCAACGGAGCCGCGACGCCGTCGAGGACAGCCCGCGAGGCGGCCGCCGGGGTCGCCACGACGGCGCAGCCGGCTTCCAGCGCCTCGAACACCTTGATCGGCGTCCCGGTTCCCATGTCGACCGGAACGGCCGCCACTCGCGCCGTGCAGAGGAGAGCCCTCATGTCGGCCACCGGGCTGACGAGCCGCGCCCCGTCCGTCGCCGACGCGAGCCGGCGCAGGGCCCGCGGCGCATCGGCCCCGCCGATCACGAGCTCGGCCCGCGGTACGCGGGCGCGCACCCCGGGCCAGATCTCGCGGAGAAGCAGCTCGGCCGCCACGGCGTTCGGACGGTACCCCATCCGACCGGTGAAAACGACGACGGGGCCTCGCTCGCGCGGCGGTGGCGGGCCGACGTGCGCACCGATGGCGATCGCCACCGTTCCCTCCGGGAGCGCCCCGGCGTCGAACGGCGTCGTCGCCAGCAGGAGGCGTGCGTCTCGGGCCGCCTCGCGCTCGGCGCGTTCCAGGCGCGGCGCCTCCAGCTTCCAGTAGAGCCTTCGCCAGAGCGCCGGATCGCGTCTCGCATTCTGCCGGGCGGCCTCCGAGAGCGCGTCGACGTAGTCGACGACGAGAGGCGCAGCGGGGAGGAGCGCCCTGACGCGCGGGTGCAGCCGCGCCAGGAGGACGACGGCCAGATCGAAGGGCCCCGTTCCCTCGAGCGCCTTCTCCCACGGCCCGTCGCAGAGCGCGGTCTGGAATGGCCAGCCATTCCACGCAGCTCGCGCCAGGAAGAACGGCAGCAGGACCTTCCGCGCCGGAACCACCTTCACCTCGGCGGCCCCTGGAACGACCGGAACGGGTGCGCCGGCAGGCGCCCCGCCAACGAGAGTTACCCGGGCCCCGAGGGCCGCCAGCGCCTCCAGGTGCAGCTCGGTGCGGACGCGGTCTCCCGTATGGCCCGTCCCCGGGAGACGTGGGACCACGAGGAGCGCCCTCACGACGACCCGTCCTTGCGGGAAGAGGGGGCCAGGCTTCCGCCGAGCGCGACCGTCCACACTTCGAAGGGCCCGGCCGCCGCGATGCGCGCTCCACCCACCGACGTGAGCTCCGCAAGGAGCACCCGGCCCGCCCGCGTCGCTGGTGAAAGGACGTAGAAGGTCCGCCCGCTCGCTGTGCCGACGATTGCAGCGGCCTCGGCTTCGAGACTCTCCCCGGAGACTTCGGACTCCTCGTACCAACCGGGATGGAGAGCCACCGTCGCCGGGTACAGGGTCACCCGTCCCGCCAGGCCTTCCCGGGCGAGGCGATAGGCGAGCTCCGGGCCCCAGAGCTCGGAGGCGACGACGCGGGCCCCCGCGCGGACCTGGGGAACGAGTGTCGCGGCGAGCTGCGCGGCGGGCGTGGGCCGCAGCCAGCCCGGTAGCGATGCCGCGAGGACCGCCGCCGCCGCCGGGCCGACGGCCAGCGGCACGAGGGCACGGGCCTCGGCCAGAACGAGGGTGACGAAAGGGAGGAAGACGAGTGCGGTCCGGTCGGGCAGGAGCGCCGAACGGTTGAAGGCGATGAGCGGAACGAGGAGGGCGAGCCCCGCGAGCAGCGGCATCGCCGCAGGAACGCGAGCCCGGACGCGTCGCCCGAGGAAGGCCGCACAAAGGAGCGCGAGTGCGAGCGGCCCGAGAAATCGGGCGGGTCCGGGCTCGACGGACAACCCGAGGACGAGGTTCGAGGCCACCTGCAGCGCCCGCGCGCCGAGCGGCTGTGCGTCGGCCCAGGCCATCGACGCCCTCGGCTGCCGGAGCGCTACGGGAAGCCACGAGGCCGCCAGCGCCGCCGCCAGCGCCGCCGAGAAGAACACGAGGCGCCGGGCTCGTCCGCGGGCGAGCGCTGCCAGGAGCATCCCTGCGACGGGAAGGAGCGCGAGGTAGTGCGTCAGGACGGCCGCCCCGCCGAAGAGCCCTGCGAGGGCCGCCGTTCCAACGCCGGGAGTCTCCTCGAGCGCCAGGAGCCTCTCGAACGCCGCGAGCGCCAGGAGCGATGCGAGCGCGTAGCCTCGCCCCTCGGCACCCGAGACTGCCGCGAGCGGAAAGACGAGGTAGATCATCGCCGCGACGACACCGGCTCGCGGAGCGCCGCAGCGACGGCCGATCTGGACGAGAACCGGGACGTGGAGTAGCGACGCGGCGACCGAGAGAAGCCGCACCAGGACGTCAGCGGACACGGGTGCCGGGAATGGACGGAGCAGGAGCCAGGCGGCGAAGTAGTGGAGCGGCGGCCCCGAGTCGAGCCGGAGCGCCGCGAGGAGATCGGGGAGAGCCCGGCGCGCCAGCGTCAGAGTGAAGATCTCGTCGGCCCAGAGAGGCCTGAGGAACGCGAGAAGGAGACGCGCTGCGGCGCCCGCCAGGAGCGCCGCCACGAACAGGAGCCGCAGCCGGGAGCCGGCCGGCCCGCCCCACGCGTCGTCCCTCCGCGCAATCCCCTCTCTCACGCCGCGACTTTCGGGCCGCCCCTCGGGGAACGCAAGCGTTCCGGGTCATCCGGACCATCCCAGTCCGGATTAAGAACAACAGGACCCGTATTGCCCTGATTCGAGACAACCTTCCTCGACAACACGTAGTCTGCGGACTACGATTCTCCGGGGGGCAGTCCCTCTTGATTCCAATTCACTTCTCAGAGAACGACGCCGCTCGCCTGGCTTCAGCCGGGTTTTTTCGTGTCCGCCGGGCGCCTCCGACGGCCACCGCGCGCGCCCGGCGCGGCGCGTCTTCGCCCTCGACCTAAGGAGGTCTCATGCAGGTCCAGGTTCCGTCTCCCCCTCCGCCACCCGTCACCGCCTGCAAGTGCGGCGAAGCCACCGAGGAGGAGAAGCTCGCCCGCATCGGCGAGGTCGTCGAGGCGTTCCGCGACAAGCCCGGAAGTCTCATCCAGATCCTCCACCTCGCGCAGGGGATCTACGGCTATCTCCCGATCCACGTCCAGCGCCTCGTCGCCGAGAAGCTCGAC
>DIAY01000275.1:569-729 GCA_002414905.1 Holophagales bacterium UBA5066 | reverse complement strand
GTCGGCGAGACGACGCCCGACGGAAAGTTCACGCTCGAGGTGATGCGCTGCATCGGGGCCTGCGGCCTCGCCCCGGCGCTCCTCGTCAACGACAAGGTCGTGCGGCAGGTCAACCCGGACAAGCTGAACCGGGTCCTTTCTCTCTGCGAATGAGGAAACG
>DIAY01000275.1:0-304 GCA_002414905.1 Holophagales bacterium UBA5066 | reverse complement strand
AGGAGACGGCCGTCCACGAGACCGGCTGCCTCGGCTCCTGCCACCTCGGGCCGACGCTCGTCGTCCAGCCGGACGGCGTCCTCTACACCGAGCTGAAGCCCGAGCACATGAAGGGCATCGTCCGGCAGCACCTCGTCCACCACGAGGTCGCCGAGCGGCACTGCTGGGTCGACCCCGAAACGAAGGAGCCCGTCCCGCACCTCGGTGACATCGAGTTCTTCCGCCGGCAGGTCCGCCTCGCCACGGCGCGCTGCGGTTCGATGCCCTACGCCTCGATCGAGGCGTACATCGCCTCGGACGGCTA
>DIAY01000130.1:2872-6737 GCA_002414905.1 Holophagales bacterium UBA5066 | reverse complement strand
TTGCCGCCGTTGTCGACGGGGGCGTCGGTCACGAGCTTCGTTCCGGAGGGGCGGTGGGTCGCCTCGCAATGGAGGTCACCGGTGTAGACGATGTCGATGTCGACGGCCATGCCCCGGACGCTACGCGAGTCGGGGCCGCCCGTCGAGGACACTCCTTCTCCCCCGCCGAACGGGCGTAACGCTGACGGGCCGGGTGCCGCCCCGGTCCCGGGGAATCAGCCCGGGGGAAGCGGTGGGACGCCGCCGGCGGTCACGTCCTCGCGCAACCGGAACCACCGCAGCCCGCGGGGGATGATCCCGAGGAGGCTCACGGCGAGCGCCATGCCTGCGAGGACGAGGAAGTCGGCCAGATTCCGTCCGAGGAAAAAGAGGACCAGCCCCAGGATGGCCGCGGCCTCGGCGATGACGAGGGAGAGGAGTGTCCTCCTGAGGAACGCCTCGAACGGAAGAGCCGTTGCGGGGTCGGTACCGACACGCGGTGCGACGGCGAGAGCGAGGAGCGCCAGGGCGAACGCAGCTGCGTAGACGCCATATCGCAGGCCCTCCGGCGCGGCTGCAGCAGGGGCCTCCCCCGACGACGCGAGAACGAAGACGACGACGGCGTAGAGGGGAATCGAGGCCGTGAGGCCTGCGACGAGGACAAGCCAGCGGGCTTTCTCGGGAAGGGGCTTCGGTCGAGGCATTCAGGAGCTCCCCGTGGACGATACGCCGTTCCCGCGGTGGCGGAGATCCGCACCCGAACGAAAGCGGACAACGTCACGACGTCGAGGGGGCCGGCCCGGCTGCGCGGATCGAAATCCGGACAGCGACGTCCGAAAACCGCCAGACGGCGCGCCCCGGACTGGGGTATCACTACCGGCGTGGAGATCGACCACGCATCCTGCCTCGCCGCCTTCCTCGGCCGCGACCGCCGCTTCGCCGGCCGTTTCTACGCCGGTGTGACCTCGACCGGCATTTACTGCCGGCCCGGGTGCCCGGCCCCCCTGCCGAAACCGCGGAACGTCCTCTTCTTCCGATGCGCGGCCGCCGCCGAGGAGGCAGGCTTTCGCGCCTGCCGGCGGTGCCGCCCCGAGACCGCTCCCGGGACCCCTGCCTGGACCGGCACGTCCGCCACGGTCGCACGAGCGCTCCGGCAGATCGAGGCAGGCCTGTTTGACGACGCCCCGCTCGGCGTCCTCGCCGGGCGCCTCGGGGTCGGTGAACGGCAACTCCGGCGGCTCTTCGCCGAGCACCTCGGCGCGTCCCCCCTCGCTGTCGCCCGGACCCGGCGCCTGCACTTCGCGCGCAGGCTGCTCGATGACACGTCGCTCCGGATGTCCGACGTCGCGCTCGCGGCCGGCTACTCCAGCATCCGGCGCTTCAACGAAGCGATGCGGGCGGCGTTTGGTGCCCCGCCGACCCGGCTGCGCCGGTCGCCGACGGCAGAGCTCCCGGCCTCGAGGATCGCGCTCGGCCTCCCGTTCCGCGTTCCATTCGACGACACGGCACTCTTCGCGTTCCTCGCGAGGCGCTCCGTTCCGGGCGTCGAGGAGGTTTCGGGCGGGGTCTATCGGCGGACCACGGAAATCGGAGACTCGGCCGGCATCGTCGAGGCGAGTGTCGAGCCGGAACGTGGAGTCCTTTCCCTCCGCCTCCGCGGCCTCGGGCCGGGTGTCGCGCTCGAGGCAGCCCGCCGCGCCACGCGCCTCTTCGATCTCGACGCCGATCCGGTCGCGATTGCGGCTCACCTCGCCGCCGACCCTCTCCTGGCTCCGCTCGTGACCCGGCATCCGGGGCTGCGCGTACCGGGAGCGTGGGATCCGTTCGAGACCGCCGTCCGGACGATCCTCGGACAGCAGGTCTCCGTAAGGGCGGCGCGGACGCTGGCGGCGAGGCTCGCCTCGCGGTTCGGGCGCACCCTCCCGCCGCAGACAGCCCGCGAGGGGCTCACGCTTCTCTTCCCGCGCGCCGGAGATCTCGCGGACGCCGACCTCTCCTCGATCGGACTCCCGAGCCGGCGTGCGGAGACGATCCGCATCCTTTCGCGCGAGGTCGCGCTCGGACGCATCGACCTCGGACCAGCCGCCTCGCTCGACGAAGCCGAGAAGCGCCTGACGGGAGTCCCGGGCATCGGCCCCTGGACGGCGAAGCTGATCGCCCTGCGCTCCCTCGGCGAGCCCGACGCTTTTCCGGCGGGCGACCTCGGTCTGCGCAAAGCGCTCTGCCGGGGAGCTTCGCTGCCTTCGATTGCGGCCGTCGAGAGCCGCGCCAGCACCTGGCGCCCCTGGCGTGCCTACGCCCTCATTCACCTCTGGACCGATCTGGCGAACCGGGAGGACCAATGAACACTTCGATCCACACCGCCACCGTCGAGACCCCCGCCGGTCCCTTCTGGCTCGCCGCGAAGGACGGTGCGCTCGTCGCCGCCGGTTTCGCCGATTCCGCCCCTCGCCTCCTCGTCCGGCTCGAGGCGCGCTTCGGGCCGCTCGAAACTCGGGAATCCAGCGACCCCGCCGGTGCGGTCGTTGCGCTCCGGCGCTACCTCAAGGGCGAAGCCGCGGCGCTTTCCGCCGTCCCTGTCGACCTCGGGGGGACGCCGTTCCAGCGGGACGTGTGGGCAGCGCTTCGCGAGATCCCGGCCGGGACGGCGATCACCTACGCGGAGCTGGCCGGACGCATCGGACGTCCGCGAGCCGTCAGGGCCGTGGGTACCGCCAACGGTGCGAACCCCGTGTCGGTCTTCGTACCGTGCCACCGCGTCGTCGGCAAGGACGGCCTGCGCGGGTACGCCGGGGGCGTCGCACGCAAGGAGTGGCTCCTCGCGCACGAGAAGGCCGGGCCCTCGGCCTGACGGGCGACTCCCCTACGCGGGTACGCCCGGGGCCCGCCGGATACGACGGATCTGGGCGTCGTGGTGTTTCGCGTGCTCGTGGACGAAGTCGAGCGTCCCCCGCGGGTCGAGTGCACCGCCGATCGGGTGGCGGAAAAGAAGAGTCTTGCGGCGCTCCTCCGGCAGGGACCCGAGGATCTCCCGCAGCTCCCCGCGTACCTTCTTCCACTGGTCCGAGAGCTCCGCAAGGGGGAAGGTCTCCTCCGGGATCACAGCCGGCACGGGCACGCGAAAACGGAGCGGCGATCTCAGGACGACGGTGAGGAGGGCGAGCTTCGCCCTGTCGAGAGGAGGCACGGGCTGCGGCGACGCCTGGAGCTTCTTTCGCGCATAGCCGACGACGGCCTTCTCGACGAGGACGAGATGCCGGACGACGTCGAGGGCACACCAGGCTTTCCCGTCCCGGCGAAACGCCAGGCGCTCGGGGCTCTCAATGGAAAGGGTGCCCAGAAGGGCGTCCTTCCAGTCGTCCATCTCGTCGAGGCGCCGCTCGAACTCTTCCAGCATGGCGCGGAGTTTCCCACGGAGGCTCCGCGCCTGCCCCGTCAGCGTGTCGCGGGCGCTTCCTTGCTGTTCCCGGCCGCCTCGTCCGTGAAGAGAAGCTGGCCGTCCTTCACGCGGCCTCGCAGCGAGATCACGAGCGCCTCGCTCAGATCCTGGACCGGGATGATCTCGAGACCGTCCCGCACGTCCTGCGGGAGGTCCTCGAGGTCGGGCACGTTTTCCTTCGGCAGGACGACCGTCCGGATTCCCGCCCGGACCGCACCGAGGAGCTTCTCCTTCACGCCACCGATCGGCAGAACCCGCCCCGAGAGCGTCACCTCCCCCGTCATCGCGACGTCGCGGCGGCAGGGACGCTTCGAGAGTGCCGAAACGATCGCCGAGGCCATCGCCACGCCGGCCGACGGGCCGTCCTTCGGGATTGCTCCGGCGGGGACGTGGATGTGGAGGTCGCGCTCGAAGGCCGGGTCGTCGATGCCGAGGAGCGCGGCGTGC
>DIAY01000130.1:0-2788 GCA_002414905.1 Holophagales bacterium UBA5066 | reverse complement strand
GGGCGCGTCGACGGCGGCCTTCTCAATCTCCCCCGCGGCGATCCGGCGCGCGACCTTTCGCCCCAGCTTCCCGAGCTCGCGCTCGAGCTGTCTCACTCCCGCCTCGCGCGTGTAGGACGAGATGATCTCTGAGAGGCCCGCATCGGTCACCTCGAGCTGAGAGGCGGACAGCCCGTTCTCTGCGAGCTGCCTCGGGAGAAGGTAGTTCCTCGCGATCAGGGTCTTCTCGCGTTCCGTGTAACCCGTGAACTCGATCACCTCGAGCCGGTCGAGGAGCGGGCCGGGAATCGACTGGACGAAGTTCGCCGTCGCGATGAAGAGGACCTCGGAGAGGTCGAACGGGATGTTGAGGTAGTGGTCGGTGAAGCTGTCGTTCTGGGCCGGGTCGAGAACCTCGAGGAGCGCGGCGGCGGGGTCCCCCTGGAACGAGGCGCCGAGCTTGTCGACCTCGTCCAGAAGAAAGACCGGGTTCTTCGTCCCCGCCTGCCGCATTCCCTGGATGATCCGCCCCGGCATCGCGCCGACGTAAGTTCTCCGGTGTCCGCGGATGTCGGCCTCGTCGCGCGTCCCGCCGAACGAGATCCTCACGTACTTGCGGCCGAGTGCCCGCGCGATCGACTTGGCGATCGAGGTCTTCCCGACGCCGGGAGGGCCGGCGAACAGGAGGATCCGTCCCCGGTTCGGCTGGGCCTTCGTCTCGCTCGGCTTCGAGCCGTCCTCCTTCGAGGCTTCGGCCTTCGCGTCCGTCGCCTCCGGCGGCGAAACGGAAGCGGCCGCCTCGGTGACCGGGTCCGTCACGCTCTCGCGGTCCCCGTCGGCAGTGTTCTCCGGCGCCGCCTCCGCGGGCTTACGCGCGAGGAGCTGGCGAACCGCGAGGAACTCGAGGATCCTGTCCTTCACGTCCTTCAGGGCGTAGTGGTCCTCGTCGAGGATCCGTTCCGCCTCGATGACATCGAGGTGCTCGTCGCTCCGTGCCGACCAGGGGAGCTCGGCGACGAGCTCGAGGTAGTTGCGGAGGACCTGCGATTCCATCGACTCGCGGGAGAGACGCTGGAGCTTCTTCCACTCCCGATCGACCTCCTTGCGGACCTCCTCGGTGAGGACGAGAGCGTCGAGCTTCTCCTTAAGTCCCTTCAGCTCGTCGTCCCCATCCTCCCCCTCGCCGAGCTCCTTCTGGATCGCCTTCAGCTGCTGGCGGAGGAACATCTCCCGCTGGCGGTCGCCGAGCTCCTCCTGGACCTTCGACTTGATTTCCTCCTGCGCGTCGAGGACGTCGATCTGGCGCTGGACGTGAATGAGAGTCCGCCTCACGCGGTCTTCGACCGAGAGCGTCTCGAGGAGGAGCTGCCGGTCTGCCGTCGGGATGTCGATGTAGCCCGCGACGAGGTCGGCGAGCTTCCCGGGGTCGTCCGCCTCGGACAGGACGTTCGCGATCGCCTCGTCGGGGAGGCCGAGCTTCTTGGCCAGCTCCGCGGAGCGCTCCTTCAGCTCTTTCAGGAGTGCGACGAAGGCGGTGTCGGCGACGTCGAGCGGAGGCATTTCGGCGGCCTCCACGACGACCGCCTCGAGGTGCCCGTCCTTCTCCTGGATCCTCATGGCGATGCCACGGACCTTCCCCTGGAGGAGCAGGCGGGCGCCGCCGACTCCGCGCTGGATCGGCCCGATGGTTGCGATGGTCCCGACGGTATGGAGCAGCTCGGGTGTGACGGCCTCGACGTCCTGGCGCTGCGTCAGCGCGAAGACGAGCTGCTCGGGGCCCTTCATCGCCGTCTCGATGGCGTGAAGCGTGCCAGGGCGGCCGGCGGCGATCGGGAAGCTGACTCCCGGAAAAAGAACGGCGTTCCGAAGGGGAATAACCGGGAGAGTCTGGGTAGGCTGCATGATGACCTCTCGAGCCGACCTAACGCGGAAGACTCAACGTCGGATTTTAGTGGCAAACACTTAGATTTTCAAGACCCACGCCGATCTTGAGCCTGCAGGCTGCCGGGAACCGCTTCGAAATGCGGCCGGCCGCTCCGGCGGGCGCTGGCCGAGAGGGACAACCCCATCTACGGTCCAGCGGATTCCCGGTGGGCGGCAAGTGCTCCTTCAGCGGCCTCCCGAAAAGCCCTGGAGACCCCTCCGACCCCGAGCTTCACCCCTCCGAAGATTCGCGACACGAGAAGCCCCCCTTCGAGGTCCTCGCGGCGGAGAAGCTCGAGGAGGAGACGTCCGGGGTGCCCGACCTCACCGTCGTCCTTCGATTTTTCGACGAACGCTCCGGAGGCGTCGCGACCGCGGAAAGCCCAGCAGTGGTGATTCGCCTTCCGGTGCTCCCCTTTTGCGGCCTTCACCGCGGCGAGGACATCGTCTTCCGTCGCCGCCGGAAGGATGACGGCGAAGAATCGGGATCGCTCGACCGTCGCCTTGAACGTCGCGGAGCGGAAGACTCTCACGGTTCGACGTTAGCAGGCGCAGCGCGGGAATGGGCGCCAGGAGAGACCCGGCCGCCGGGGTCTCATGCGGGCACTCAGCCCTCCACGGTCTCCCGCTTCGAGCTGAAGTAGACGAACGCCCCGAGCGCGAGGAAAACCGCGAGCCCGAGCCAGTTTCCCCAGGCCGACATCCACGTCCCGATTCCCGGCACTCTCGTGAGGTCGGGGACGAGCGTCCGCCCGGTCGAGTCCTCCACGAACTTCAGGAGCGCGGCCAGAACGCCGACGAGGGCACCTCCCGCGATGAAGCCCGAGGCGATGAGCGTCCCCTTCTCGTGCCGCGACTTCGCGAGCGGCTCATCGGTCGAGGAACG
>DIAY01000241.1 GCA_002414905.1 Holophagales bacterium UBA5066 | reverse complement strand
CATCGCGACGTCGCGGCGGCAGGGGCGCTTCGAGAGCGCTGAAACGATCGCCGAGGCCATCGCCACGCCGGCCGACGGGCCGTCCTTCGGGATCGCTCCGGCGGGGACGTGGATGTGGAGATCACGCTCGAAGGCCGGGTCCTCGATGCCGAGGAGCGCGGCGTGCGAACGTGCGAACGTCCACGCCGCGCGGGCCGACTCCTTCATGACGTCGCCCAGCTGGCCGGTCAGCAGGACCTCTCCCTTGCCCCGCATGAGCGCCGCCTCGATGAACATGATGTCGCCGCCGGCCGGCGTGTAATACATCCCCGTGGCGACGCCGACCTGGTCTTCCTGGACGATCTTCTCGGGCTGGATCTTCTTGCGGCCGAGGATCGGCGCCACGTCGGGCGCGTCGACGGCGGCCTTCTCGATCTCCCCCGCGGCGATCCGGCGCGCGACCTTTCGCCCCAGCTTCCCGAGCTCGCGCTCGAGCTGTCTCACTCCCGCCTCGCGCGTGTAGGACGAGATGATCTCTGAGAGGGCCGCATCGGTCACCTCGAGCTGAGAGGCGGACAGCCCGTTCTCTGCGAGCTGCCTCGGGAGAAGGTAGTTCCTCGCGATCAGGGTCTTCTCGCGTTCCGTGTAACCCGTGAACTCGATCACTTCGAGCCGGTCGAGGAGCGGACCGGGAATCGACTGAACGAAGTTCGCCGTCGCGATGAAGAGGACCTCGGAGAGGTCGAACGGGATGTTGAGGTAGTGGTCGGTGAAGCTGTCGTTCTGGGCCGGGTCGAGCACCTCGAGGAGCGCGGCAGCGGGGTCTCCCTGGAACGAGGCGCCGAGCTTGTCGACCTCGTCCAGAAGAAAGACCGGGTTCTTTGTCCCAGCCTGCCGCATTCCCTGGATGATCCGCCCCGGCATCGCGCCGACGTAAGTCCTCCGGTGTCCGCGGATGTCGGCCTCGTCTCGCGTCCCGCCGAACGAGATCCTCACGTACTTGCGGCCGAGCGCCCGCGCGATCGACTTGGCGATCGAGGTCTTCCCGACGCCGGGAGGGCCGGCGAACAGGAGGATCCGTCCCCGGTTCGGCTGGGCCTTCGTCTCGCTCGGCTTCGAGCCGTCCTCCTTCGAGGCTTCGGCCTTCGCGTCCGTCGCATCCGGCGGCGAAACGGAAGCGACCGCCTCGGTGACCGGGTCCGTCACGCTCTTGCGGTCCCCGTCGGCAGCGTTCTCCGGCGCCGCCTCCGCGGGCTTACGCGCGAGGAGCTGGCGAACCGCGAGGAACTCGAGGATCCGGTCCTTCACGTCCTTCAGGGCGTAGTGGTCCTCGTCGAGTATCCGTTCCGCCTCGACGACGTCGAGGTGCTCGTCGCTCCGTGCCGACCAGGGGAGCTCGGCGACGAGCTCGAGGTAGTTGCGGAGGACCTGTGCCTCCATCGACTCGCGGGAGAGGCGCTGGAGCTTCTTCCACTCCCGATCGATCTCCTTGCGGACCTCCTCGGTGAGGATGAGCGCGTCGAGCTTCTCCTTCAGTCCCTTCAGCTCGTCGTCCCCGTCCTCCCCCTCGCCGAGCTCCTTCTGGATCGCCTTGAGCTGCTGGCGGAGGAACATCTCCCGCTGGCGGTCGCCGAGCTCCTCCTGGACCTTCGACTTGATCTCCTCCTGCGCGTCGAGGACGTCGATCTGGCGCTGGACGTGGATGAGAGTCCGCCTCACGCGATCCTCGACCGAGAGCGTCTCGAGGAGGAGCTGCCGGTCGGCTGTCGGGATGTCGATGTAGCCCGCGACGAGGTCGGCGAGCTTCCCCGGGTCGTCCGCCTCGGACAGGACATTCGCGATCGCCTCGTCGGGGAGGCCGAGTTTCTTGGCCAGCTCCGCGGAGCGCTCCTTCAGCTCTTTCAGGAGTGCGACGAAGGCGGTCTCGGCGACGTCGAGCGGGGGCATCTCGGCGGCCTCCACGACGACCGCCTCGAGGTGCCCGTCCTTCTCCTGGATCCTCATGGCGATGCCACGGACCTTTCCCTGGAGAAGCAGGCGGGCGCCGCCGACCCCGCGCTGGATCGGCCCGATGGATGCGATGGTCCCGACGGTATGGAGCAGCTCGGGCGTGACGGACTCGACGTCCTGACGCTGGGTGAGCGCGAAGACGAGCTGCTCGGGGCTCTTCATCGCCGTTTCGATGGCGTGGAGCGTGCCCGGGCGGCCGGCGGCGATCGGGAAACTGACTCCCGGAAAAAGGACGGCGTTCCGAAGGGGAATGACCGGGAGAGTCTGGGTAGGCTGCATGATGACCTCTCGAGCCGACCTAACGCGGAAGACTCAATGTCGGATTTTAGTGGCAAACACTTAGATTTTCAAGACCCACGCCGATCTTGAGACTGCCGGCTGCCGGGAATCGCTTCGAAATGCGGCCGGCCGCTCCGGCAGGCGATGGCCGAGAGGGGCAACCCCATCTACGGTCCAGAGGATTCCCGGTGGGCGGCCAGTGCTCCTTCAGCGGCCTCCCGGAAAGCCCTGGAGACCCCTCCGACCCCGAGCTTCACCCCTCCGAAGATCCGCGACACGAGAAGCCCCCCTTCGAGGTCCTCGCGGCGGAGAAGCTCCAGGAGGAGACGTCCGGGGTGCCCGACCTCACCGTCGTCCTTCGATTTCTCGACGAACGCTCCGGAGGCGTCGCGACCGCGGAAAGCCCAGCAGTGGTGATTCGCCTTCCGGTGCTCCCCTTTCGCGGCCTTCACCGCGGCGAGGACATCGTCTTCCGTCGCCGCCGGAAGGATGACGGCGAAGAATCGGGATCGCTCGACCGTCGCCTTGAACGTCGCGGAGCGGAAGACTCTCACGGTTCGACGTTAGCAGGCGTAGCGCGAGAATGGACGCCAGGAGCAACCCGGCCGCCGGGGTCTCCTGCGGGCCCTCAGCCCTCCACGGTCTCCCGCTTCGAGCTGAAGTAGACGAACGCCCCGAGCGCGATGAAGACGGCCAGCCCGAGCCAGTTTCCCCAGGCCGACAGCCACGTCCCGATTCCCGTGACTCTCGTCAGGTCGGGGACGAGCGTCCTCCCGGTCGAGTCCTCGACGAACTTCAGGAGGGCGGCCAGGACGCCGACGAGAGCGCCTCCCGCGATGAAGCCCGAGGCGATGAGCGTCCCTTTCTCGTGCCGTGCCTTCGAGAGCGGCTCATCGGTCGAGGAACG
>DIAY01000227.1:10879-11314 GCA_002414905.1 Holophagales bacterium UBA5066 | reverse complement strand
GAACAGGATCGGGGCCCACTGCAGAAGCATCATCAAGATGCCGCCGTCCTTGGGCTCCTCCGCGGTGATCGTGACGTTCGCCTTGCGCAGCTCCGGCACGAGGCCGTCGTACGGCGGCGCGTAGGTCCGGTATCCGGGCTCCCGCCCCTCGGCGGTGCCCTTCTTGTAGCCGCGGATCTCTCCGCCCCGGATGACGACGCGGTCGATCTCGCCCTTCGTCACCATTTCCATGAACTCGGTGAAGCTGAGGGGTGGCGTGGTCCGGCCATAGTCCACAGCTTTGAAGAGGAGGAGGATGACGACCAGGATCACCATCCAGAGAAGTACGTTCTTGACGGTCGTGCTCAAAAGGTCACCCTTCCCGGCAATCTACGGCGCCGGGATGGCCGCGGATCAGCCCCGGACGACCTTGATCGGTCCGGTGGCCTGCGCGAA
>DIAY01000227.1:0-10701 GCA_002414905.1 Holophagales bacterium UBA5066 | reverse complement strand
CCCTCCTCGCGCAGCTGGTCGGCGAGGTAGCTCTCGATGATTCCGCTCCGGATGACGTCCTTGAGGATGATGATGTCGGCCCCCCGGACGTTGAACGGCGTCACGAAGTGAAAGTCGACGATCTCCTCCTCGCCGCCGCGGATCACGTCGATGTATTCGAGGCGAACCGATCGGGACAGCGTGCGGGCCAGATCGGACGCGAACATCGCGGCTCCCTTGAGGATCGCGATGAGGACGATCGGAGTCTCGGGGAAATCGCTCGAGATCCTCTGGCCGATCGACTGGACGCGGTGGGCGATCTCGACCGGCGAGAACCGCTCGTCGTAGAGAAGGTTCATGGTATCAGTCTAGCAGGGGGCGCCAGCCGGACCGTCAGGCGGTCCGCTGCGATCCGGCGGCCCGCGAAGGCCTCCCGGAAGGATGTCTCCCCGGCGGCGAGCCGATCGAGGACCCGGGCCACCTGGGCCCGTCCGGGCCGGCGTCCTTCGCTCCCGGCGGCCCGGACGAGGAGCCGGCCGGCCGACTCCCGGTCGAGTCCGGCCAGGAGCGCCCTGGGCCACGGACCTGCGAGGGGAGTGGCCCGGGAGGCAAGGGCGTCCTCGACGCGCGCGTCGATCCCCTCCAGGCGGCGCGTGAGGGCTTCCGCGGCTCGGGCGAGCCGGATCGTGGCGCCGGGCCACCGCGCCTCGAGGCCG
The DNA here is from genome assembly GCA_002414905.1 of Holophagales bacterium UBA5066. Taxonomy (GTDB): domain Bacteria; phylum Acidobacteriota; class Thermoanaerobaculia; order UBA5066; family UBA5066; genus UBA5066. The sequence goes on along the minus strand of DIAY01000227.1, from coordinate 10,006 downwards.
GGGAGAACGCGGTGGCGGATCCGGTTCCGCGCGAACCTCTCGTCGGCGTTTGAGGCGTCCTCACGCCACGGGACTCCCTCGGCGAGCAGATAGCTCCGGAGCTCACCGCGCCGGAACGGCAGGAGAGGACGGACGACCCCGTCGGCCCTGCGTGCCCGGACCCCTCCGCGAGACCGGCCCACCCTGCGCTCGAGGTGGAGGAGCACGGTCTCGGCCTGATCTTCGAGGGTGTGCCCGGTGGCCAGGAGGGTACCGGGGCCGAGGTCACGACCGAGCGCCAGGAGAGACTCGTATCGGAGCCGTCTCGCGGCCGATTCCAGGCTCTCTCCCGAGGCTCGGAGCTCGCGGACCGGGAAGCTCCGGAAGACGAAGGAGAGGCCGAGGGCGGCAGCGAGGTCAGCTGCGGCGCGGGCGTCTCGCTGGCCGTCCGGTCCGCGCAGCTGATGGTCGACGTGGAACGCGACGAGAGCAACGCCCCGGGACCTTGCCTCACCGGCCAGGAGGACGAGGAGCGCGGTGGAATCTGCCCCGCCCGAGCAGGCTGCGACGAGGGCCGTAGCCCCCTCGAGAACGCCGGAGTCCGCGATATGGCGGGCAAAGGCGTCTCGCAAGGGCGTCGGGTCCGCCAGCCCTGGAAAGACGGGGGTTCGCACCCTCGGATGGTAGGTGAGACGGGTCGGCGGCGGGAGAACTGGTGGCGATGGGCGGACTCGAACCGCCGACACGGGGCTTATGAGACCCCCGCTCTACCGACTGAGCTACATCGCCACGCGTCGGCCGCAGAGCCGCGAATGGTACCAGATTCGCGCGCTATGATGTCGTCATGGGCCTCCTGGATGACGGCGAAGGCGCCCTGGGCGACGTCTGCAAGCGTTGTGAGCGGATCTGTGAGCCGGGCGAGCTGGAACGGTGCCCGGTCTGCGGCACGGTGTTCTGCCTTTACTGCGTCTACAGGGTCGGTTCGCGGAACTACTGCAGCCGTCCGTGTGGCGATTCCTTTTTCTTCGGGGACGCCGACGACGACGAAGACCTCCCCGAGGAATAGGGCCGGCCGCCGCATGAGGATCACGTGATGGAGGCCCTCCTGCTCCTGCTGGCGGCGGTGCTCGTTCTGGCACCCGTCGTCTCCCTCGTCGTCGCCCTGGTCACGAAGAGCCGCCTGACGAAGCTCGAGGGCCGGATGGGCGAGCTCGAACGGGCGAACGCACGACTCGAGAGGCAAGTTCTCGAGCTGCGGTCCGGGCTTCGCGCTCCGGCGGCCACTCCTGGTTCCGGGGCAGTGCCAGCCGCTCCCATGCCCGGTCCGGCACCGGCTCCGGCTCCGCGAGCCTGGCAGGCGCCTCCCGTGCCGCCAGCTCCTCCCGTCACCCTGGTCCCGCCCGTCGTGGCGGCCCCGCCGGTCCAGGTGGTCCGGCCCGTTCCCGCACGCGCCGAGGTCCGCCAGGCCCGGTCGCCGGACGACACCGACGAGTTTTCCATCGCGGCTGCACCCGCACCGGTCCCTCCACCGGTCCCTCCGCGCGTGCCGTTTCCGCCACCGCCCATTTCGGCCCCCCCCGTTCCTCCACCTGCCGCAGCTCCCCGGCCGCAGGCTCCTCCCCGGGCGGTCGCCCCGCCTCCGAAGCCCCCGTTCGACTGGGAGAGCCTCGTCGGCGTCAAGCTTTTCTCGTGGGTCGCCGGAATCGCGCTCGTCGTGGCGGCGATCTCGTTCCTGCGCTATTCGATCGACCACGGCTGGCTGACGCCGTCGCTTCGGATGGCCATCGGCCTGCTGACCGGCATTGCGCTCCTCGTCGTCTGCGAGATGAAGGCGGCGCGGAAGTACCCGGTGACGGCGAACGCCCTCGACGGCGCGGCCATCGCGGTCCTCTTTTCCACGTTCTTCGCCGCTCACGCCCTCTGGAAGCTGATTCCGGCGATCCCGACCTTCGGGCTGATGGTCCTCGTGACGGCGGTCGCGGTCCTCCTCTCCGTGAGGCGCGATTCCATCTTCATCGCCCTTCTCGGCCTCGTCGGCGGGTTCGCCACGCCGGCGCTCCTGTCGACGGGCGAAGACCGGCCATTCGGCCTCTTCGGCTATCTCCTCCTCCTGAACGCCGGCCTTGCCTGGGTGGCGCACCGCAGGAAGTGGCCCGTCCTCACGATCCTCTGCGCGATCCTCACGGCGATCTACCAGTGGGGCTGGGTCGCGAAGTTCCTCACGGAGGGCAAGCTCGGAATCGCGGCCGGGATCTTCCTCGTCTTCCCGCTCGTCCTCTATGCCGGCCTCGCGCTCGGGAGGCCCGAGGAGAAGTACGGGGAAGGGAAAGCGCCGCTCTTCGAGGGGTCGGCGCATCTCGCCGCCCTCCTCCCGCTCCTCTTCGCCCTCTTCCTCGCGGCCGTGCCGGCCTACGGCGCGCGTCAAGGGCTCCTCTTCGGCTTCCTGTTCCTCCTCGCGGCGGGGCTCTTCTCCGTCGCCGTCTGGCGCGGTCCGTCGACGCTCCACCTCGCGGGAGGGCTCGCGACGCTCGTCGTCTTCGCCGTGTGGGCCTTCCGCAGCTACGCGCCGGGCGCCTGGCCGGCGATCCTCGCGTTCCTCGCCCTGTTCGTCGTCCTCTACCTCGCCGCGCCGTTCGTCGCGGAGAAGGTGGGGCGGCCGCTCGACGCAGTGGGCCTGAAGGCAGCGTATGCCGCGCCGCTGCTCCTCGCGCTCGCCCCGGTCCTCGTCTCCGAGGAGCCGCGGGCCGCGTCGCCGGGCCTCCTCTTCGCCGTCGTCTTCTTCCTCCTCGCTCTCTGCGCGGCGTACGCGATCCTTCGCGAGGAGGGGGGCGTCTTCTTCGCCGGGGCGTTCTTTGCGCTCCTGGCCGAGGCGGTCTGGTCGGCGAAGCATCTGACTCCCGAACGGCTCCTGCCGGGCCTGGCCCTCTACGGCGTCTTCTCGCTCTTCTATCTCGGCGTGCCGCTCGCGGCGCGGCGCCTCGGGAAGACGCTGAAGCCGGGCGGCCTCTCCGTCGTCCTCCTCTTCGCCGCGCTGGCGCTCCTTCTGTTCCTCGCCGCCGGGCCGGTCGCCGCCTCGGCGCTCTGGGGGCTCGCGCTCCTCCTGGCGGTCCTGAACGTCGGGCTTTTCGCGGAGGGGGCCGCGGGGCGCTACCCGGTTGCCACTCTTCTCGGTGTCCTCCTCTCCTGGGGCGTCCTCGCCGTCTGGTGGATGACCGTTCCGCTCGCCTCTCTCCTCGTCCCCGGCCTCCTCGTCGTTCTCGGGTTCGCGCTCGTCGTCGTCGGCGGGAGTGCCTGGATGAGGGCGAAGACGGGGACGGGCGGCGCGGCAGGACCGGACGGAGTCCATCTCGGCCTTGCAGGCCACCTCTTCGTCCTCTTCGTGGCCACCCAGCCCTCGCTCGCGGTCCCTCCGTGGCCTCTCCTCGGGATACTCCTCGTCCTCGACCTGGCGCTCGCGGCTGCCGCGTTCGCATCGGGTGTCGGGGCTCTCCTGACGGCCGCCCTCGTCCTCTCGCAGATCATCCTTCTCGTCTTCGTCTCGGCCGTCCCGGCTGATCCGTGGCCGGCGGTCGCCGTCGTCTCCACGCTGGTCGTCGCGGGGCTCGGCCTCCTCGGCCGCGCCGCAGCCCCACGCGCCCCGAAGGGGGGCGAGGCGCTCCGGACGACCGTCGCGCAGGGCGCCGCCGCGGCGCTCGTTCTCGGGCAGGTGGTCACGCTCTTCGCGGGGCTTAGCGCCGGACGGCCCGATCTCCCGCTCCTCGTCGCGGCCCACCTCCTCCTGGCCGGCGTGCTTCTCGCGATCGCGACGCTCGAAGGGTGGCACGGTCTCCCGGTCGTCGCCGCCGTCGTCTCGTTCCTCGCGGTCCACGTCTGGGCGGAGGCGGCCCGCTCGGGGGGCACGGCTTTCGCAGGATCGCGGCTCGTCTTCGCCGGGCTTCTCTGGCTCCTCTTCCTCGCCCTGCCGCCGCTGGCGGCCCGCCGCGCGCCCGCTGCACGCGGCCCGTGGGTCGCGGCGATCCTTGCGAGCGCCGCCTTCTTCCTCCTCGGCCGGACGAGCTTCGCCGAGGCGGGCTGGGACGGTTTCGTCGCGGTCCTGCCGGTCGGTATCGCCGCTGCCCTGGCGCTCCTCCTCGTGATGCTCCTGCGAGTCGAAGCCCCCGCGGCGCGCGACCTCGGCCGCCTCGCCCTCGTCGCGGGCGCGGCGCTCGCGTTCGTGACGATCGCCATCCCTCTCCAGCTCGAAAAGGAGTGGATCACGATCGGGTGGGCCCTCGAGGCGGCGGCGCTGGGATGGCTCTACACGCACATTCCGCACCGGGGGCTCCTCTTCTCCTCGGCCGGCCTTTCGACAGTCGTCTTCGCGCGCCTCGTCCTGAACGAGGCGGTCCTCTCCTACCACGCCCGGAGCGCGACGCCGATCCTGAACTGGTACCTCTACACCTACCTCGTCGCAGCGGCCGCACTCTTCCTCGCCGCGCGCTTCCTGCGGGGAACGGCCGACGAGCTCTCCGGAGGGAACGTTCGCACGTCGTCCGTCCAGGTGACGTTCTCAACGATCCTTCTCTTCGCGCTGGTCAACATCCAGATCGCGGACTGGTTCTCGACGGGGCCGGCCCTCACGTTCAACCTCGCGCGGGGGACCTCGCTCGCACAGGACCTCGCCTACACGCTCGCCTGGGCCGTCTTCGCCATCGGGCTCCTGGCCGCCGGCATCGCGGGACGCAGCCGTGCCGCGAGGGTTGCCGCGCTCGCGCTCCTCGTCGTGACGGTGCTGAAGGCGTTCCTCCACGACCTCGGACGGCTCGGCGGTCTGTACCGAGTCGCCTCCTTCGTCGGCCTCGCGATCTCGCTCGCCCTCGTCGCCGTCGCACTCCAGAAGTTCGTCCTCGCGCCCCGGGAGAAGGAATGACGCCGCTTCGCCGTCTCGTCCCCCTTGCGTTCCTCGCCATCGCGCCGCTCGTGGTGGCGGAGGAAGGCGTCCGTCCCGTCACGACGTCCTTCCGGTTCTCGAGGCCGGTGACCCCCGGCGCTGCCGGCGCGAACCGGCTCGCCGTCGACGGGGAGCTCCTCGGCGGCTGCGAGGCGCGCGGGACGGCCGCACTCCTCCGTGACCTGCGCCTCTTCGCGCCGGACGGGAGCGAGGTGCCGTACCTCCTCGTGGCACCGGTCCGAAGCGAGCCGACGTGGGTGGGCGCATCGCTCCTCCCGATCCCGGAGACGAAGCTCGCGAGCGGCTTCGAGGCGGACCTCGGCGCGCTCCGGCGAATCGACCGCCTTCGTCTCTCCGGGCTCCGGGCGCCGTTTCTCAAGCGTCTCCGCCTCGAAGGGAGCGGTGACCGGGCGCGATGGACGGTCCTCGTCGCCGAGGGAACCCTCTTCGACCTTCCTGAAGAAGGCCTGACGCTTACCGAGAGCGGCTTCCCCCCGGGCCAGCACCGCTTCCTGCGCCTGGTCTGGAACGATGCCCGGAGCGGCAGGGTGCGCCTCCCGCCCCGGGTCGAAGCGCGCCTTGCCGGGACCGGCGGCCCGCCGGAACCGCTCCGGGAAGCCATTTCGTTCGAGCGCCGCGCGAGCGAGCCGGGACGAAGCCGCTACCGGCTGAAGCTCGGTAGCGCGGGGCTGCCGATCGCGGCGGTCGAGGTCGGCGTCGACTCGGGGAACGTGCTCAGGGCCGCGCGCGTCCTCGAATCGCGCCTCGCTGGCGGTCGCCTCGTCCCCTTCGAGCTCGGAGCGGCGACGCTCCGCCGGGCCGAGCGGGACGGTGCGGCGGCGGCCGAGATGTCGGTGAGGCTCGCACTGGCCCCCTCCGAGGCCGAGCTGGAGCTGGTCATCGACGACGGGGGAAACCCGCCCCTCGCCGTCACGACGCTCACGGCGACCTTCGAAGCGCTTCCCTGGATCTACTTCGAGAGTCCCGACGGTTCGCCGCTGACGGCGCGTTTCGGATCTCCGCGACTCGCGCCTCCCCGCTACGACCTCGAAGCGCTGCGCCCGGCGATCGCACGGGGTGACGGCCCGTCCCCCGCGAACGCGAGCTGGGGCGACCGGCAACCCGTGGTGACCGTCGCGAGCCAGGCAGGGCCGGGTGCCAGGATCCCTCCGGGGGCTGCCCTCGACCTCGCCGGGTTTCGTGACTCACGCCCGATTCCTCCCGGCCCCGCCGGCCTGACCGCCCTTCGCCTCGACGCGGCCGTCCTGGCCGTGAGCCCGAACCTCTCCGACGTGAGGATCGCAACGGCCGACGGCCGGCAGGTGCCCTACCTTCTGGAGACCCTGGACGAACCGCTCGTCCTGAAGCTCCCGACGCCCCAGAGAGTGGAAGATCCCCGCCCTCGCAGCGGTCCCGGGGAAGCGGGCCGCCTCTCGTTCCACCGGATCGAGCTGCCGTTCGAGAGGCTACCGGCCTCGCGCCTCGAGCTGGAGTCGACGGCACGGGTCTTCTCCCGGCGGGTCGCAGTTCTGAGGGAGCGGATCGGAGGGCGTCCCGAGACCGCGGGAACGATCCCCGAGGTCGTTTCGGGAGCCTGGGAGAACGCCGATCCCGATCGGAAGGCGCCGGCCCTGGTCCTCGACCTGGCGGCAGGGGAGGGGCGAGAGCTCTTCGTCTCGACCGACGACGGCGACAACGCACCCGTCTCTCTCGTCCGTGCGTCTCTCCTCCTGCCGGCCCATCGGCTGCGCTTCGTGAGACAGGAGGGCGTTCCGCTGTCGCTCGTCTACGGCCAGGCCGGACTCGCCCCGCCGCGTTACGACCTCGAGCTGCTCGCACCGCGCCTGCTCGGGGCTCCCGCGTTCGAGGCGGCGCTCGCACCGACTGTCCCGCAGGCCGTGGAACGGGAGAAGGACGCGGGGCCGAGGCTCTTCTGGGCGGCACTGGTGGGCGCGGTGGTGGCGCTTCTCCTCCTGGTGGCGAGGCTGCTCCGGCGCGCTCCGGAGTCACGAGGGCAGGATGGGAAGCCGGGGGAAGGGTAGACTCGGAGCTCCGGAGGAATTGAAGTGGTGAGCGCGTGCGTGCCGACCGTCTGTCGGGCGCGGCGGACGGGAGGGTCGAAGTGAAGGACCTTTCCACCGCCCGCCTCCTCCCCGCGGGCGATGCCCCGTCGCCCTTCGGGCTTCACCTCGTCCTCGGCCCGCTCGCGGGCGGGGCCGAGGAAGGACCGGTCCCCCTTCCCCTCTCGTCCGACGAGGGGACGAGCCGCGTCTACCTCGGAGCCCTCAAGGGAGACGCCGACAGCGTCATCGAGCTCGTCGCGGTGAAACTCCTTCCGAACGTGCTGCCCGAAGCGCTCGCCGAGGGCGCCTCCCGGCCGACGAACCGAACTCTCCTCGACCGGTTTACAGCCGAACGGGAAAGGCTCCGCTCGCTTCGGGCGGAGAGCCCGTGGTTCCCGAGACTGCTCCAGCCCGACGGCAGCCCGGAGGGGATGCTCCCGGCACTCCTCTACGACAAGCCGTCGCGGTCGTTTTTCGTGCCGCCCTGCCCGACCTGCGGCAAGCCGCTCGAGCTCCTGACCGACGAGCTCTTCCTGCGGGAGCGCCGGTTGCCTTCGTATCTCGAGACGCTCCACCGCCTCGTCGGGTGCACCTCGTGCGCGACGACGGACCGCGTCATCGCCGTCTTCTCGTATCTGCCCCTCTCCGGCCAGGCCGACGTCCCGGTGGGTGGTCCCGAAGAGCTCCTCAAGGAGCTTGCGCGGGCGCTCGTGAGGGACTGGGACGAGGAGCAGGTCCGGACTTTCGCATCGCGTGCTTCCAGGGAGGAGGCCCTCAGCCTCCGCAAGGCGGGGGGCGCCTCGCTCGGCGATTTCGCCGCGCGCTGGTCCCCGTTCTCGTTCTGCCCGTCTCCGTTCCTCGTGACGGGATTTTCCCCGGTGAAGTGGGACGAGTGGTCCGATTTCGTCGGCGGCCGGACCGAGGCCGAGCTCGTCCCGTCCTCGGCTCCGGAGAGCCTCGAGGCCGAGACGGCCCGGCGCCGCGTCGAATGGCTCCGCGAGACGCTCCCGCCGACCGGGCGCTACCTCTACGGGCACGACGGAACCGGAGTCGACGCCATAGAGGTCCTCTACCTCAAGATGACGGCCTTCCGGCAGCTCGTCGCAGCAGTCCTCGCGTTCTACCGCGGTACCGGCCAGCCCCACCTCGACCTCCAGCCGGGACACGTCCTCCTCGACAGCTACGGTGCCGGTTCTTCGCTTCCAGCGCTCTGGACCTTCGAAGTTCGCCTGCACGGGCTCGCTTCGGCGACAAAGACCTCTTCGTTCGGGGTCGAGGTCGTCGTTCCGCCCTTCGAGCCGACGTTCCCGTATGCCGCTCCCGAGATCCTCGAGTTCCGGCTCGCCGCGCGCCGGCCCGGGGACGTCTACCTCTCCGAGGTGGAACCGGCCAGTGCCGGCCTCGGCGTGACGGTCGAGGGCCGCCTGTCCGATCCGAACGGCCTCTTCCCGAGGCCCGAGGAACCCGACTGGATCCACATCACCTTCCCCGACGAGGCGCTCGGGCTCGGCCTCGACGCGCTCGTCGCGAAGAGGAAGCCTGGCGTTCCGGCCTCCTACGAGGAGCTGACCTTCGTCTCCGAGCCTGTCGACCTCGACGACGCCGCGGTGAAACGGCTCCGGCGCTCGTTCGGCGTTCGCCTCCCGGGCGCCCGGTACAAGGTCTACCCCCGCTTCGGAGCTCCGTCGGATCTCCATTCGATGGGCGTTCTCCTGCTGCGAGCGCTCGCGGATGGAGAGCGGACGGAGTTTCCCCTCCTGCTTCAGGCGATCCAGCGCGCCGCGACCGCTGTGACCAGGACGAAGGAGGGGGACCCGCTCACACGCCTGAAGGCGGCTCTCGCCGGCGAGCCCGTCGCCGAGACGCTCCTGGATCGGTCACGCGTCTTCTGGAAGGACGAGGATCGAGTGCCCGGACGCCCGAACGCGATCCCGCCGCCGCTCTTCGAGCGGGCGGTCCTCCTGGCTCTCCGGCTCGTGACGCGGATCACAGGTTTCTCGATCGCGACGGCCCCGGGCGACTTCGTTCCCGAGGATCCGACCGGGCGCGTGGAGCAGGCCCTTCGCGAGGCGGACGAGATCGTCGCCGAGCTCAGGGCCCTTCTCGTCCACCGTCAGCCGCTCCACTTCGAGATCCAGGACGTCCTCGCGGAGCTTCTCGAGGAGGAAGCGGACACGGCGTCCCGGCGCTGACGAGCCGCGACCGTTGAAGCGACGGGTCGCGGCCCGCGTGGACCGAGGGTAAGATCCGGTCACTGTGTCCTTCAACTCGTTCGTTTCCTCGGTCGAGGCTCTGGCGTGCCGACCCTGCCACGGAGGAGGAGCATGAGCGTCCCTCCGCGTTCCCTCACGCTCGAGGTCTGGCTGGGCCCGATGGAGGGGCTGCGATACGCCGCCGAGGCGCGGCAGGCGATGCAGCTCGTTCGGATCGGGCGCCTTCCCTTCGACCGCCAGTCGAAGGAACGCAACCACCTGGTCCTCTCCGTCTCTGCGGGCGTGTCCGGCTCGCACGCCGAGGTCCGGTTCGCGCAGGGACGGATTTTCCTTCGTGACCTCGGCAGCTCGAACGGGACGTTCGCCGCCCAGCAGGCCGTGACGACGGAGACCGAGGTGAAGTCGGGCGAGATATTCCTCGTCTCCCTGACGCCCGTACAGGTCTACCTGACGAGTCCTCTCGCCGCGCCGCCCCCGTTTGAGCCGCTTCCCGTGACCCACTGGGCGAATACCGCCGTGGAGCCTCTCGTGACGGCCGCGGCCGAACGCGCCGCGTCGCGGCGGGAAGGATACGTCGACACCCGGCACCTCCTCGACGCGATCCTGAGGCTCGACGATCCCGAGGTCGACGAGCTCCTCGCGCAGGGCGGCGTCACCCGGCGGGTCGTGCTGGAAGACCTCTACAAAAAGAGCTTCTACCGGGAGTCGCTCTCCTGGATCGGGGAGATCCTCGTCAAGCCGGCGAGCCTGACCGGAACGTTCGAGGTGGCCGTCGTCTCGCCGCGTGTCGCGCGGTTCCTCGACGGTGCACGGGCCGCGGC
>DIAY01000079.1 GCA_002414905.1 Holophagales bacterium UBA5066 | reverse complement strand
CCAGGACGAGCGCTCGCAGGTCAAAAACAAGGCGAAGGCGATGCGCGTCCTGCGGGCCCGGCTCTTCGAGATGGAACGGGAGAGGAAGGAGGCGGCCTACGCCGCCGATCGCAAGAAGATGGTCGGCTCGGGAGATCGCTCCGAGAAGATCCGCACCTACAACTTTCCACAGTCCCGGGTCACGGACCACCGGATCGGGTTCACCTCTCACCGGCTCGGCGAGGTTCTCGACGGCAGGCTCGACGAGCTGATCGAACCCCTCGTCGCCCATTTCCAGGCCGAAAAGCTCAAAATGGAGCTCTCAAAGGCCTGACGCCCCCGGGACTCTTTCTCGCGACGCCTTTTTTACAGCGACGCCGCGCTTCCCGTCCTCTTTCTCTCCTCTCTCCCGAGGGACTCCCGGCCGGGAGGGGAAAGTGTTCGAGACGGCCGAGCTGGGACGGAAGCTCTCGAAGGAGGAGTACGCGGCGGAGCTGCCCACGCTGCGTGCACGCCTTCTCCAGGCGCAGTTCGCTCTCCTGAAGACGAAGGTCTCCGTGATCGTCGTCGTCGCCGGCGCCGACGGCTCCGGCAAGGGCGACACGGTCAACCGCCTCCTCGAGTGGCTCGATCCGCGCGGCGTGGAGACGAACGTCTTCGGCCCGCGCACCGACGAGGAGCGCGATCGCCCCTCCGCGTGGCGCTTCTGGCGGACCCTCCCCGCGCGCGGCCGGATCGGCGTCTTCTTCGGCTCCTGGTACACCGAGCCGATTCTCAAACGGACGACCGGGAAGATCGGGGCCGCACGCTTCGACGCCGAGCTGACGAGGGTCGCCTTCTTCGAGAAGGAGCTCGCGAAGGATGGCGCGCTCCTCGTCAAGTGCTGGTTCCATCTCTCGAAGGACGCGCAGAAGAAGCGGCTCAGGAAGTTCGAGACGGACCCCGAGACGCGCTTCAAGGTGACGCGCCTCGACTGGAAGCACTTCGGCCACTACGACCGGTTCGTGAAGACCGCCGAGCGTGCCCTCCGGATGACCGACGCGGCCGATACGCCCTGGACGATCGTCGAGGCCACCGACGACCGCTGGCGCGACCTCGCCGTCGGTCGAGCCGTCGTCGAGGCCCTCGAGGCGCGCCTCGCGGCCCTGAAGGAGACAGAGGAGAAGAGTGCGACGTTGAAGGAAGCCGCCGCGAAAAAGGTGGCGGGCGGGCCGAAGCGCGCGACGAAGTCGGCTGCGGTGAAGCCTCCGATGGCCGCGGGCGTCCTCTCCACCGTCGACCTCGAGCGGACCGTCTCGGAGGAAGAATACAAAAAGGAGCTCCCGCGCCTGCAGGAGCGGCTCGCGAAGCTCGCGTGGGCGGGGAAGAAGAAGGGAGTCTCGAGCGTCGCGGTTTTCGAGGGCTCGGATGCCGCCGGCAAGGGAGGAGCGATCCGTCGCGTGACCTGGGCGCTCGACGCGCGGGTCTACCGCGTCATCCCGATCGCCGCGCCGACAGACGAGGAGCGCGCTCACCACTACCTCTGGCGATTCTGGAGACACATCCCGCCCGGCGGGAGCTTCACGATCTACGACCGCTCCTGGTACGGGCGTGTCCTGGTCGAGCGGGTCGAGGGCTTCGCGAAGGAAAAGGAGTGGAAGCGGGCCTACCTCGAAATCAACGACTTCGAGGCCCAGCTCGTCGAGTCGGGGATCGCACTCTCCAAGCTCTGGCTCCACATCTCGCCCCAGGAGCAGCTCCGCCGCTTCCGCGAGCGCGAGCACGTCGAGTGGAAGAAGCACAAGATCACCGACGAGGACTGGCGCAACCGCGAGAAGTGGGATGCGTACGAGACCGCGATCGACGAGATGGTCGCGCGCACCTCCACGCACGACGCGACCTGGACGCTCGTCGCCGCGACCGACAAGAAGGCCGCCCGGCTGACCGTCCTCTCGACGCTCTGCGACCGGCTGGAAGAGGCGCTGTAGGCGCCGCGCCTACTTCTTCTTGGCGGGAGCCTTGTCGTCCTTCGCCTCGATCGAGGTCGCGGTCATCGTGTACTTGACGGTGACCTTCGTCCCGACCTTCAGCTCTCCCGTCAGCTTCGTATTCCCGGTGCGGGCGATCTCGAACTTCTCTCCGGACTTGTCGACGACGATGACCGTCTCGGTCACCGAGACGATTGGCCCGGTCACCTGGTAGGACTTGTCGGCGGCCAGCGCCGGCGCGGCGGCGAGGGCGAGGACGGCGAGCGTGGCGGCGAAACGCTTCATGGTGTCTCCTCTTCTATCGGAAGGTCGGGCGGATGCTACGCCGATCGTCGTTCGAGGACGTAGGCCGGCCCGTCAGCCGTCTCGACGACTGAAACGGCCTCCCACCCCCGGGCGAAGAGCGCCGCGGCGCTACGGCCGAATCGGCTACGGGCCGCGATTCCTGCCGCCGGGTCGTCACGAAAGACCTCCGGAAAACCCGCCGGGAACGGCAGGAGCGCGCGGTTCGTCGACGGAAGGCGCCCGGACCGCACGACGGGGAGCGCAGCCGCCTCCTCCGGCTTCACCTCGGAGGTCTCGCCGAGCGTGGCGCGTTCGACGCGCGGGCTCTCGAGCCTCCAGTGTGCCTCGAACCGGTCGCTCGGAAGGTCGCCGTAGATCCCGCCGATCCTCCCGTAGAAGTTCGGGAGGAAGACGGGAACGGTCGCGCCGAGCCTCACGAGGTTCAGCCACGCGTTGCGGAGCATGAACGGGTCGAACGTCCACGTGACGAGCCCGATTCCGCGCGCGAGGCACCACTCGCGCTGGTAGAGCTTCAGAAGTACCGACAGGCCGCGTCGCTGGGCTGCGGGCCGCACGGCCAGGAGGTGCGAGTGGATCGCCGGCCGCCCCAGGTTCGTTCGGGGCACGGCGTGGACGAAGCCGAGGAGGTCCTCCCCTTCGAATGCGCCCGCCGTCATCCCTCCCGAATGGGTGGCGGTGATCATGTCGGGTGGCGGCGGGACCATCAGATCGGGAAATCCCCACGCCGCCTTGGCCGCCTGCGACGCCTCGGCGAACTCCGCGGGGCTCCGCAGCTCCCGGATCCGCAGGCGCCGCGCCCTCATCCCTCCGCCTCCGCCAGGAGCGAGGCGATCAGCGCCGCGCGCCGGGGCAGGTCGTCCAGCTCGACGTGCTCGCCCCGCGCGTGCGCGCCCCCGCCACGCGGGCCGAGCCCGTCGAGGGTCGGTATTCCCGCCGCGGCCGTCAGGTTGCCGTCGGAAGCCCCGCCGACGCGCGCGGCCGCCAGGCCGAACCCGAGTGCCGCCGCGATCGCACGGGCGGTCCGGTGAAGCGCGAGCGACTCCGGCGTCGGTTCCATCGGTGGGCGCGAAACGACCGCCGACACCTCCGCACCGACCCTCGCGTCCGACGTCGCGAACGCCCGCAGCCCCTCGCAGATCCGCTCCCCCTCCGCCGCCGTCCAGAAGCGGAAGTCGACGGTCACCTCCGCCCCCGGCGGGACGACGTTTCGCGCACTTCCCGCGGACGCGAGCGTCGGGACGACGGTCGTCCCCGCGTCGCGGTCCGCGAGGGCATCGGCCCGGAGAGAGAAGCGGGCCATCTCCAGGAGAGCCGACGCCCCCTTCTCCGACTCCAGCCCCGAGTGGGCCGGGACGCCCTGGAACCGCGCCACGGCCAGGCCGGCGCCCTTGCGCGCAACCTTCGCCGCGCCGCCGTCGCCTGACGGCTCGAGTACGAAGACCCTTTCTCTCCGCCGCGCTTCCTCGAGGATCCTTTCGCGCGAGGCGCCGCTCCCGATCTCTTCGTCGGACGTCAGGAGGAGGGAGACTCCGCGTGCCGGCTGGAACGCCCCCTCGCCCGCCGCCGCCAGGACCGCGAGGAGAACCGCGATGCCTCCCTTCATGTCGAAGACGCCCGGTCCCGTTGCGAGACTGCCCCCCGCGTGGAACGGCTGCGTCGCGAGCGCTCCGACGGGCCAGACCGTGTCGAGATGCCCGAGAAGGAGCGTCCCGCCCTCTTCCGGACCGAGCCGGGCGAGCACGCCGTCGCCCCGCCCTTCGAAGGCGACGAGCTTCGCCGGGACGCCGGACGCCTCGAGCCGGGCGTGGACCCAGACGGCGAGCGCCGTGACGGCTGCGGCGTCCGACGACGGGCTCTCCCTCGTCACGAGCGCCTCGAGATCGCTCAGCATCGAGCCGGCGCCCGCCGAGAAGCGCGCGAGGAGCTCGGTCGGGGCCGGCGCCCCGATCAAGCGGGAAGCTCCGCCGTCTCGAGCGTGAAGCGCGCGAGGACGTCGCGCCGCACCTCCACGCCGATCCCGGGGCCTTCTGGCACCGGCATCAGCCCGTCCGTCGCCTCGGGCCGCGGCGCCACGATGTCCTCCTCGAAGTAGCGCGAGGACGACGACGTGTCGCCCGGCTTCGTGAAGCCCGGCAGCGTCGCGACGGCGATGTTGTGCGCGCGCCCGACTCCCGACTCGAGCATCCCGCCGCACCAGAGCGGGACGCCCGCCGCCGTGGCCGCCTCATTTATCCGGAGAACCTCACCGTACCCGCCCACGCGCCCGAGCTTCACGTTGAGCACGCGGCACGCGCCCAGCGAGATCGCCGCGGCGGCGTCGGCCGCGGAGCGGATCGACTCGTCGAGACAGATCGGAGTTGCGAGGCGCCGGGCGAGGCGCGCGTGGTCCACGAGGTCCTCGTGGTGGAGCGGCTGCTCGATGTAATCGAGACCGAACGCGTCGAGCGCGACGAGCGGCTCCGACGTCTCGAGCGTGTAGGCGGCGTTCGCGTCGACCGTCAACGGCAGGTCGGGAAATGCCTCCCGGACGGCCGCTACCCGGTCCACGTCCGACCCCGGCTCGATCTTCAGCTTGATCCTCCGGTACCCCTGCGCCACGTGCCTCCGCACGTTCTCGACCGTCGCCTCGACCGTGGGCTGCAGGCCGAGGGAGACTCCCACCTCGATCCGGGTCCGCGTGCCGCCGATATCGCGCGCGAGCGACACGCCGTCCGCCCGGGCGAAGAGGTCCCTCAGCGCTGCCTCGAGCGCGCCTTTCGCCATCCGGTTTCCGCGGACGCTCTCGGCGAGCCTCTCGAACGCCGGGGCGTCCGGGAGGTCCCTTCCGAGGACGAGCGGCACCAGGAACCGCGACAGGGCGGATCGCGCCGAGTCCGTCGTCTCCGGCGAGTAGAACGGCCCGTCCTCGGCGACGCACTCCCCCCACCCGGATACCCCTTCCGATACCACCTCGACGAGGAGGAACCGCTTCGCCGTCATTTCGCCGAACGACGTCCGGAACCGGAACTTCAGGGGCATCTCGACGAGCCGAAGGACGACCTTCTCGATCCTCACGCTTCCTCCCCTTCGGGCACCCCACGGACATCGTAGCGGAACCAATCCTCCGGATGGAGTCATCCTCCGGAAGGGGTCAGGTCTACCGTCTACACTCTACGGTGTACCGTAGAGTGTAGACGGTAGACCTGACCCCATTTCTATGAGACACCGTCTCCTGGCGGTCGATTGACAGAGGTGCGGGCCGGAAATAGCATGAAGGGTTTTGGAGCGGGGAGTGTTTACCGCCCCGTTTCCCGAAAAAATATTCGCATGCAGAGTCTCCTCTCTACCCGCGCCGGCCGGGGGGTCTTCGAGCCCCTCGTCCTGCTCCTCCTCCTCGCCGCCTGCAGCCCGAAAGCCTCCGAGGCCCCGAAGGCCCCGGCTGGTCCTGCGGGCCGGCTCGGGACGGCGGTCGTGGCGGGGCGGGTCGTACTGACCGGGGTACCGCCGGCCAACGAGAAGGTCACGATGACGACCGACCCGTTCTGTGCCGGCCACAACCCGGGAGAGACCGAGCTGCCAGCGTACGCCGTCGGTGCGGAGGGCGCTCTCGCAAACGTCCTGCTCCGGGTCACGGAAGGAGTCACGGGCGTCTACACGCCGCCCGCGGAGGCGAAGCAGCTCGACCAGAAGGGGTGCGCGTTCTCGCCGCGCCTCCTGGCGCTGATGACCGGCCAGCCGCTCGACATCGTCTCGTCGGACGCCACCCTCCACAACGTCCACGCCGCGGCAAAGGCGAACACGCCCTTCAACCTCGGCATGCCCGCTCCCGGCACCCGCTACACCCGCACGTTCGAGAAGTCCGAGATCGTCCCCTTCAAGTGCGACGTCCACCCCTGGATGCGCGCCTGGGTCGCCGTCGTTCCCCACCCGTTCTTCGCGGTGACCGGGCCGGACGGCCGCTACGAGATCCACGGGCTCCCCGCCGGGACGTATACGGTCGAGGCGTGGCACGAGAAGCTCCCCGCGCAGACGTTCCCCGTCACCGTCACCCACGGCGAGACGACGGTCCACGACGTCACTTTCACTTCTCCCGCGGCTGGGCCCGCATGAGGACCGAGGACGAAAGAACGATGACACCCGGCAAGTTCGTCCGCGTCTCCACGCGCACCGTCGCCGTCTCGGTCTTCCTCCTGCTCGTCGCTGGGGCGCTCGTCACGTCGACCGGTTCCGGCCTCGCCGTCCCCGACTGGCCTCTCTCCTACGGAAAGCTGATGCCGCCGATGGTCGGAGGGATCCTCTACGAGCACGGTCACCGGCTGATCGCGGCCACCGTGGCGACGATGGTCGGCCTGCAGATCCTCGTCCTCGGCTTCGGCCGGACCGACAGGACCACGTTCCGGCTGGGCCTCGCCGCCTTCGCGGCGATCCTCGGCCAGGCGGTGCTCGGAGGGATGACGGTCCTCTTCCTCCTCCCGCCGGCCGTCTCCTCCTCGCACGCGGGGCTTGCACAGATCGTCTTCGCCCTCACCGCTACGATCGCGCTTCGCACGTCGCGCTTCTGGAGCCGTTTCTCCGAGCAGGCTCCCCGCGCCACCGTCGACCCGGCCTCGCTTTCGAAGGCCTTCCGCTTCGCGCTCCTGGCCGCCGGAGCGAGCTACGTACAGATCCTCCTCGGTGCCATCGTCCGCCACACGGGCGCAGGGCTCGCCATCCCCGACTGGCCCCTCTCCTTCGACAAGGTCGTGCCGACGGGGGCCGACTGGGCCGCGAGCGGCGTCCTCGCCCACTTCGCCCACCGGACCTTCGCCTGGGTCGTCGTCGCCCTCGTCGTCGCGGCAGCGCTCGCGCTCGGGAAAATCCGTGGCGTGGAAGGCTTCAGACGGCTTTCGACCATCTGGCTCGTCCTCCTCACGCTCCAGGTGACGCTCGGCGCGACGTCGGTGTGGACTTCGAAGGCCGTGGCGATCACCGCCGCCCACCTCGCTGCCGGCGGCCTCCTCTGGATCACGGGCGTCCTCGCGGCAGTTCTTCTCTCGCGCCTGGGCGAGCTCTCGCAGTTCCCGGCTGCGGCCGGCGCTCCCGCCAGCGAAGCGTCTCCGGCGGCCGCATGAAGCAGTACATGGCGGACCTCCTCGAGCTGACGAAGGCGCGCATCACGGTCTTCGTCGTTCTCACCGCCTTCCTCGGCTTCGCCGCAGGGACGAACGGCCCGCTTGCGGGCATCGACGCGGTCCTGCTCCTGCACACGCTCCTCGGCACGGCCCTCGTCGCCTCCGGCACGAGCGCCTTCAACGAAATCGCCGAGATCGACCTCGATCGCCGGATGGCACGCACGGCCACGCGCCCCCTTCCGGCGGGACGCCTCTCCTTCGCCGAGGCGGTGGCCTTCGCCACCGTCCTCTCCGTCCTCGGCGTCGGCGAGCTCTGGGTCTTCGCCAACGGCCTCACCGCATTCCTTGCGGCGCTCACCCTGACGAGCTACGTCTTCGTCTACACACCGATGAAGACCCGCTCGCCCCTTTCCACCATCGTCGGCGCCATCCCCGGTGCGCTCCCGCCGCTCGGGGGCTACACCGCCGCCGCGGGAGTCATCGGCGCGCCCGGCCTCGCCCTCTTCGGCCTCCTCTTCCTCTGGCAGTTGCCGCACTTCTACGCCATCGGCTGGAGGCACCGCGCGGACTACGGCGCGGCCGGCTTCCGGATCCTCTCGACCGTCGACCCCACGGGGCGTAGCTCCGCGCGCCACGCTCTCGCGTTCGGCCTGCTGCTCGTGCCGGTCAGCATCCTACCGACGTTCCTCGGGACCGCGGGCCTCGTCTACGCGGCCGGGGCCTTTCTCCTCTCGGCCTGGTTCGCGGGAACCGCCGTCCGCTTCTTCCGCGAGACGACCGACCAGGCCGCGAAGTCGATGTTCCTGGCCTCCATCGCCTGGCTCCCGGCGATCGTCATCCTCCTCCTCGCCGACCGCGTCACGGGCGGATGAGCGCTTCTCCCCTCGTTTCGATCGAGGGGCTGAGCCGGACCTACGGCGACCGCCTCGCGCTCGACCGCGTCTCCTTCGGCGTCGAGTCGGGCGAGCTCTTCGCCCTCCTCGGCCCCAATGGTGGCGGCAAGACGACCCTCTTCAAGCTCCTTGCAACGCTGATCCCGCCGTCGGAGGGGACGTTCCGCGTGGACGGCCTCTCGCCCGAAAGTTCGCTGCGCGAGCTGCGCCGACGCCTCGGGGTCGTCTTCCAGTCACCGAGCCTCGACCGCAAGCTGACCGTCCTGGAGAACCTCCTCGTCCACGGGGCGATCCTCGGCCTCGGCGGACGCGCGCTCGGCACCCGCGCCGGCGAGCTCCTCGCGCGGATGGGTGTCGACGACCGCGCGCGGGATCTCGTCGAGACCCTCTCCGGCGGCCTTGCACGTCGCGTCGAGATTGCCAAGGCGCTCCTCGGCACCCCGAAAGTCCTCCTTCTCGACGAGCCCTCCACCGGCCTCGACCCGCTCGCTAGAAGAAGCCTACGCGCGCTCCTCGCAGAGCTCGCGCGCGGCGGGACCACCGTCCTCCTCACGACGCACCTCTTCGACGAGGCCGAGGAGGCGGGGCGCATCGGCATCCTCGACCGCGGCCGCCTCGTGGCCCTCGGCGCCCCGGCCGACCTGAAGCGCGACGTCGGCGGCGACATCCTCGTCCTGGCGACGGGATCGGACGAGGAGGCCACGGCGCTCGCGGCCGAGGTGAGCGCTTTCCTCGGGCCGGGCCCCGGGCCGAACACCACGCCGCAGCCTGGCCGCGTCACCGCCGTCGGCACGACCGTGCGCGTCGAGCGCCCCAACGGCCCCGCCCTCGTCCCCGTGCTCGCGTCCGCCTTCGCCGGGCGCTTCCGCTCCCTAACGCTCGGCGCTCCCTCCCTCGAGGACGTCTTCGTCGCCAGGACGGGCCACCCCTTCGAGGAGATCGCGGCCGTCGACGGGAGCGCCGCGTGAAGGCGGCCCGGGCGCTCGCCTGGCGCGAGGTCGTCCGCTTCCTGCGCCAGCCGAGCCGGATCGTCGGGGCCTTCGCGCCCCCGCTGCTGGCCTGGCTTCTTCTCGGTGCCGGCTTCGGCTCTTCGTTCCGCGTCCCCGGCGGGGGAGGTGCGAGCTACGTCGCGTACTTCTTCCCCGGCACCGTCGTCCTCGTCGTCCTCTTCGCGGCGATCTTCTCGACGATCTCCGTCATCGAGGACCGGCGCGACGGGTTCCTCCAGGCCGTCGTCGTCTCGCCCGTCTCCCCGCTCGCCGTCGCGGCCGGGAAGATCGCCGGCGGAACGCTTCTCGCCCTCGCGCAGGGAGGAACGCTCCTCCTCCTCGCACCCGTCCTCGGCTACGCGCCGTCGGCCGCCTCACTCGCCCCCGCCCTCCTCGTCCTCGCGTTCGTGGCGCTCGCGCTCACGGGCCTCGGGCTCGCGATCGCCTGGATGCTCGAGTCGACGCAGGGCTTCCACGCGATCATG
The DNA here is from genome assembly GCA_002414905.1 of Holophagales bacterium UBA5066. Classification (GTDB taxonomy): domain Bacteria; phylum Acidobacteriota; class Thermoanaerobaculia; order UBA5066; family UBA5066; genus UBA5066. Next base: position 7,907 of record DIAY01000079.1, on the reverse strand, counting down.
AATCTCTTCCTGATCCCGATGTGGTTCCTCTCGGGCTCGTTCTTCCCCGCCGAGGGGGCCCCCGTCTGGCTCCGCGCCGCGATGGCCGTCAACCCTCTCACCTACGGCGTCGCCTCCCTCCGCCACGCGCTCGACCCCTCGGCGTCCGGCCTCCCGTCGTCCGGCCTCGCCATCGGCGTGACGTTCGCCTTCGCCCTCGGCGCCGTCCTCGTCGCCGCCGCCGTCATCAACCGGTATCCTGCCGGCCCCGACCGCGCCGCGCTCCGCTCCCGGAGGAAGAAGCCTTGACGTCCGAAACCACCTCCCCGCGCGTCTCTCCCGTACTCGCCACGGTGCTCGTCGTCCTCCTCCTCGCCGTCGTCGCGGCGGGCCTCTGGCTGCTGATGAGCCGGCCCTCCGGCGGCCCGGACCTCCCCCGTATCGGTGCGGCGCCCGAGTTCACGCTCGTCTCCGAGCAGGGGAAGACGGTGACGCACGCCGAGCTCGCCGGAAAAGTCTGGATCGCCGACTTCATCTTCACGCGCTGCGGCGGAAGCTGCCCGATCCTCTCTGCGAGGATGGCCGCTCTCGCCGAACGCCTGGCCGGCGTCCCCGGCATCCGCTTCGTCTCCTTCGACGTCGACCCCGAATACGACACCCCCGAGGTCCTCGCCGCGTACGGCCGCAAGCTCGGCGCCGACCCCGCGCGCTGGACCTTCCTCCACGGCCAGCGACCCGTCATCCGCAGCCTCATCAGGGACGGCTTCAAGCTGGCCATCGAGGACGGCGTCGCCGACAGCGTCGAGCCGATCCTTCACTCGACGCGCTTCGTCCTCGTCGACGCGGAGGGGACGATCCGCGGCTACTACGACGCCATGAACCAGGCCCCGGTCGACCAGCTCGAGAAGGACGCCCGGGCGCTCGCCGCGGCCCAGTCGAAGTGACGGCGAGCTTCACCAGCCTCCCGACCGTCAACGCCGTCCTGAACGGCCTGGCCGCGACGCTCCTCGTCACGGGTTTCGTCCTCATCCGTTCCGGCCGCCGCGAGGCCCACCGCCGCGTGATGACTGCGGCCTTCGCCTGCTCGATCCTCTTCCTCGTCTCCTACCTCGTCTACCACGCCGAGGTCGGGAGCGTCCGCTTCCAGGGGACGGGCGGCGTCCGGACGGCCTACCTGTCGATCCTCCTGACGCACACCGTCCTCGCCGCCGCCGTTCCGTTCCTGGCCGTCACCACGCTCGTCCTCGCGCGCAAGGGTCGCTTCGACGCCCACCGCAGGCTCGCTCGCGTCACGCTCCCGATCTGGCTCTACGTCTCCGTCACCGGCGTCGTCATCTACCTCATGCTCTACCGCATGAGGTTCTGACGCGGCCCGCGCGGCTCCCGGGTAGACATTCGCCACGGAGCTGTCCCTACCGGGACGGGCCTCCGACACGGTGGCCGGAAGGAAGAGCGACGCGCGGGGCCGCACCAGGCTCCGAGCCTTGGGTGATGGCAAGATCCCGGCGTGCCGACCTGGGCCGACCTCCTCGCCGAAGGGCGCTCCCTTCTCTCCCCTCCGTCCTTCGCACCCTACGAGGCGGAGGAGCTCCTCGCCTTCGCGGTGGGACAGCCCAGAGCATGGTTCCACGCCCGTCGCCGTGAGGAGGCGGAAGGGTCCGGCGCCGCGCTCTTTCTCGCTCTCACCGCACGTCGCGCCGCGGGCGAGCCTCTTCAGTACCTCCTCGGCGAGTGGGAGTTTCTCGGTCGCACGTTCCGCGTCGACCCGCGCGCCCTCATCCCGCGAGGCGAGACCGAGGCGATCGTCGAGATGGCCCGCGGCGCCGCCCCAGAGGCCCGCGCGATCCTCGACGCCGGCACCGGGAGCGGCATCCTCGCCGTCTCTCTCGCCCTCGAGAGGGAGAAGGCGCGCGTCGTCGCCCTCGACCGCTCCGAGGCCGCCCTCGCTCTCGCGCGGACGAATGCGCGCCTCCACGGCGTCTCCGGGCGCGTCTGCTTCGTCGCGTCCGACTGGCTCTCGGGCCTGGCTCTCCGGCCTCTCTTCGACCTCGCCGTCGCGAACCCGCCCTACGTCCCGCGGCTCGACGCGCCGCACGTCGACCGGACCGTCTCCGACCACGAGCCGCACCTGGCCCTCTTCGGCGGCGACGACGGCCTCGATGCCGTCCGCGTCCTCCTTAAGGAGCTCCCCGAGCGACTTCACCCCGGAGCGCCGTTCATCTTCGAGATCGGCTACGGGCAGGCCAGCGAGGTGAGCGGGCTCGTCGAGACCTCACCCCTCTTCTCCCTCGAGGACGTCCGCCTCGACCCGGCCGGAATCCCGCGCACCGTCGTCGCCCGGCGGCGATAGCGGGGCGCCGGCGGGTTCCGTTTCCCCGAGAACCCCGTACTAAACTCCGCCCGCTTTGGACGCCTTCCTCGTCTCCGGCCCGTGCCGCGTTTCCGGCGAGCTCGCCGTCTCCGGCGCCAAGAACGCCGCGTTGCCCGACCTCGCTGCCGCCCTTCTCTCCGAGCGCCCGGTCTCCCTCGACCGCCTCCCGGCCGTCGCCGACATCCGGACGATGAAGAAGCTCCTCGCCGGCATGGGCGTCACGGTGTCGGGCGAGACACCGGGGACCGTCACGCTCGACGCTTCCAGAATCGTCTCCACCGAGGCGCCCTACGACCTCGTCCGGACGATGCGGGCCTCCATCCTCGTTCTCGGCCCGCTTCTCGCCCGCTTCGGCGAGGCGCGTGTCTCGCTCCCGGGCGGCTGCGCCATCGGCGTCCGTCCCGTCGACCTTCACATCATGGCGTTCGAGGCCATGGGCGCGCGCATCGCCGTCGAGAAGGGGTACATCCACGCGCACGTCTCGCGCGTCGGCCCCGGGCGCGGGCGGCTCACCGGAGCCACCGTCCGTTTCCCCCAGGTCACCGTCACCGGCACCGAGAACGTGATGCTCGCGGCCACGCTCGCCCGTGGTGTCACGACAATCGAGAACGCCGCCCGCGAGCCCGAGATCGTCGACCTCGCGGCGCTCCTCGTCTCGATGGGGGCGCGAGTCTCGGGCGCGGGGACGGAGTCGATCGTCGTCGAGGGTCTCGACACCCTCCAGGGCACGCCGGCGCCGCATGCCGTCCTCGCCGACCGGATCGAGGCGGGAACCTATGCCACGGCCGCCGCGATCACCGGCGGCGACGTCACACTCCGCGGCGCCCGCGAGGAGGACCTCCCCGCCTTCGTCACGGCGCTGCGCGCTGCCGGCGTCGACGTCTCGACGACGGACGCGGGCCTTCGCGTCTCGCGCACCGGCCCGCTCCGCCCGGTCGACGTCGAGACCGCCCCGCATCCCGGCTACCCGACCGACCTGCAGGCGCAGTGGATGGCGCTGATGACGCAGGCCGGCGGGACCTCGCACGTCGTCGAGACGATCTTCGAGAACCGTTTTCTCCACGCCGCCGAGCTCGTGAGACTCGGGGCCAACGTCCGCGTCGAGGGGCACACCGCCTTCGTCACCGGTCCGTCGCGCCTCGAGGGGGCCACCGTCACGGCGTCCGACCTTCGCGCCTCGGCGGCGCTCGTCCTCGCCGCTCTCGTCGCCGAGGGAGAGACCCTCGTCCGGCGCATCTACCACCTCGACCGAGGCTACGCGGCGATGGAGGAGAAGCTCTCCTCGCTCGGCGCCCGCGTCGCGCGCGTCCCGGGGTGAACGGCATGCGGCGCGGAATCTCGTGCGCGGCGCTCGCCGCCGCCGCGCTCCTCGCGCTCCCGCCGGCGACCGCGCAGACACCCGCGTCCGTTGCGCGCCCCGCCGCCTCCGCTCCGGCGCGCGCTCCGGCCCCCTCGCCGCCCGTCACACCCGAAGCGCTCCGCGTTCTCGAGCGCGACGCGGCCGAGGCGGCGCGTGCCGAGGACTGGCCCGGCGTCCTCGCCCACCTCGGTTCGCTCTATCGCCTCGCCCCCTCGCGCTACGCCGACGGCCGCTTCGACTTCCTCACGGCGCGCGCCCTCGCCGGGCTCGGCCGTCTCGACGAGGCCCTCGTGCGGTTCGAGCACTACGTTGCGACCGGAGACATTTTCGACGTCCCGGCACGCCTCGCCGCAGCGCGAGTCCGCTTCCAGAAAGGGGACGGTCTCGGAGCCCTCGAGCTCCTCTTCCCGCTCCTCCAGCGCAAGGAGGGGGCCGTTGCCCGCCGGGCCTTGCGGACGGCACTCGACGCCCTCGAGACCCGCTTCGACCCTGTCGCCCTCTCGCGTCTCGTCGCCGCGCGGCCCCAGACGCCCCCGCGTGAGCGGCGCCGGCTCCAGGCCCTCCGGGCCGAAGGGCTCGAGAGGCAGGGGGCTGTCGAGGAAGCTACGGCGCTGCGCCTCTCCCTTCTCGCCGAGGCGAGGCGCGACGACGCCGCGGCGACACTCCTCGCCAGAGAGCTGAAGGGAAAGGAGCCGAAGGACCTCTCCGACGCCGTCCTGCGTCTCCTCGTCGACACGGCTCGCTCCCAGCGCGACCTAGAGCTCGCCGAGCGGCTTGCGGCCGAGCGCGAGAGGCGCGCTCTCGCCGGGCACGACGCCGCCGAAACCGCGACCGCCCGCTTCGACCTCGCCCGCCTGCGCGGCTCCCGCGGCCGCTTCGCCGAGGCCGCCAAGGGGTTCGAGACGCTCCTCGCCTCGATGCCGAAGACGTTCCGCGCCCCGCGCGACGGCAAGGACGACGGCTTCGGCACGGCCTCCTTCGCCGGCCGCGTCCGTTTCAACCTCGGCGCGATGAAGGAGAAGCTCGGCGACCTCGACGGAGCCGCCTCCGAGTTCCGCCGCGTCGAGGCCGGCCTGGCCGGGCCCGCCGGCCTCGCCGTCCTCCAGAGGGCGCGCCTGGAGATCCGGCGCGGCCAGCTCGACCGCGCCGAGGAGCTCCTCCTTCGGCCGAAGATCGCCGGGGAGGCCGGGCGGGTCGAGGCGCTCCTCCTCCTCGTCGAGCGGCGCGCGCAGGCCGGCGATGGAGCCGGCGCGGCCCGCGCGCTGGCACCCGTCGAGAGCCTCGCGAAGGCAAGGCGCCTTCCCGAGCCCTGGGCCTCCGAGCTCACCTTCTGGAGGGGCCTCGTCGCCTACGCGCGGGGCCTTCCGGAAGCGGCCCTCGCCAGCTGGGCCTCGGTCCTCGCGTCGGTCCCTGGGTCCTTCGCTGCCGAGCAGGCCGCCTCCCGCATCGCCACCCTCCCCGCCGGTGTCCGTGAGAGGTTCGCAAAGGCTTCCCGCACCGAGGGGGAGAGGCTCCTCGCCTCGGGGAATCCCCGAGCTGCAAGGGAGCGCCTCCTGCCAGCGGCCCTCCTCGGAGACCCCGCCGCGCTCGCATCCCTGAGGGTCGCCTACTCGCGTCTCCCCGGCTACGCCGAGATCCTCCTCGCCCCCGAGCTCCCCGACGAAACGCTTCCCGACCTTTGCGGCGATGCCGCTGCCTGCCGGCTCCTCCAGCTCGGACTCGCCCAGGACGCCGAGCCGATCGTCCGCGATGCGCGCCGCCTCGACACCCTTCTCGGCTGCATCATCGCCGCCCGCCTCGCCGAAGACGCCGACGCGGGTCCCGCGGCTCTCGAGGCCGCCGACGCCCTCGCCCGCAAGGTTCCGCGAGACTTCCTCCTCGACCTCGCCCCGCGCACCATTCGACGCGGCCTCGCCCCCCGTCCCTTCGACCGGCTCGTCGCGCAGGCCGCCGCGGAGCTGGGCGTCCCGCGGGACCTCCTCTACGCCGTCATGCGTCAGGAGAGCCGGTTCGACCGCGAGGCGGCGTCTCCTGCGGCCGCGCGTGGACTCATGCAGCTCACGCTCCCTGCCGCGGGCGAGGCGGCGCGCGAGCTCAATGAAGAGCCCCCCGCCTACGCTGAGCTCTACGACCCGGCGCGTTCCATCCGCCTCGGAGCACGGACGCTCCGCTCGCTTCTCGACCGCTTCCACGACGACGCGGCCCTCGCCGCCTCCGGCTACAACGCCGGCGCGGGCCAGACCGTCCTCTGGAGCGGCGGGAGCGACCGGCCGGCCGAGGCGCTCCTGGCGGCGATCAGCTACTCCGAGACGCGCACCTACGTGAGGCGTGTCCTGGCGAACCGCCGCGCCTACCGGCTCGCGCTGCCCGCCGAGGAAGCGATCGGCGGGCGACGGTAGACGAGGATCCGCGTCTTCTCGCGGAGCCCCTCCGTCCACTTCTCCACCTCCTCGTTCAGGAGGCGCTCGCGCAGCAGCTCGCGGACCTGGTCCTCCACCTCGGCGAACGGAGGGAGCGTCTCGACCCCGCGCGCTTCGGCCTCCGCACGAAACGGCCCGTCGTAGAAGGCCTTCATCCCCTCGTCCGTCACCCTCACGGTCGGCAGGAGCCTCTCGCGGGCATAGCTCTCGAGGGCGATGCCCCGCCGGATCCAGTCCCTCACCTCGTCGCGGCTCGTCCGCGCCCGTTCGAGCACGCGGTCGAACGGCTCGCCCGTGGCGGCCTCGTAGCGCGCCGCCACCTCGTCGAGCTTCTTGTCCACCTCGGCCGGGTCCGGCTCGAGACCCGTCAGGAGACGCAGCTCCTTCTCGCGAAGCAGCTCGACGATCCGCAGGTCGAGAAGCCGATCGCGATACGCGAGCTCGGCCTCGCCTTCGCGCCGAGACAGGAAGCCGATCGTCGCCAGGCGCGAGATCTCGCCCTCGAGAACGACCTCGGTGCCGACAACCGCCGCAATCCGGTCGAGCGTCACCGCCGGCCCGGTCGTGACCACAGCCGGCTTCTCGGCCGCCGCCGCGTCCGGCGCGAAAACAAGCAACAGCACGAGCAAGCCCAGCCCCATCCCCCTCATCGTACGCCGCCACAACCCGACGTCAGTGGACGTCAGTGGGGACGTCAGCCCCCAACGGGGTCAGTTCCGTTTTCCGGTGGCCCCAAAAGGGGTCAGACCCCCAACGGGGTCAGTTCCGTTTTCCGGTGCCGATGAGGGCGCAGAGAGATTTCGAAAAGACCGACAGTGTCTTCGAGCTCGGGATCGATGAGGCGATGCGAGGAGAGCCGCATCAAACCCCACCGATTTCGATCCGCTTCGTCCCAACCGACGGAGGTGTCACCCCGTAGCGCTCGGGCCGAGTCGAACCCTCATTCCGGCCAGCTCACTGCGAACGCGCGAATCGGCGGCAAGCAACTTCCGGGTTGCGGCGATCGCCGATCTCGCGCCCTCCGCCGTGAGGTCGACGGCGTTCCCGACTTCTGCGTACGTCGCCAGGGCCTGGTCTCGCAAGAGGATGGCGAAGAGATTCCGCTCGCGAGTCCCGAGTGTGGCGACCGTTCTGTCGCCCAGGACTTTCTGCCGGATCGCGGCAGCGTCGGCGATCAGTCCTCGCGTCTGCCGCGCCGGGATTCCGGATCGGGAATCCTCCGTGCGGGCCTGGTCGAGGCGCTCCGAGCAGAACGAATCGCTGCCCAGGTAGACCTGATGGCGCACCTGCGACCACGGGTCATAGTCGTTCCTCTCCGCGACGAACGCCGCGAAAGCGCGCCCGGCTCCTTTCCGGCGGCTTCGGAAGAGCTCGCGTACCCACCCCGTCTCGAGGAACGTCGGTGGAGCCTCGAGGCCCGCTGTCGCGCGATAGCTGCTCCATCGCCAGTCCGCCGGGTCCCTGACCAGTCCGGCGCGAACGGGGTTCAGCGACAAGTACCGCGTCAACTCGAGAAGGTGCGAGTCCCGTTCGACGTGCACCGAGAAGAACCGGCCCTGAAACAGGTGCCCGCACCTCGACCAGCGACGGTTGAACCGTTGTGTATAGACGCCCCCGAGCTGGCGCATGCCCAGAGAGAGTGTGGGCACCGGCGTCGCAAGGAGAAGGTGGTAGTGATTGGGCATGAGCACGTAGGCGTGCAGGTCCCACCGGAATCTCCGGACGACGGCACCGAGAAGATCGAGGAATCCGAGGTAGTCCTCGTCGTCGCGGAAGA
>DIAY01000159.1:29569-30640 GCA_002414905.1 Holophagales bacterium UBA5066 | reverse complement strand
AGATGTGTGTGTCCGCTCCACGCCATCCCTCGTCGCCCCTCAGGCCGGGAGCCTCGCGGCGCCCGGGGGGTACGGCCCCTGCGTCCGGACGGCCCTGTGATTCGCGTCTGGTGGGCGGCTCGGCTGTCGAGCGTGAGGGATCGGACTCGGGAGCAGATTCACGCCGGCCACTGCGCGGCGAGGCCTCCGGGCTCTCCGGTAGGGGTGCAGAGCGACGAGCCGGCACGTCGAACGTCCTGGATGGCGTCGTTGCCGAGCGGGTCTCGCTTCCGGGCGAACGCCAGCCATCGTCGCTCTTCAAGGTCCTGTCGCGACCGAAACCGCCACTGAGAGGCGCCTCGGCATCGCGTCGGGGTGCGCTGTCGGCCGTACGTTTCGGGCGGGTATCGGTGCCTGCACCTCCGTCGCGCCAGGCCTCTCTTGGCGTCGCTGCGGTTCCAGTGCCCGGTGCCGCCGAGCTTTCTGGGCTACGGGATGGAGTGGAGGCCGAACCGTGGTCTCGGTCGCCCCCTCGCGAGGGTGTACCAGCGACGGTCCCCGCCGAGGCCTCACGCCGGGGAGCGGCCATCTGGTCGGCGGCGACGGGCCGGTATCCCGGATCCCGGCCCGGTGTCACAAATGAACGGCGAAGCACGTCCTGTGCGCCCGTTCCGAGAGTCGCGTCGCGGCGCAGCACCGAGGTGATGTCTTCGATGCCGCGATCTCCGCGAGCTTCGGCGCCGAGCGTCCGGGGCACCCTGCGGACGGCGTCCTGGACGGCCTCGGCCATCGAGCTGCCTCGCCCCCGCTCGATCCGTAGCGGGCTCGTCGCCACCAGACCGCGTTCGCCCGCGCGGAACCCGACGCGGTCCTGCCCGAGGACGTCCCTGCGGGAATCGAACCGCGTGCCGAGCCGGTTGACGGAAGCGTAGCTCCAGCCTCGCGGATCGATGCGGGTGACGTCGACGCGGCCGCGAAGGTGCGGGTAGGCAAGCGTCCCTCGTTCGGAGCCGTACCCCTTTCGGCGGGAACGGGGATACGGGTCGGAATAGCCACCGCCGTGGTGGCCACCGCCGTAGTAACCACCGTAAT
>DIAY01000159.1:4396-29396 GCA_002414905.1 Holophagales bacterium UBA5066 | reverse complement strand
CCGCCGTAGTACCCGATCGGGCACCAGCCGACCCACGAAGGGGTGTAGCTCCAGTAGACCCACGCGGGCGAGTAGTAGGCGCCCGGGCTCCAGCACCAGCCGAAGCCGGCATCCCAGTTCCAGGCTCCGTAGTGGTAGGGGAGCCAGCCCCAGGATTCGTACGACACCCACGTCAGGCCGGCGGGCGACCAGCGCCAGTAGCCATCCACGTAGGGCCGCCAGCCGACCGCGACGGTCGGCCTCCAGGCGTAGGAGCCGTTCACGAGGAGCCATGAGCCATGCTGTTCGAAGCCGGCGACGGCGTAGTCGTAGTCGTAGTCCGTCGAGACGTACCGGGTGCCGGAGTCGATCCCGGTCAGGTTTCGCCGTTCCGTGACGAAGCGAGTGAACCCGTCGCGTGGCTCGTCCAGCGAGTCGACGTCGAGCCCGGCATCGCCGCTGGCGAAGGCGTACTGGCCGGAGCGAAGCGTCGTCCGGCCGGAGCGCGCATAGACCTCGGCCTGCCCCGAGACGACGTAGATTTCCGTGCCACGGCGCCCGGTCTCGACCCGCAGGAGGCCTTTTGCGGGAAAGAGGACGGTGACGTCGGCGGTGTCGATACGCGGGGACTGTTCGCGGGATGTCGACCAGCGATGCTCGAGGGAGACGGCGCCCCTCTCGACGAAGAAGGCGTTGCGGTCGTCCTCGGCTTCGTATGTCCTGGCGAGGCGGTCGAAACGCAGGGCCGTCTGGACATCGATACGCAGGACGTTCCCGTCGGCGAGAATCGCTTCGGCGCGCGAGGCCGAACCGGTGGAGATCCTGTCCCCGACGAGGATCGGCGTGTTCGGACGGGCGGAGGAGTCGTCCTCAGCGGCTGATATGAGCGAGACCTCGGGACCGACGTACGAGAGGTACGAATACCCTTCGCGCTGGGCGGTCGTCGAGGCGATCGCCGAGGTGGACGGCAGGAGGATGGCGATTGCGAGGGCGAGCCAGGGAGCGCGGGTGGTCATCGGAGTCGTCCTCCCTCCCGGTTCGATGCGACCCCCGTGCCACGGTTGAAGTCCCCCAGGGGGGACGCCTGGACCGTTGTCGGGCGAAGAGGATACTTGACCCGCGCGCTCCGGCGGGTCACCCTTGAGACGTGGTCTTCGAATTCCTCAAGAAGAAATTTCATGACTTGACGACGACCGCCGTTCCCTCGGACGCCGGTGAGACTCCGGGGACGGTTTTGAGCTATGAGGAGCGGCGCGCGGAAGCCGAGGCGCTCCACGAGAAGGGGGAGACGGCGAGGGCGGTCGAGCTCCTCGAAGGGCTGGCGGCGGACCTCGCGGGGGACGGAAGCTTCCCGCTCGCCGTGGCGATCCGGCATCAGGTCAGCTCCTGGACGGCGGGCCCTTCTCCGGCCCAGACCGCGGCCGAGGACGCCGAGACGATGGCTCGCCAGCGCGAGGCGAGCGGTAGCCTCAAGGTGCTGCCGAAACGGGTTTCCTCTGGCCCGCACGTCCCCGAGGGACTCCGTACCTCACGGTTCTTTGCCGATATGACGAGCGAGGAGATCGCCGGGTTCATCTCCTCGACGGGGCGCCGGACGTTTCGGGAGGGGGAGGTCGTCCTCGAGCAGGGTGAGGAAGGACGCAGCCTCTTCATCGTGACCCGGGGCGTTCTGAGAGTCGAAACGACCGGGGCCGCGGGAGGCCGGCTGCGGATGGGCGTCCTGACGATGGGGGATGTCTTCGGAGAGGTCGCTTTTCTCACGGGACGCCCCCGCACCGCGACCGTCATCGCCGAGACCGGGGCCGAGTGTCTCGAGATCGGGGCCGAAGCCTGGACGGGAATTCTGGGGCAGTACCCTCGCGTTCAGAAGGTTCTCGAGGAGGTCCATCGCGAGCGGGCGCGGTTTGCGGCCGACGCCATTCTGGAAGACCTGCGCCGGCGAAGAGAGGACAAAGAGGTCTGAATGGCCATTCGGGACATCGTGAAGTACGGCGACCCCCGGCTCGTCGCCAGGAACGAGGACATCACGGATTTCGGGGATCCCGCGCTCCCGACCCTGATCCGGGATCTGCTCGACACCGGTTGGGCTGCCCCGGGCCTCGGGATCGCGGCGCCCCAGATCGGAGTCAACAAGCGCGTCTGCGTCGTCGATCTCTCGGTCGGCAAGGACCCCTCCCGGATTCTCGTCCTCGTCAACCCGCGGGTCGTCGACGCGGAGGGTTTCGTGCGCGACGAAGAGGGGTGCCTTTCCTTCCCGGACATCGTGGAGATCATCGAGCGGCCCGAGGCCGTCGCCGTCGAGGCTTACGACGAAAAGGGCGTGAAGAGGGTCCTCGAAGCGAACGACCTGCTCGCCCGCGCGTACTGCCACGAGATCGACCATCTCGACTCGCGGCTCTTCACCGAGCGGATGTCGAGCCTCAAGCGGGGGCTCGTGCTGCGCAAGGTCGTCAAGCGCCAGAAGCGCGGGGAGTGGTAGGCCGGGGAGCTGCGAAGTCCGGCGGCACGGCCCGGTCCTGAACCGGTCGTCCGTGCGGCCGTGATGTTCAGCGCTCGCCGCGAAGCGTCTGGATGAGATCCGCCCTGTGGAGGGTCCGTGCGAGGTGACCTGCGAGGGCGACGAGGTGCTCGAGCTCCGTCGAGTCGCCGGTCGCCGGAAGCCCGCTGTGGCGGTGGATGCGAAGGGTTCCGAGGAGCTCCGGCCCGACCCAGAGCGGAGCCGCCACGACGATCCAGTCTCCGGCGGGATCGCGCCCCTCGCCCGGAAGGCGGGGAGCCTTCTCGACGCGGGGATCCTCGGAGAGTGCGAGGGCGGCGAGGTAGGACGGCGGCGTCCCGCCGGGCCACGTCGGTGAAAGCGTCGTGCGGGTCTCCGGCCGGCCGGGCCGGCGGAAATGCAGCGTGACGCCGTCGGCGCCGAAGAGCTGGGCGACCCGGTCGAGGATCGGTCCCAGGGCCGCCACGCGCTTCTCTTCGGTATCGGCTTCTTCCGCCTCGAGCTTGTCGGTGATCTCGTGCTGCAGCTCGAGGAATCGGGTCCTCGCGCCGAGCGTGTCGAGGAGGCTCTTCGTTCGCAGGGCGTTCTTCGTCCGGGCCTTGAGCTCGCGCGCGGAGAACGGTTTCGTCAGGTAGTCGTTCGCGAGGGCCTCGAAGCCCTTCAGCAGGTCTTCTTCCTCGGTCCGCGCCGTCACGAACAGGACCTGCGTGTCGGCCGTTTCCGGGAGCGTCTTGATCCGGCGGCAGACTTCATACCCCGAGAGGTCGTCCATCCGGACGTCCAGCAGGACGACGTCCGGCGAACGCTGAGCTACTTTCTCGAGGGCCTCGGTGCCCGAAAGGGCGCTCTCGAAGTCGCAGTCGAGCTCTTCGGCGATGTACGACGCGACCTCGGCCTGGAACGGATCGTCGTCGACGAGGAGGATGAGCGGCCGGGAGGTGCGTGGTCGAAACATCGAACGGTGTTTATCCCCCGCCACGACGGGGCCGTCAAGGAGATTGCGGTGCAACGCCGGCGCGACGAGAATGCCGGATCGTGAGCTTGCATCTTTTCGATACTGCGGCCCGGTCCCTGGTCGAATTTCAGCCACTCGTCCCCGGCCACGTCGGCCTCTACACGTGCGGACCGACGGTCTACAACCGGGTCCACATCGGCAACCTCCGGACGTTCGTCTGGGAAGACGTGATGTGCCGGGCGTTCCGGAGCATGGGCCTCTCGGTGACCCAGGTGATGAACCTGACCGACATCGACGACAAGACGATCCGGGGTGCGGTGGCCGAGGGGCTGGCGCTCCGGGAGTTCACCGACCGGCACATCGCGACGTTCTTCGAGGACCTGAAGACCCTCAACGTCGTGCCGGCCGCCGTCTACCCGCGAGCGACCGACCACATCCCGGAGATGGTCGAGATCGTGAAGAAGCTGATGGAGCGGGGGCACACCTACGAGAGCGACGGCACGATCTGGTTCCGGATCGCGTCCTTCCCCTCCTACGGGAAGCTCTCCCGGATCGACCTGACGTCGATGAAGCGCGGCGCGCGCGTCGCCGACGACGAGTACGAGAAGGAAGACGTCCGCGACTTCGCCGTCTGGAAGGGGGCGAAGGAAGGGGAGCCCGACTCGGCCCTCTGGGAGACGGAGCTCGGAAAGGGGCGTCCGGGCTGGCACCTGGAGTGCTCGGCGATGTCGATGAAGTATCTCGGCGAGACGCTCGACATCCACACCGGCGCCATCGACAACATCTTCCCCCATCACGAGAACGAGATCGCCCAGAGCGAGGGGGCGACCGGAAAGCCCTTCGTGCGGACGTGGCTCCACGCGGAGCACCTCATCGTCGACGGCGAGAAGATGGCGAAGTCGAAGGGGAACTTCTACACGCTCCCCGATGTCCTCGAGCGTGGATACTCGCCCCGGGCGATCCGATATCTGCTTCTCTCGGTTCCCTACAGGCAGAAGCTGAACTTCACCTTCGAAGCGCTCCACGGGGCCGTCTCGGCGGTGGACCGGCTCGAGTCCCTCGACGCCCGGCTCGGCGAGAGGGCCGGCACGACCGGAGCCACAGCTTCGGAAGCGTTCACGGCGAGGATCGCCCAGGCCCGAGCCGCCGTGAATGCGGCGTGGGAGGACGACCTGAACTCCGCGGCGGCCCTCGGAGCCCTTTTCGGCTTCGTGAAAGAGGCGAACACGTCTCTCGAGTCGGGCCAGCTGGCACCGGAGGACGCCGCAGCAGCGCGTGCGTTCCTGCATGAGGTGGACGGGGTTCTCGGCGTCTTACCGGAAGGTGCGGAGGCGACCCTCGAGGCGCAGGTCGAGGCGAAGATCGCCGCACGAAAGGACGCCCGGAAAAGGCGCGACTTCGCGGCATCCGACGCGATCCGCGACGAGCTCGCCTCCCTCGGCATCCTCCTCGAGGACACGCCGCAGGGAGTCCGCTGGCGGCGGAAAGGTTGACAAGTCTCCGGGGCTCCCTCCAGAATCCGCGTCCGATGACGTTCGTCCTGGTCCTCTGGCACTGGCATAACGAGTAGCGACGGCGAGCGAACCCCGCTCGTCGGACGTGAGTCGTCCGAGGGCGCGGGAAGACAGATGGAACCGCAAAGACCCCCTCGGATGACCGAGGGGGTCTTGTTTCAGGTCTCACGGCGGAAAAGACGCTTCTCCTCGCCTCGCTGGCTCGCGCGACGAACGCGGGCCTGATCGAGGCCGCGTGCCTCGTCGACGGCCGGATCCCGGCCGTCGAGATCCGCCTCGACGCGCTCGTGGAGCCGCCCGACTTCCCGGCACTCCGCGAAGCGTTCGGGGGGCGGACCCTCCTGGCGACCCTCCGTTCGAGGGACGAAGGCGGAGCCTTCGCCGGGACCCGGGCCGAGGCCGCCACGCTCCTCGGCGCCGCCGTCGATGCCGCCTTCGACCTCGTCGACGTCGAGCTCGCGTGCGCGGGCGAGGGTCTCCTTGGCCTCCCGGCCGAGCGCGTCGTCGTTTCGGCCCACCACGTCGCCGGGGTGCCGGACGACCTCGTGGAACGCTCGGCGCGGATGGCCGCGACGGGAGCCCGGTTCGTAAAAGTCGTCGCTCTCGCTCGCGGGCTCGACGATGCCCTTCGGCTCCTGCGTCTGCAGGCATCGAGCGACGGAGGCCGCCTCGCGGTGCTCGGGATGGGGGAAGCGGGGCTCGTGACGCGCGTCCTCTCGCCGTATCTCGGGGCCTCGCTCTCCTATGGTGCGGCTCTTCCCGGCGAGGCGACCGCGCCGGGGCAGCTCCTCGCCGCGGACCTCCTCGACGTCTACGCGGTCGGACGCCCCCGGAACGTCGGGGAGCTCTTCGCCCTCCTCGGAGGCCGCGTCTCGCACTCCTTCTCCCCGGCGATCCACAACGCCGCGTTCGAAGCGTCCGGCCTGGCGGCGCTCTACGTCCCCGTCGCGCTCGCGTCGCTCGGCGGAGAGCTTCCCCGGCTTCGGCAGGCCCTCGCCGGTCTGGGACTCCCCCTCTGCGGAGCGTCGGTCACGATCCCGTTCAAGGAGGAGGCCTCGACGATCGCCGGCGGCCCGGCCGGGAGCGTCGCGAACACTCTCCTCTTCGGCGGAGACGGCGCCGTTTCGGGCGCGAATACCGACCGGGACGCGCTCCTCGCTGCGATTCCCGCGGCGCCGGAAGCGGGCGCCGCCCTCGTCCTCGGGGCGGGCGGCCTGGCGCGGGCCGCCGTCGAGGCGCTCCGGGAGCGCGGATGGTCCGTCGACGTGGCGGCGCGGACGCCGGAACGCGGGGCCGCTCTCGCCGCCGCCTGCGGCGGGCGCTCCGTCGCGAATGCGGCGGCCACCGGGCTCCCGTACGGAGTGGTCGTGAACGCCACTCCTCTCGGACTCGACGAGGCCGACCCCCTGCCGTGCGACGCCGCGCTGCTCTCCGCGGGCGTCCTCGCCCTCGACGCGCCGTATCGCCCCGGCGGAACCGCGTTCGCCCGCGAGGCGCTCCACCAGGGGGCGCGCCTCGTCGACGGCTTCGCGCTCCTCCTCTCCCAGGCGGCCGGTCAATCGGCCCTCTTCACCGGCCGGCCGGCCGGCGCGGCGACGCTCGCCGCGCGCCTCCCGGTCCGCATTCGCTCACTCTTCGAGGTGAACCCTTGAGCTCTCCGTCCCCGAACCTTCCTCGCGGTGTCCAGGCGCTCCTCTTCGAGTCCGCGGAACGCCGCCGGCGAGTCGAAGAGCCGGTCGTCCGCGTGCTCGCGGACGCCGGATTCCGCGAGACGATCCTTCCGGTCCTCGACTTCGCCTCGCCGTACGACGGCGTCACGGCGGAAGGCGACGAGCGGCTCTACCGCTTCGTCGACCGCGGAGGCGAGCTGCTCGCCCTGCGCGCCGATTTCACGCCGATGGCGGCGCGTGTCGTCGCCCCACGACTCGCGGACCTGCCGATGCCGGTCGCGCTCTTCTACCGGGGCGACGTCGTGCGCGACGAGCCTTCGGGTCTCGGGCGGCCCCGGGAATTCGCCCAGGTCGGGGCCGAGCTGTACGGCGAGGGCTCGTTCGAGGCGGACCTCCGGATGCTCCGGACACTTCTCGACGCGGCGGCCGGGGTGCCGGCCGGGAGGCTCTGCCTGACGCTCGGGTGGGCGGGGCTCCTTGCGGCGATCCTCCCGGCGGTCGCGCCGGGGCTCGTGGATCGAAAGAAGAACACCCTCGAGGAGGCGCTCGCCGACGGTCGGGCGCGGCGTGTCGGCCGCCTCGCCCAGCGCCTCCGCGCGGGCGGGGCGGGCGCCGGGCAGGCGGAAGAAGTGGCCTCCGCCCTTCTCGCCGGTTTCGATCCGTCGTCGCCGCTCTTCGAGCTTCCCGTCCTCGCCGAGGCCGCGCGATCTCTCTGTGCGGCGGTGCGGGCGGCTCGCGACGCGAGACCGGGCCTCGAGGTCGTCGTCGACCTCGCTGGTACGCCGCAGACCCCCTACTACACGGGCCTCACGTTCACTCTGGACGCGAAAGGAGGCGCCGGGCCACTGGGCGGCGGCGGCCGCTACGACGGCCTCCTCGGACGCTTCGGACCTGGTGCCCCGGCAGTCGGCTTCTGCATCGGGCTCGAGGCTCTCGCGTCCGCGATCGAGGCGCCGGAGTCCGGCGCCGCCTCGGCGCCGAGGCCCTTCCGGATCGCGACCGGGAAGGGACGGCTCCTCGGGAAGACTCTCGATCTTCTCCGCGCGGCCGGCGTCGACTTTCCCGAGGGCGACGGGCGCAGGCTCCTCCTCCCGGACCGGAGCGGGCGCTTCGAGCTGCTCCTCCTGAAGGACGACGACGTGCCGACGTACGTCGCTTTCGGCGGCGCCGACGCGGGCGTGGTCGGAAACGACAGGATCGAGGAGTCGGGCGAGGCGGTCTTCGAGCCGCTCGAGCTTCCCTTCGGGACCTGCCGTCTCGCGCTCATCGGGCGCGCCGGTGAAGAGTTCCGCCCGAACGGCCATCCGGTCCGGGTCGGGACGAAGTACCGGCGCGTCGCGGAACGATTCTTCGGCTCGAGGAAGATCCCGCACGAGGTCGTCTCGCTGGCCGGTTCCGTCGAGCTCGCCGCCGCGCTGAAGCTGACCGACGTCGTCGTCGACCTGATCGAGACCGGCTCGACGATGGCCGCGCACGGTCTCGTGGAGCTCGAGACGATCCTCCCGAGCCGGGCGACGTTCATCGTGGGGAGCCGAGCGCTCGTCGAGCGGCGCACCGAGGTGGCCTCTCTCGTCTCCCGCCTTTCGGCCAGGGTCGCCCAGAGGGCCGCGGGGATAGAGGAATGCTGAGGGTCGCCGCCTCGGCGTCGCGCGAGGGCCGCGCCCTGCTGGCTCGCCTCCGCGCAAGGCGGCTTTCTCCCGACTTCGCCACGCTTCGCGAAGCGCTCCCGATCGTGGAAGCCGTCCTGACGGTTGGTGCTCCCGCCCTCGCCCGGTTCGTCGCCGAGCTCGACGGGGAGAAGATCGCACCGAAGCGGCTTCTCGTCCGTCCGCGGCCGGAGAAGGACGTCGACCCGGCGTTCGTGAAGGCGTTTCGTCTCGCGCGGCGGAGGTTGACGGCTTATCACCGCCGGCAGCTTCCGACGGGTTTCTCCTTCCGCGACGCGCTCGGCGTCGGGTTCGTCGAGCAGCCGCTTCCGCACGAGGCCGTCGGCGTCTACGTCCCGGGGGGCCGCGCCTTCTACCCGTCGTCGCTCCTGATGGGCGTCGTCCCGGCGCGGGTCGCCGGCGCGAAGCGGATCGTCGTGGCGACACCGCCCCGCGCGTTCCGCCAGAGCCGCGAGCTGCGGTGGGCGCTCGCCGAGCTCGGCGTCGACGAGGTCCTTCTCGCCGGCGGGGCGCACGGCATCGCGGGGCTCGTCTCGGTGGCGCGGTGCACCAAGGTCGTCGGTCCCGGAAACCGCTGGGTCGCGGCGGCCAAGCACCTCGTCTCGGGCCTCGTCTCGATCGACCTGCCGGCCGGCCCGTCGGAGGTCCTGATCCTCGCGGCCGGCGGAGCCGATCCCGAGCGGATCGCGGCTGACCTCCTCGCGCAGGCCGAGCACGACCCCGACGCGGTTTGCCTCCTGTTCACGGACAGGGACAATCTTGCAACGGCCTCGGCAGCCGAGGTCGCCCGGCGGCTCGGGGGCCTTCCGACGGCCCTGACGGCGCGCGCTTCCCTGGCGACGAACGGTCTCGCCCTCGTCTTCCCGACGCTGCCGGCGGCGGCGAAGGAGGGCATCGCCTTCGCCGCCGAGCACGTCGAGCTGATGGGGCGCGCGGCGGAGCGCTACGCCTCCCGCTTCGCCGCGACCTCGGGAGCGGTCTTCGTCGGCAACGGCACGCCCACCGCCTTCGGCGACTACCTCGCAGGTCCGAACCACGTCCTGCCGACCGGCGGTGCCGCCAGGAGTTTCTCGGGGCTCTCCGTACGCGACTTCCTCCGCTGGGGGCGCAGCGTCTGTGTGCCGGCTGCGGCGGCGAGGAGGCTGGGCCCGCCCGCCGCGACGCTCGCGCGCTTCGAGGGGCTCGAGGCGCACGCCCGCTCGCTCGACCTGAGGAGCGCGCCGTGACGCGCGATCCCCTGTCGGCCGTCAGGCCCGGGATTCGCGCCCTCCGGGCCTACCGGTTCGACCCGGTGCCCGAGGGGCTTCGTGCCAAGCTGGACTTCAACGAGAGCCCGGCCGACGTCCCGGCCGAAGTGAAGGACGCCGCTCTCGCTGCGATCCGCTCTCGCCGCTTCGCTCACTACCCTCAGTTCGGCGCCCCGAGACTTCGGGCGGCGCTCGCAGCCTCCGCGGGGCTCTCCCCCGACCAGGTCGTCGCGTCGAACGGGTCGGGCGAGGCGATCCTCGCGGCCGTTTCGGTCTTTGCCGGCTGTGGGGGCACCCTTCTCCTCGCGCCGCCGGTCTTTTCGCTCTACATCCAGATGGCCGGCATCGTTGGAGCCCGGGTCGCGACCGTGCCCCTCGCCGGGGACGACTTCCGGCTCGACGAGGAGGCGTTCCTCGCCCGGGCGGCCGAAGGGGAGCGGACGGTGCCGCTTCTCTGCTCGCCGAACAACCCGACGGGTGGAACGATCGCCAGGAGCCTCGTCCGCCGTCTCTGCGCCGTCGCACCGGTCGTCCTCCTCGACCAGGCCTACGTCGACTTCGCGGAGGAGGAGGACGATCTCCTTCCGCTCCTGGACGAGCTGCCGAACCTCGTCGTCTTCCGGACGCTCTCGAAGGCCTGTTCGATCGCGGGCCTTCGGGTCGGCTTCGCCGCGGCGCGGCCGGATGTCGCCGAGGAGATCGGCAAGGCGATCCTCCCGTTCAGCATCGACCTCGGTGCCGAGGAGATCGCACTTTCGGTCCTCGCGCGCGGCGAGGAGATCCGTGCGCGCTGCCACGGAATCATCCGGGAGCGCGAGCGTGTCGCGGCGGCGCTTCGCGCGCTCGGTGCCCGGGTCGCACCGTCGCGGGCCAACTTCCTCTTCCTCGTCCCGCCGGGCGGCGAGGGCGCCCGGGTCTTCCGCGACCTGCGCACGCGAGGAGTCCTCGTCCGCGACCAGACGACCGTCGTCCCCGGCGCGCTCCGCGTCACCGTCGGGACCCCGGAGGAGAACGACCTGTTCCTGACGACCCTGAAGGAGGTCCTGTGAGCCGTACCGCCGAGGTGAGACGGACGACGAAAGAAACCGCGATCACGCTGGCGCTCGACCTCGACGGGACGGGCGAGGCGCGCGTGACGACGCCGGTCGGGTTCCTGACGCACATGCTCGAAACGGTCGCCAGGCACGCCCGGTTCGACCTCGTGGTCCAGGCCTCGGGCGACGTCCACGTCGACGCCCACCACACCGTGGAGGACGTCGGTCTCGCCTTCGGCGAGGCGCTGGACCGGGCACTGGGAGACCGTTCCGGGATCGCCCGCTTCGGACACTCGTACGTCCCGCTCGACGAGGCGCTCGCGCGGAGCGTCGTGGACCTTTCCGGGCGTCCCTATCTCGTCTTCGAGGCTCCGTCGACGCCGGAGCTGCTGTTCGTCACGCGGGACTTCCCGTTCGCCCTCGTCGAGGAGTTCTGGAAGTCCGCCGCGTTCCGGGGAAAGCTCAACCTGCACGTCGACGTCCTGCGCGGCAGGAACGCACACCACGCGGCCGAGGCGATCTTCAAGGCGACCGCGCGAGCTCTCCGGCTGGCGGTCGCGCGGACGGAGACGGCCGTCCTCTCGACGAAGGGAACGCTCACGGCATGACGCGCGTCGCTCTCCTCGACTACGGGGTCGGAAACGTCGGCTCCGTGAGGCGCGCCCTCGAGCGGCTCGGGGCCGAGGTCGTCCAGACCTCCGACCCGGGGCTCGTCGCCTCTTCGGCCCGAGTCGTCCTGCCGGGCGTCGGCGCCTTCGCTCCGGCGCGCCAGCGGCTCGCGGAGTCCGGTCTCGAAGAGGGCCTCCGCGCGGCGCTCGACGGGGGGGCGCGACTCCTCGGCCTCTGCCTCGGCTTCCAGCTCCTCTTCGAGGCGAGCGAGGAGTTCGGCACGACTCCGGGCCTGGGGCTCCTGAAGGGCCGCATCGCTCCGTTCCCGCCCGGCGTTCGCATCCCTCACGCCGGGTGGAACCGCCTCGAGACGCAGAGGGCCGCCCCGGGACCTCTTCTCGACCGGTTGCCGGACGGGACCTACGTCTACTTCGTCCATTCCTTCCGGCCGGAAGGGGTCGACTCCGCCGACGTCGCGGCGTGGTGCGACCACGGCGGGCGGTTCGTCGCGGCGGCCCGGCGTGGCCGCGTCTGGGGCTGCCAGTTCCACCCGGAGAAGTCGTCATCCGCCGGAAGGCGAATCCTCGCAAATTTCCTCTCGGAGGCCGCGTGATCTCTCTCTGGCCCGCGATCGACCTGATGGGAGGCAAGGTTGTCCGCCTCCTCCACGGCGACCCTTCGCAGCGGACGGTCTACCCGGAGCGCGCCGTCGAAGTCGCTGTCCGCTTCGCAGCGGAAGGGGCCGACGGGATCCACGTCGTCGACCTCGACGCGGCCTTCGGGACCGGCAGCAACGCCGGCCCGATCGCCGAGATCGTCGCGGCCTCGCCCGTCCCGGT
This sequence comes from Holophagales bacterium UBA5066, assembly GCA_002414905.1. Classification (GTDB taxonomy): domain Bacteria; phylum Acidobacteriota; class Thermoanaerobaculia; order UBA5066; family UBA5066; genus UBA5066. Next base: position 17,385 of record DIAY01000159.1, on the reverse strand, counting down.
CGAGGTCGGCGGCGGCCTGCGCGACCGGGCGGCCGTCGAGGCGGTGCTCGCGTCCTCCGTCGCCCGTCTCGTTCTCGGGAGCCTCCCGTTCCGTGCCCCCGCGCTCTTCGGCGAGCTGCTCGCCGCCCACGCGGAACGCCTCGTCGTCGCTCTCGACTGCAAGGAGGGGCGCCCGACGATCCACGGCTGGGTCGAGGATGCCGGAGCGGGAGACGCCGCCGAGGTCGCGCACCGTCTCGCTGCGATGGGGGTGCGGGCGCTCCTCGTCACCGACGTCGCACGCGACGGCGCGATGACCGGTCCGAACCTCGACCTCCTCTCCGCCGTCCGCGCCGTCTTTCCGGGCGAGATCCTCGCCTCGGGCGGGATGCGTGGCGCGGAGGACCTCGCCCCGGTCGCCGCCGCTCTCGCGGGCGGGCCGGCCGGTGCGATCTTCGGCCGCGCCCTCCACTCCGGTGCGACGACGGTCGCCCGGCTTGCCGCGGCCCGGGCCGCCCTCCGGGAGGTGGCCCCGTGAGCCTCGCCGTCCGCGTCATCCCGTGCCTCGACGTCGCCGGGGGGCGCGTCGTGAAGGGGCTGAGGTTCGAGAACCTCCGCGACGCGGGCGACCCGGTCGAGGCGGCGCGCCGGTACGAGGCCGAAGGGGCGGACGAGCTCTGTTTCCTCGACGTCGCCGCCTCGCACGAGGCGCGCGGAACGCTCGTCGATCTCGTCGCGGCCGTCGCCGACGTCCTTTCGATTCCTTTCACGGTCGGAGGCGGAGTGCGGTCCGTGGAGGACGCCGGGGCTCTCCTGGCCGCCGGGGCCGATCGCGTCACCGTGAACACCGCGGCCGTTGCGGACCCGGGGCTCGTCACGCGGCTGGCGGAGCGGTTCGGCTCGCAGTGTGTCGTCGTCGCCGTCGACGCGAAGCGGGACGGGGAGCGGTTCGTCGTCTCGACGCACGGCGGGCGGCGGATCACGGGGATCGAGCTCGCCTCCTGGGTGGCCGAGGTGACCGCGTGCGGCGCGGGCGAGATCCTCCTCACCTCGATGGACGCCGACGGCACTCTCGCGGGCTTCGACCTCGGAATGCTGAAAGCGGCGCGCGCGGCCACGTCCGTCCCGATCGTCGCCTCCGGGGGAGCGGGCGAGCTGGCGCACTTCGCGCCGGCAGTCCTCGACGGGGGCGCGGATGCCGTCCTGGCGGCGTCCGTCTTTCACGACCGGACGTTCTCCGTGGGGCAGGTCAAGCGGGCTCTCTCCGCGGCCGGGGTGCCGGTTCGGCCGGCGGTCCCGGCGGGCCTCGAGAGAATCGCCTTCGATGCGAACGGTCTCGTTCCCGTCGTCGTCCGCAACGAGAGGACCGGCGACGTCCTGACGCTCGCGTGGGCGAACGCGGAGGCGCTCGCGCTCACGGTCGAGACGCGCCTCTCCCACTTCTGGAGCCGCTCGCGCCAGGAGCTCTGGAAGAAGGGGGAGACCTCGGGGAACCTTCAGCACGTCGTCCGGGTCTCGGTCGACTGCGACCGCGACGCCGTCCTCTACGATGTCGAGCCTGCGGGGCCCCCGTGCCACACCGGGGCCGCGAGCTGCTTCGCGCCCGTCGAGGCGATCCCGGATGCGCCTTCCGCCGCGCCAGGCGCCGCCGCGTCCGATCTGCCCGCCCGCGCGGCAGACTGGACGGAGACCGCCTCCGTGGAGACCCTGGACCTCGGCCCGCTCTTCGAGGTCATCGCCGCACGCCAGGCCCATCCCGAGCCCGGCTCCTACACGAATCGCCTCCTCGCGAAGGGCATCGAGCGGTGCGCACAGAAGGTCGGCGAGGAAGGGGTCGAGACGGCCCTGGCGGCCGTGACGCGCGACGATGCGGGGCTCGCTGCAGAGATCGCCGACCTGATGTATCACGTCGTCGTCCTGATGGCCGCGCGGGGGCTCCCGCCCGGGGCGGTTGCGGCGGAGCTCGCCCAGAGGCGTCAGAAGAGGCGCGGGACGCGCCCCGAGGAGAAGTGATGGCGAAACCAGAGGCCCGGACGCTCGTCGTCCTCGAGCGTCCCGCCGACCTGACGACCCCCGTCTCGGTCATGCGGACCCTTCTCGCGGGCGACGACCCCTGCTTCCTCCTCGAGTCGGTCGAGGGGGGAGCACGCGTCGCACGATGGTCCTTCCTCGGAACGGCTCCCGAGCGGTCGTTCAGCGGGGCCGACGGAAACCCGTTCGACCTGCTGCGCGGCATCGTCCGGTCGGACACGCGAGCGCTTCCGGCGGCCGACGGTTTCGGCGACGACCTGCCGCCGTTCACGGGCGGTGCGGTCGGCTTTGCCGGCTACGACGCCGTGAGGCGGCTCGAGCGCCTGCCGTCGACGAACCCGGATCCCGTCGGTCTGCCGGACGCCTGGTTCGGGGTCTTCGAGACGGTCCTGGCGTTCGACCACGTGCGGCACCGGCTTCTCTTCCTCGGCCACGCGCGGCCGGGGGAAGAGAGCGCGGTGAGGATGCGGCTCGCGACGCTCGCGGCGCGGGTCGAGACCGGACGGGCGCCGGGCGGCCGGGCCGCGCGGCTGACGGGTCCCTGGGAGGAGTCTCTCCCGCGACGGGCCTTCGTGGACCGCGTCGAGAAGGCGAAGGAGCACATCCGTGCCGGGGACGTTTTCCAGGTCGTCCTCTCGCGCCGCTGGTCGGCGGCGGTGGAGGGCGACACCTTCTCGATCTACCGCGCCCTCCGGCGCGTCAGCCCGTCGCCGTACCAGTACTACCTCCGGACGCCCGACGCCGTCATCTTCGGAGCCTCGCCCGAGCGGCTCGTCCGGGCCGGCGACGAAGACGTCGAGACCATACCGCTCGCCGGGACGCGCCGCCGTGGCGCGACGCAGGAGGAGGACCTCGCCCTGGCGCGCGAGCTTCTCAACGACGAGAAGGAGAGGGCCGAGCACGTGATGCTGGTCGACCTCGGCCGCAACGACCTCGGGCGGGTCGCGGCCCCCGGCACCGTTCGGGTGCGCGACTTCTTCACCGTCGAGCGCTTCTCCCACGTCATGCACCTGGCGACCCGGGTAACGGGCAGGCTCGCCGACGGCAAGGATTCCGTCGACGCCCTCGCCGCGACGTTCCCGGCGGGGACGCTGACGGGGGCACCGAAGATCCGGGCGATGGAGATCATCGAGGACCTCGAGCCGGTTCGGCGTGGCCCCTATGGCGGCGCCGTCGGATACCTCGATTTCGCGGGGCACCTCGACATGGCCATCGGCATCCGGACGGCCGTCGTCAAGGATGGCGTCCTTCACGTTCAGGCCGGGGCGGGCATCGTTGCCGATTCGCGTCCCGAGGCCGAGGCGGACGAGTGCGAGAGCAAGGCCTGGGCGCTCATGCGCGCCCTCGACGTGGCGAAGGAGTACGAGCCGTGATCCTCGTCGTCGACAACTACGACTCCTTTACCTACAACCTCGTCCAGGTCCTCCAGACCCTCCACGGCGACGTCCGCGTCGTCCGCAACGACACGATGACCGCCGCGGAAGCGCTCGCGCTCGGACCCTCGCGGATCGTCATCTCGCCCGGGCCGGGCCGCCCGGAAGACGCCGGCATCAGCGAGGAGGTGATCCGCCAGAGTGAGGATGTTCCGCTCCTCGGCGTCTGCCTCGGGCTCCAGGCTCTCGGTCACGTCTTTGGCGCCTCGATCGTCCGCGCCCCGGTCCTGATGCACGGCAAGACGTCGGAGATCCACCACGGCGGGGAGGGAATCTACGCGGGCCTCGGCAACCCGTTCGTCGCGACCCGCTACCACTCCCTCGTCGTCGACCGCGCGAGCGTTCCGGAGTGCCTCGAGGTGACGGCGGAGACTTCCGACGGGCTCGTCATGGGACTGAGGCACCGTTCCCGGCCTCTCGTGGGGGTGCAGTTCCACCCCGAGTCGATCCTGACGCTCGAAGGGGAACGTCTCCTCAAGAGCTTTGTCGAGCGAGGCGCCGGGTGAGCGACCTGCAACGCGCGCTGAAGCTCGTGATGGACGGGCGGACGCTCGAAAGGGCCGAGGCGCGCCTGGCCGTGGAGGAGATGCTGACAGAGGGCTTCTCGGCCGTGAGGGCTGCGGCCCTCCTCGCCGCGATGGCGCGTCGGGGCGAGGTCGCCGAGGAGGTCGCCGGTTTCGTCGACGCCCTGCGCGCGCGGGCGACGCGGGCCCCGGTCCCGGCGGAGCTGGTGGAGCGCTCCGTCGACGTCTGCGGGACGGGGGGCGACGGCCAGGGAACCTTCAACGTCTCGACGACGGCGGCGTTCGTCGTCGCGGGCGCGGGCGTTCCCGTCGCCAAGCACGGGAACCGGGCCGTCTCCTCGGCGAGCGGCTCGGCCGACGTGCTCGCGGCTCTCGGCGTGAAGATCGACATGTCCCCGGTGGCGGCCGCGCGCGCACTCGCGGAGGCGAACGTCACGTTCCTCTTCGCTCCGGCCTACCACCCCGCGATGAGGTCCGTCGGGCCGATGCGTCGCGAGCTCGGTATCCGCACGGCCTTCAACCTCGCAGGCCCGCTCGCGAATCCCCTCGGCGTGAGGCGGCAGCTCGTCGGCGTCGACCGCTCGCTCCGGGTGCCGATCCTCGCGTACGCCCTCGCGGCGCTCGGTGCCGAGCACGCCCTCGTCGTCTCGAACTCGGGAGCCGGGGACGAGCTCCTGCCGCACGGCCTGACGATCGTCGCAGAGGTCTCGGACGGCGAGGTCCGGCTCGAGGAGTGGACGGCGGCGACGTTCGGCCTGGTCGAGCGCGACCCGCGCGACATGGCGGGAGGGAATGCCGAGACGAACGCCGCGATCCTCCGCTCGGTCCTCGGCGGCGAGCAGGGGCCACGCCGCGACGCGATCCTTATGAACGCCTCGGCGGCTCTCCTCGTCTCCGGAGCTGCCCTCGACCTCGGCGAGGGGATGGCCCGCGCGGCCGAGTCGATCGACTCGGGCGCAGCGCGCCGGGCCCTCGAGGTGCTCGCGACGATCTCGCAGGAGGCGGCGTGACCGTCCCGTCGATCCTCGCGGAGATCCTCGCGGCCCGTCGCCGCCGGCTCGCGGCGGGGGAGCTGGCGCCACGGGGCACGGCGGAGATCCCTTCCGACGGCGCGGGGTTTCTGGCGGCCCTGAGAGCGGGCGGCCCGCGCGTGATCGCCGAGATCAAGCACCGCTCTCCCTCGGCCGGGACGATCCTTTCCGGGGAGCGCCGTTCGTGGCCTTTCGAGCCCCCCGACGGTCCCGCCAGGATGGGGCCTGCGATACGCGCGGTCGCGCGGGCCTACCGCCGGGGCGGCGCCGCCGCCATCTCCGTCGTCACCGAACCCGACTTCTTCGGCGGCGACCTGGGGTGGCTTCCGGAGGTGAAACGGGTCTCGGGGCTGCCGGTCCTGATGAAAGACTTCGTCGTCGACGAGACGCAGCTCGACCTTGCGCTCTCGCTCGGGGCCGACGCCGTCCTCCTGATCGTCGCGGCCCTCGACGACGTCACCCTCACGCGGCTTCACGCGGCCGCACGGGAGCGCGGGCTGGCCGTCCTGGTCGAGGCGCACGACGAAGAGGAGATCGGGCGGGCGCTCGAGGCGGGCGCTGAGGTCGTGGGGCTGAACGCGCGCGACCTCAGGACGTTCCGGGTTGACCTCGACCGGATCGTCGCGCTCGGGCGCCGGCTTCCGTCCCGCGTCGTCCGGGTCGCCGAGAGCGGCATCCACTCCCCGGCCGACGCGGAGCGCCTCGCGGCGGCCGGGTTCGACGCGTTCCTCGTCGGCGAGTCGCTCCTTCGTTCCGGCGATCCGGCGCGTGCGCTGCGGACGCTTCGGAGCGAGGGAGCGACGGAGGTGAAGGTCTGCGGCGTCACGCGCGAGGAAGACCTCGTCGCTGCCGAGGAGCTCGGGGCCGACTGGATCGGCCTCAACCTCTCGTCCCGCTCGCCGCGCCAGGTGAGTGTCCAGAGGGCGCGGACGCTGCGGGAGGCGAGCCGGTTTGCGAAGGGGATCGTCGCGGTCGTGGCCGGGAGCTCGGTCGCCCAGGCGCAGGCGATCGTTGGTGAGGTGCGGCCCGACGCGCTCCAATGGCACGACGACTTCTCCGCGCGCACCGGCCTCGACGTTCCCGTTCCGGTCTGGCAGGCGGTCCGGGTGGGGAAGGACTCCCTCGGAGAGGCGGCGGCGTGGCCGGCGGATGTCCTCCTTCTCGACGCGGCGCACGTCTCGCTCGCGGGCGGGACGGGCGAGACGTGGGATTGGCGGCTCCTTTCCCACTTCCCGGCAGAGAGGAAGGTCTTCGTCGCGGGTGGGCTCTCGCCGGAGAACGTGGCGGGCGCCATCGCCGTCTGCTCGCCCTCCGGGGTCGACGTCGCTTCAGGCGTGGAGAGCGGCCCTGGCATCAAGGACTCCACGAAGCTCGCGGCGTTTCTCGCCGCTGTCAGACGGGAGAAAGGGAGAAGCGGTGGCTGAGAAGTTCGTGGTTCCAGAAGTCGACGCGGCGGGACGCTTCGGCGAGTTCGGCGGGAGGTTCGTCCCCGAGACGCTCATGGCGCCCGTCGAGGAGCTCACCCGCGCCTACGCGAAAGCGCGCGCCGACGCCTCGTTTCGTAAGGAGCTGCACGGTCTCCTGACGACCTACGCGGGACGGCCGACCCCGCTGACGGAAGCACGGCGCCTCTCGGCCGAGCTCGGGGCCAGGATCTTCCTCAAGCGCGAGGACCTTCTCCATACCGGCGCGCACAAGATCAACAACGCCCTCGGGCAGGTCCTTCTCGCCAGGCGGATGGGGAAGAGCCGTGTCATCGCCGAGACCGGTGCGGGGCAGCACGGCGTCGCGACGGCGACGGCGGCGGCGCTCCTGGGCCTGCCCTGCGTCGTCTACATGGGGTCGGTCGACATCGAGCGGCAGGCGCTGAACGTCTACCGGATGCGCCTCCTCGGCACGAAGGTCGTCTCCGTCGGCTCCGGGTCGAAGACGCTGAAGGACGCGATCAACGAGGCGATGCGCGACTGGGTGGCGAACTACGCCGACACGCACTACGTCCTCGGCTCGGTCCTCGGGCCGCATCCCTACCCGCGGATGGTGCGCGATTTCCACGCCGTCATCGGACGCGAGACCCGAATGCAGGCGCGCAAGGTCCTCGGCGGAAATCTCCCCGACCTCCTCGTCGCCTGCGTCGGGGGCGGTTCGAACGCGATCGGCCTCTTCCACGCCTTCCTCGGCGATTCGTCCGTCGAGCTCGTTGGCGTCGAGGCCGGCGGGCGCTCCCCGGCTCCGGGCGAGCACGCGGCCCGCTTCGGGCCGGGGCGCATCGGCGTCCTTCACGGGACGCGGACCCTCCTGCTCGCCGACGACGACGGACAGATCCTCCCCACCCATTCCGTCTCCGCCGGTCTCGACTACCCGGCCGTCGGCCCCGAGCACGCGAACCTCTCCGCGCTCGGAAGGACGCGCTACGAGAGCGTCACCGACGACGAAGCGCTCGCCGCGTTCCACGCGCTCTCGGAGAAGGAGGGGATCATTCCCGCCCTCGAGACCGCGCACGCCGTCGCGTGGGTCCTGCGGGAGGCGCCGAAGCGGCCTGGTTCGACCATCGTCATCGGCCTCTCGGGACGAGGCGACAAGGACGTTCCGAGCGTGGCACGGCTCGAGGGACTCGAGGGGGTGGCGTCGTGAGCGGCCGGATCTCCCGGGCCTTCACCCACGCCGCGCGCGAGGGGCGCGCGGCGCTCGTCGTCTTCGTCGAGGCGGGGGACCCCACGCTCGACGTCACGCTGCGGCTTCTTCCGGCGCTCGTCGAGGCGGGGGCCGACGTGATCGAGCTCGGGGTCCCGTTCTCCGACCCGATCGCGGACGGGCCCGCGATCCAGCGGGCGGGCGAGCGGGCCCTCGCAGCGGGTGCGAGCCTGGCGGGCATCCTCGATCTCGTCGCCCGCGCCCGCTCCGGAGGGCTCGACGCCCCCATCGTCCTCTTCGGCTACGCGAACCCCGTCCTGGCGATGGGGGAAGCGGCCTTCGCCTCGCGCGCGGCGGAAGCGGGCGTCGACGGCGCGCTCGTCACCGACCTCCCTCCGGAGGAGGGGCTGGCGTTTGCCTCGACGCTCCGCGCGACGCGCCTCGATCCGGTCTTCCTTCTCGCGCCGACCTCGCCGCCCCGGCGAATCAAGACCGTCGGTCGTCTCTCGCGGGGATTCGTCTACGTCGTATCCCGTCCCGGGGTCACGGGGGTCCGCGCGGACGTCCCCGAGGGGCTGGAGGATCTCGTCGCGCGCGTCCGGGCGGGCGTGGGCCGGCTCCCCGTGGCGGTCGGCTTCGGCATCTCGACGCCAGCGCAGGTCGCGGCGGTCGCTCGGCTCGCCGACGGCGTCGTCGTGGGAAGCGCCGTCGTTCTTGCGATGGAGGGCGCGGTGACGGCCGGGAGAGACCCGGTTGCCGCCGCGGCTCAGCTCGTGAGGGGGCTCGCCGCCGCGACGGGCCGATAATCGGAGCGTGAACGGGGAGCGTCCGGATGCGGCGGATCGGGCGTCGCTGACGACCGTGCTGGTGCGGGCCGATCGTGCCGCCCTCGCGGCTTTCGTCCGCGAGAACGTCTCGCGCCTCTCGGAGTCCGACGTGCTGCGCTGCCTTCGCCACCCCTATTCGTCAGAGCCGGTCGTCGCCGAGGTCCTGGCCTGGGCGGGCTTTCTCTCAAGCCGCGAGGTGCGAAAGGCCCTGGCTCTTCACCCGGCTACGCCACGCGCGGAGGCGCTGCGCCTCCTCGAGGACCTCCCGTGGCGCGACCTGGTCGACGTGGGCCGCGACGCCCGAGCTCCGGCCCCGGTGCGGTACTCGGCGAACCGGCGCATCCTCGAGAAGCTCCCGCGTCTCTCGCTCGGTGAGAAGACGGCTCTGGCACGACTGGCCGACCGGGCTCTCGCCGGGGCTCTTCTCGATGATGGGGAGGTGGACGTCCTCGCCGTGCTGCTCGGCAACCCGCGGCTCGTCGAGGAGGACCTGACCGCCTGGCTGCTCGTCCGACACCCGAAGGAGGCTCAGCTGGTGCAGCTCACATCGAACGAGCGCTGGATGGCGCGGACGGCGGTGCGGACGGCGGTCCTGCTCTCGCCGCGGACGCCGCGGGCGGTCGCGCTCTCGCTTCTGACCTCCTCGTTACGGCCGGTGCTCCAAAGGCTCATCCAGGACCCCTCCGCGGACCCGCTCCTGGCCGCCTGCGCCCGAACCCTCCTCGAGGGCCAGGGGCCGGCCAGGGTCCGGCGGTCGATTGACAGTTCGGGCTGAAAGATATAAATTCTTGAGCCCCGGAGGGTTATCGGTTGCCGGTGGAAACCCCGCAGGAGTTTGGCGAAGAGCTGCGTCGTGAACGCGAGCTCAGGGAGGTCACCCGCGAACAGCTCGCGGAAGTGACGAAGGTCTCCGTGCGCCAGATTGAAGCTCTCGAGACCGGTCACTTCGAGCATCTCCCCTCGCGGGTCTTCGCGAGAGGGTTCGTCCTCGCGATCGCCCGTCACCTCGGGCTCGACGCGGAGAGGACCGCGGCGGGCTTCAACCACGTCCACGAGGGGTGGTCGGTCGAGCGGGAGAAGACGACGTCCAACAGCTTCAACTCCGCATCTCATCGCATCCGCCTTTCTCGTCCCAGGAAGAACGTCTCCCTGAACACGACAGCCCTCGGTGTCGGAGTGGCGCTCGTCCTCGCCCTCGTGACTTTCGTCGCTGCCGTTCTCAAGGGGAGAGCGAGCACCGAGGGACCCGTAGCGCGAAGGGAGGCCGCCGTCGAAGCCGCGACGCCGGTTCCGGAAGCCCTCCGCCTTCCTCCGGCCATCGCTTTGGCTGCCGTGCCCGTCCCGTCAGGAGAGCCGCTTCTCGAGCCGGCTGTTGCGAGGGCCCCGCAGCCCGGCTCTTCGCCGGGCGGCGGCCGGATACTGACTCTCACGTTCAGCGACGACTGCTGGACGGAGGTGAGCGTCGACGGGCGCGTCATCGCAGCCGAGCTCTTCCGCAAGGGGACGACACGGCGCTTCGAGGGAGGGCGAACCTTCGTCCTGACTCTCGGTAATGCCGGCGGTGTCGAGGTCGACGTGGACGGCGCCGCGATCGGCGCCGTCGGTCAGCTCGGGCAGGTGGTCAGGAACTTCGTCATCGGCGAGGCGTCCGCCCGGACCGGCCCCCGGGGCGGCTGAAGCCTTCACTCTGTCGTAAGCTCCCGCCAGCATGTCTTCGGACGCTCCTGGCCTCGACATCCTCGCGTCGATCGAGAGCGGGCAGGCGCCCCGCCGGATTCTCGAATTCGCCGCGCGCGGTTTCGTACCTCTCGCCCCGGCGGAGCTCGTACGCGCCGTCGGGTCGATGCTGGCGCAGGGTGATCCCGAGTTCACGACGATCTGCGAGGAGACATTCCGGACGTTCGACGTCGCGGCACTGCTCGGCGCTGTCCAGATGCCCGAGTCCCGGTCCGATCAGCTCGACGCCATTGCCCGGCGAACCAGCGAACGAAGAGTCCTCGAGGGGATTCTCCAGCACCGCTCGGTCGCTGACGCAACCCTGGTTCATCTCGCCCGCCACATCGAGCCCGATCTGCAGGACGTCCTCATCACGAACCAGGCGCGCCTCCTCGCCGCGCCGGAGATCGTCGAGAGCCTCTTCGAGAACCTCGATCTCTCCACGGACATCCGCCGGCGCGCCGACGAGTTCCTCGAGGAGTTTTTCCTCAAGAAAGAACGAGAGAGAGGGGAGCTCCTTCTCGAGGCGGAGGAGGCCGAGACGGCCACGGTGCCGGTCCCCGGCCAGCCGGCGGGCGTGGCGTCCGAAGGAGCTGCACAAGCACAGCCGCCCGCGGAAGACGAGGTCTCCAAGGACATCATCGTCCGCCTCACTTCCCTCAGCGTCTCGCAGCGCATCCGGGTCGCCTACCGCGGGACCCGGGAGGAACGCCTCTTCCTCGTCCGAGACCCGAACCGCCTCGTCTCGACGGCCGTCCTGAAGTCTCCCAAGACGAACGAAGCCGACGCCGAGGCGATCGCGAACATGAAGAGCGTCTCGGAAGACGTCCTGAGAGCGGTCGCCCAGCGACGGGAGTGGATGAAGAAGTACGCCCTGATGTCGGCGATCGTGAGGAATCCGCGATCTCCGATCGACGTCACGCTTCCTCTCGTTCTCCGGCTCGCCCAGAGGGATCAGACGGCCCTCGCCACGGACCGGAACGTCCCCGAGGCCGTTCGCGTGACGGCAAAACGCATTGTCCAGCGCCGCCAGCTCTAGAAAGAGCCCCTGCCGCGCACGAGGGTCCCGGCAGGGCTTGAGTTTCTGTAGACCGTCGTGTGAGAATTTCATTACTGTCTGTGCAAGGGGGCCCGCAAGGCACGAGCCGATCGGTACGCTGTGGCGAACTACTACGACATCCTCGGTGTGAGTCGTGATGCCTCCGAAGAGGTCATCCGGGGCCGCTTTCGAGCCCTCGCGCGGGACGCCCACCCGGACCGGTTCCTCGACGCGGCGAAGAAGTCGGAAGCCGAGACCCGCTTCCAGGTTCTGACGGAAGCGGTGAACGTCCTGACGAATGCGCAGCGTCGCAAGGCCCACGACTTCGACATCGACAAGGGTGGCGGAGGCGCGGCCTTCGACCCGGCCGGTATCGCTAAGGTCTACCTCGCCAAGGGCGTCAAGGCTTACCGCGAGGGGGACCTCGCCACCGCCTTCCAGCAGTTCGACCTCTCGGTGGGCCACTGGGGCAAGGACGCCAAGGCGCTCCATTACCTCGCCCTCGTCTGCAGCCGGATCTCGGGAAAGGCCCGGCGGGGCGTGGAGGCTGTCGAAGCCGCCCTCAAGCTCGATCCGGAGAACGGGGCCGTTCACCGAGAGGCCTCCCGTCTCTACCTTCAGGTCGGTCTCAGGACCAAGGCCGAAAGACACCTGCAGGAGGCCCTCAGCAGGATTCCCGAGGACGGCGACGTCCAGAAGCTGGCCGCCGAGCTGCGCCCCCCGTCCGACAACAAGGGATTCCTTGGCGGACTGTTCGGGCGGAAGGGCTAGAATCCGCCCGTGGCTCTCAATGCATTCGGTCTCACCGACGTTGGCCGGAAGAGGAAGCACAACGAAGACGCCTACCTTCTCGATGCCGAGAGGGGTCTCTTCGTCGTCGCCGATGGCATGGGTGGCCATGCTGCCGGTGAAGTGGCCTCCCGCCTGACGGTCGAATCGATCCAGGAGTTCATCGCCGGAACGGAGGACGACCACGACAACACGTGGCCGTTCGGCTACAACAACCGCTACTCCGTGGACGGCAATCGTCTCAGCACGGCGGTCGAGCGCGCCAACGAGAAGGTAATGCGCGCCGTGGTGAACCGTCCCGAGCTGAAGGGAATGGGCACGACGGTTGTGGCCGCGCTGTTCGACAAGAAGCGAGCGACGCTCGTCCACGTCGGAGACAGCCGTGCCTACCTCTGGCGCGAGACCGAGCTGCGCCGTCTCACCGACGACCACTCGTGGGTCCAGGAGCAGGTCAACGCCGGGATCCTGTCCGAGGATGAAGCCCGGAGCCACCCTCTCAAGAACGTGGTCACCCGCGCCCTCGGCGGGGGCGCTCACGTCGCCGTCGACCTCCTCGAGATCCCTGTCGGGGGAGGCGACCGGTTCCTCCTCTGTTCCGACGGCCTCACCGGCATGGTGTCGGACGAAGAGATCACGAATGCTCTCGCCTCGTCGCGGTCGCTCGAGGAGATCGTCCGCGGGCTCATCGACCTGGCCAACGAGCGGGGCGGAGTGGACAACATCACGGCCATCGTCGTCGAGGTGAAGTCCGAGGCGCCCGCCGAGGCGCCGAAGAAGCGGGACGACATCTCCAGGGAGAAGACCACCGTGTCGCTACGAACCTCGACGGTGGAAGAAGACGACATCACGCCGCGGGAAGGGGTAGAGATCCCGGTGATCGAGGTCGCCGCCAGCGAGCCGCCGCCAGCGTCGTCCGAGCCGTCGCCCGAAGCGACCGGGACGTCTGAGACGCCCGAAGCGTCCGGGACGCCCGAGCTTCCCGAAACGAA
>DIAY01000159.1:4037-4179 GCA_002414905.1 Holophagales bacterium UBA5066 | reverse complement strand
CGAGCGAGCCGAGGTCGAGGAGGTCCTCGACGGGCACGACCTCGGCGCGGATGAACCCGCGGGCGAGATCGGAGTGGATCGTCCCGGCACACTCCACTGCGGTCGCGCCGGCAGGGACGGTCCAGGCCCGGCATTCGTCCTC
>DIAY01000159.1:1028-3816 GCA_002414905.1 Holophagales bacterium UBA5066 | reverse complement strand
GCGCGCAGCGGTGTGGCCGCTTCGAGGGCGGGAAGGCACTTCTCGATGGCAGCCCATTCCGCATCGAGCTCGGCCGACTTCGTCTTCTTCCGCTCCTTGTCGAGCTTCTCGCGTCGTTTCTCGAGGAGGACGTAATCGCAGAGGACGAGCTCCTCGTCGAGCATCTTCGCGTCCCGCGCGGGGTCGACCCCTCCCTCGTGAGGGAGGTCGGCATCCTCGAAGGCGCGCAGGACGTGGACCAGGGCGTCGACGTTCTTGAGGGCCGAGAAGTCGATCTTCTCCTGCTCCCCCTTTGCGATCCCGGGGATGTCGACGAAGTCGACCGTGGCCGGCGTGTGCTTCTTCGGCTTGAAGAGCGCGGACAAGCGGTCGAGGCGAGGGTCGGGCACCGGGGCCGTCCCCAGGTGTGTCTCGCGCACGGCCCCGAACTTGTCGACGGACTGGTGGGACCGGGTCAGGAGGTTGAAAAGAGTGGTCTTTCCGGTCTTCGGCCGGCCGACGATCCCGAGTTTCATATCTGCTGGAGCGTAGCAGACCGCCGATGCACGGCGGTCTGCTACGCCCGGGACGGGCTTCGGGCTTACTTCCCGGCGATCGCCGCGGGCTCGGAGCGGATTCCGGCGAGCTTCTCGGCTTCGGGGAAAAGAGACAGGGCCTTCTTCAGCTGGAGGTCACCCTCGATCGAGATCCGGTAGGCCGCCTCGGGGCCGTGGACGGCGCCGACGAGCTCCTCGGCCAGCGCACGGTCGACCGAGACCTTGTCCTTCTCGTCGGCATAGGCGGTGCGGGACGGCATCTCCGGCGCATTCGGCTGGCCGTCGGCGAACGTGAAGAAGTCCTCCCGGATCGCGTCGGTGACCTTCAGGTCCTGCGGAACCTCCGCGTTCTTCGCCCTGTACTGCACCGCCCACTCGAAGAAGACGCCCCGTGCGTAGAGAGTCGCCATCCAGCGGGAGAGCTTCCCGGCCTTCACGACGACGTCGGGAGTGATTCCGCCGCCACCGTGGACGACGCGGCCTCCCGCGGTCCGGAAGACCTCCAGTGTGCCAGGGGCGGTCTGCACGTCGTCCTCGGCGTCCTCGTCGTCGACGGGAGCGACGTACTCGATGAACTCCTTGTAGTCGCGTTGAATGCAGCGTCCCGACGGCGTGTAGTACTTGGCCGTCGTCAATGCCAGCCCGGCACCGTCGGAGAGGGTGTAGACCGACTGGACGAGTCCCTTGCCCCAGCTCGTCTGGCCGGCCACGATGCCGCGGTCCTGGTCCTGGACGGCCCCGGCGACGATCTCGGCCGCCGAGGCCGAGCCCTTGTTGATCAGGACGACGACCGGCAGGCGCGCCTTCGTGTTGCGGCCGGGCGCGGCGAAGATCTGCTCCGAGTTCGCCTGACGGCCGCGAGTGACGACGACCTTCGCCCCCTTCCTCAGGAAGAAGTCGGAGACGGCGATGGCCTGGTCCAGGAGGCCGCCCGGGTTCGCCCTCAGGTCGAAGACGAGCTTCTTCATCCCCTGCTTCTCGAGCTTCGCCCACGCTTCCGCAAGCTCGGGGGCGGAGGTGTGCGTGAAGTCCTTCAGGCGGATGTAGCCGACCTCCGGCTCGATCATGAAGGCGAAGGAGACCGAGTTCGTCGGGATCTCCGCGCGCGTCACGGTCATCTGGAGGGGCTCACCGAGGCCGGGCCTCACGATGGTGATCTTCACCGTCGTCCCCTTGGGGCCCTTCAGCTTCTTGACGACGGCATCGATCGGGAGATCGCCGATCGGCTCTCCCTCGACGAGGTCGATGATGTCACCCGCACGAATCCCGAGGCGCTGGGCGGGGGAGCCTTCGACCGGCGTGATGACGGTGACCCGGCCGTTGCGCTTGGAGATGATGATTCCGAGCCCGTAGAAAGACCCGCGCTGCTTCTCCTGCATCACGCCGTATTCCTCGGGCGCCAGGAAGTTCGAGTGCGGATCGAGGGTATCGAGCATTCCCGAGATGGAGGAGTAGACGAGCTTCTCCGTGCCGAGGTCGTCGGCGTACCAGGCCCGGGCCGTGGCGAGGAGGTCGGAGTACTCCTTCAGCATCGGATTCGTCGCGTCGGAGGCGGCGAGGAGGCGCGGACCCAGAGTGCCGCCGAGGAGCGTCGTGGCGGCGAGGACGAGCGGCGCGGCGAACAGCTTCAGAGCACGGGAACGGGGCGGATTCGGCGTCACAGAGGCCTCCATCGTGAACGGTAGCACGCGGCGTGCCGTCGACGGGAGAGGGCGGCAGATGGCAGAGCCCCGCCAGGTCCGGCGCAGGGTTCGGCCTTGACTCCGGGGAGTGCGCAGCGGACGATCCCGCCGCGATGGGCAACCTCGGAATGCCGGAGCTGATCTTCATCTTCGCTCTGGCCCTGTTGATCTTCGGACCAAAGAAGCTCCCGGAGCTCGGCAAGCAGCTCGGGAAGGGCTTGGGCGAGTTCAAGAGGGCCTCGACCGACCTCAAGCGCTCGATCGAGGAGGAGGTGGAGAAGGCGGCCCGTGACGACGCCCAGAAGCCCGCCCCCGGCCCCGATCCCGGTCCACAGGCCGTGCCGGCCGTGGGGACCATCGCGAGCCCGGCCGCTGAAGAGCGCAACGAACCGGTCCGCCCCGCGTGACCCAGACGCCTGCCGACGACCTGACTCGGATGACGTTCCTCGAGCATCTCGAGGAGCTCCGCAAGAGAATTTTCTACTCGGCGATCGCCATCGCCGCGGGCTTCTTCCTCGCCTGGTGGAAGGCCGCGGACCTCTTCCGGATCGCGCAGAAGCCCATCCTCGA
>DIAY01000159.1:444-756 GCA_002414905.1 Holophagales bacterium UBA5066 | reverse complement strand
CCCGGGCTCTACCGTCACGAAAAGAGATGGGTCTTTCCCTTCGTCTTCTCGACGACCATTCTCTTCTGCGCGGGCGGGTGGTTCGGCTACGCGATCGCGTTCCCGATGGTGGCGAAGTTCCTCGTGACCATGGGCGCCGACTTCACTCCGGTCCTGAAGATCGACGACTACCTGGCCATCCTTTCGAAGATTCTCCTCGGGATGGGGCTCGTCTTCCAGACGCCGCTCGCCATCGTCTTCTTCGTGAGGATCGGCGTCGTCACGGAGAAGTGGCTTCTTCAGAAGTTCCGCTACGCCGTCCTCGTCATCTTC
>DIAY01000159.1:0-203 GCA_002414905.1 Holophagales bacterium UBA5066 | reverse complement strand
GCCCGGGCGCCGCGGCGGATCTCGAGAATCATGTCGCAGAGCTCGCGGACGGCGCCACGGCCGCCCTGCCTGGACAGGTGGAGCGCGGCCGCGTCCTTGACGATCGGCACCGCGTCCGACGGGCAGGCACCGATCCCGGCGCGACGCATCATTCCGAGATCGGGAAGGTCGTCGCCGACCGCGACCGCCTCGTAGGACTCGAT
>DIAY01000155.1 GCA_002414905.1 Holophagales bacterium UBA5066 | reverse complement strand
CGTCGGCGACAACGTCGGCGACGTCGCGGGGATGGGGGCCGACCTCTTCGAGTCGTACGTCGGCTCGATCGTCGGCTCGATGGTCCTCGGCGCCGCGTTCATGGCCGGTCGGCTCGGCACCGGAGAGGCCTTCACCGCCGATGGGTTCGACGGTCTCTCGGCCGTCCTTCTCCCGCTCGCGCTCGCGGGCGTCGGGATTCTGACCTCGATCGGAGGAACGTTCTTCGTCCGGGTCAAGGAGGGCGGCTCGCCCCAGCGGGCGCTGAACACGGGCGAGTTCGGCTCCTCGATCGTGATGGTCGTTCTCTCGTTCTTCATCATCCGGGGAATGCTCCCCGAGAGCTTCGTCTACCAGGACCTGCTCTACGGGACCGAGAGGACCATCACGTCCCTCGGGATCTTCTTCTCGACGGTCATCGGCCTCGTCGCGGGCCTCGCGATCGGCATGCTCACCGAGCACTACACGGGAACGGGCACCGGACCAGTGCTGTCCATCGTGCGGCAATCCGTGACCGGCGCGGCCACCAACATCATCGCGGGACTCGGCGTCGGGATGCGTTCGACGGCCTGGCCGATCATGATCCTGGCCGCTTCGATCATCGCCGCGTTCCACTTCGGCGGGCTCTACGGTATCGCGATCGCCGCCGTCGGCATGCTCTCGAACACGGGCATCCAGCTCGCCGTCGACGCCTACGGTCCCATCTCCGACAACGCCGGGGGCATTGCCGAGATGGCCGAGCTGCCGAAAGACGTGCGCCGCCGGACCGACAAGCTCGACGCCGTGGGGAACACGACCGCCGCCATCGGGAAAGGCTTCGCGATCGCGTCCGCGGCCCTGACGGCGCTGGCCCTCTTCGGCGCCTTCATGACGGCGGCGCACCTGAAGTCGATCGACGTCTCGAAGGCGGAGGTCATGGCGGGTCTCTTCATCGGCGCGATGATGCCGTTCCTCTTCTCGTCGATGGCAATGGCGGCGGTCGGCCGGGCGGCGATGGCGATGATCCAGGAGGTCCGCCGGCAGTTCGCGGAGATCCCGGCGCTCAAGGCCGCGATCTTCGCCATGGATGCCCACTCCGGCGAGGACTTCAAGGACTGGCCGGTCGAAGATCAGAAGATTTTCGAGGAAGCGCTCGGAAAGGCCGAGTACGGAAAGTGCGTCGAGATCTCGACGACCGCGGCGATCCGGGAGATGGTCGCTCCCGGCCTTCTCGCCGTCATCGTTCCGGTCGCGATCGGTTTCGGCCCGAGGCTCCTCGGTTTCGGTTCCGGCGCAGAGATGCTCGGGGGCCTCCTCGCCGGCGTGACGGCGACCGGCGTCCTGCTCGCGATCTTCCAGTCGAACTCGGGCGGTGCCTGGGATAACGCCAAGAAGATGTTCGAGGAAGGCGTCGAGGTGGACGGCCGGAAGTACTACAAGGGCTCCGACCCGCACAAGGCGGCCGTCGTGGGCGACACGGTCGGCGACCCGTTCAAGGACACCTCCGGGCCCTCCCTGAACATCCTCCTCAAGCTGATGTCGGTCATCGCGCTCGTCATCGCCACGCTCATCTGAGCAGAAGCGCCCGTCGCGGCGCGCCCGGCCTTGCTTCGAAGACCCCGGTGTCTCACTCCACCGGGGTTTCATGGGGCGCCGCACAACCGTGTGCCGGGAGCCGCTGGTTCTGGCGCGTCGACTGGTCCTGTCCAGGACCGGCTGTGGGCGGGAGACAGCCGATCTCGTGACCGGGGTCGAGACGCGCCGGGGCAGGAGCGGGGGAGTCCCGGGCGAGACCGGCTCGGCCAGCCGGCCCGACGATTTGTGTCGGACGACGACTCGCCGAAAAGAAATCGTCCCCGGCGAGAGGCCGGGGACGCGAGGTCGGGCGAGTCGGGCGAGTTGGGCGGCCGTTCCGGCAGCCGGGAAGCGGAATCAGCCGCCTGCGGGCGCTGCTTCCAGGGGGCTGACCCAGTCCATGACGATCCCGATGTTCTTGGCGCCGTTGTTCCGGACGACGTCCATGATCTCCATGGCCTTGTCGTACTTCACGGCGTCCTCACAGGAGAAGAAGACCGGCCGGTTGCCGCGGTTGCGGAGAACTTCCTGGAGTCTGATCGGCAGGTTGGAGCGGTCGACCCGCTCCTTGTTGAGGTAAATCTCGTTGCTCGTCGTCAGCGAGACGATGATCTGGTCGCCGGACGGCGGCGGCGGGAGACCCGCCGGCGCGTTGGGCGGCACGTTGACGTCGTATCCCATCTGGAGCATCGGCTGCAGGATCATGAAGATGATCAGCAGGACGAGCATGACGTCGACCAGGGGCGTGACGTTGATTTCCGACTTCGGGCCGCCCTGGCTTGGTCCGACATCCATTCCCATGGCGTACCCTCCTACTCTTCCGTTTTCCGCTCGGTGATCAGGGCGATCTTCTCGAAGCCCCCGTCCTTGATCATCTTCATGACCTTCTTGACGTCGCCGTAATTGAGCTGCTTGTCAGCCTTGATGAGGACGTCCTTGCTGGCAGACCGTTCCCCGTATTCCCGCATCTTGGCGGCGAACTCCGGGTCCGGGTACCACTTGGCGTCGATGAAGATCGTCTTGTCGGCCTGGACGCTGATGAGGAGTTCCTTGTCCGTCTCGGGCTTCTTGTCGGGGCGATCGGTCTTCGGCAGCAGAACGGGCTTCCCCTTCTGCAGCATGGGCGTGATCACCATGAAGATGATGAGGAGGACCAGCATGACGTCGACGAGGGGAGTGACGTTGATCTCACTCTTCGTCTCGTGCCGGTTTCCGAAGTTCTGCGTTGCCATCGTTGTGTCCTCCGTTCAGTTCCGAGGAAGGCCGCCGGGAGCGAGCCCGGCCAGCCCTCCTCAGGCCGCCCGGGAGCCCATCCTCTTGATGAAGTAGTCGACGAGCTCCGAGGAGGAGTTGGACATTTCGATGTTGAACCGTTCGATCTTGTTGAGGAAGTAGTTATAGAGCCAGACGGCCGGGATGGCGACGAAGAGCCCGAGGGCCGTGCCGATGAGGGCTTCGGCGATACCCGCGGAGACCGCGCCGAGTCCGCCCGTACCGGAGGTCGCCATGCCCTGGAAGGCACGGATGATGCCGATGACCGTCGCGAGGAGACCGACGAAGACCGACGTGGTCGCGATCGTGGCGAGCCCGCCGAGGCCGCGCCTCATGTCCGCTCCCGTCATCATCGCAGCGCGGGCGATGGCACGCTCGGCCGCCGCGACGACGTCGTGGCCGGCAACGCTTCCACCGTGCGCCTCATATGCGAACTCGAGGAGACCCGGTGAGACCACCTTGGCGACGTGGCTTCCCTTGTACTTCTTGGCGAGGTCGATCGCCTCTTTCAGCTTCTCCTGCTTGAGGAGAGGGCCGATCTCCATGGCGAACTTGACCGACTGTTTCTTCGCGATCCTGAAGGCCCACCAGCGTTCGAGGGAGACCCCGAGCGAGTAGACCGACATGAACACGAGAATCGCCATGATGGCCTTGACGGCGAAGGACATCTGTCCCCAGATGTGTCCAAAATCCATTTCCATGGTGCAAGATCCTCCTTGTTGAATTGAAGCGTCGCTTTGGATCGCGTTCGCGCGTTGTTACTGGAGCCTGAAGGTCACGGTCACGGTCAGGTAGACCGGAACCGGCCTGCTGTTGAAGGTCGCGGGCTTGTACTTCCACTGCTGGACGGCGCGCATCGCGGCGTTGTCGAGCAGCGGGTTGATGCCCCGCAGGACGCGGACAGACTCGACGTTCCCTTCCTTGGTGATGATCGCCTCGAGGATGACGATACCCTGAAGACGCGCCTTCCTGGCAGCTTCGGGATACACCGGCTGGACCCGGGAGATTTCGACAGGCTCCTTGACGTCGCCTCCGACCCGGAGTGGCTCTTCGACCTGGGCCGCACCGCCGAGGACGCCGCCCTTGACGCCGCCGAGGACACCGCCCATGACGCCACCCTCGACGCCGCCCTCGACACCGCCCTCGACACCGCCCTCGGTACCGGACGACTGGTCAGGAGCTGACGGGGCGACGGGGAGAACGTCCGGGACCATCATGGGGGCCATGTTCGACGACACCTTGACCGGCTCGACCTTCACCGCGGCTTTCGGAGCAGCCTTCGGGGGAGGCGGTGGAGGAGGAGGCGGGGGAGCAGCCTCCGAGTAGAAGGAGATCGGGATCGGGGGCTCCGGGATCTCCTCGATGAACCACATCGACGCGGCCAGGATGGTCCCGCCGATGACGAAGTGCAGAAAGATCGACATTGGGACCGAGAGCCATCGGTTGCCCGTCGCCTGCTGCTTTTTCGACTCGATGAGGGAAGTTTCGAACATGTTCGCGGTCCTCTCGCTCGGGTCCGTCAGATCGCTTCGAGCGGGTTCTTCCTTGCCGCTTCCTCGCGCTCTTTCTGTTTTACACGGTCGCGAGCGGCGAGGGCTTTCTTCTGCCACTCGGTGGCCCGGGCGAGGAGCTCCTCCTTCTTGATCGGGTCGTTCTCGAGCTTGGCGTACTCGCGGTACATGAGGTTCACGTAGAGCATCGCCTCGAAATAGTCTTCGCGCAGGGAGTTGGCCTTCTCGAGAGCCGCCATCCCACGATCGATGAGCGCCTTGCGCGCTTCACCATCCATCTGGTCCATCGGCGTGTTGTACGACTTGTCCCAGCAGGTCACGCCGATCGTGTAGTAGACATCGGCGTTGTTCGGGTCGAGCTTGGCGAGGTTGTCCTGCCATTCCATCGACTGGTCGAAGTCGCCCTTCTTGGCGTAGAGCATGGCGATGGTCTGAACGGCCTGCCGGTCGTCGGCGTGCACCTTGATCCAGTCCTTGAAGTACTGGATGGCGTCGTCGTACCGGCGGGAGTTCATGTAGGTCGTCACGAGGAACTTGGCGGCGTTTTCGTCCTCGGGCCTGACAGCGAGATACTCCTTGAAGTACTTGATCGCCGTCTCGAGGGCCTGGATGTCCTTCGGATGCTCCGAACCGGGGTTGTAGATCGCCATGTTCCCCATGGCGACGAACTTCTTGATCCGGATTTCTTCCGGATCGAGCACCATCGCTTCCTGGTACTGCTTCAGGGCGTCCTCGTAGAGCTGCTGCTTGAAGTAGGCGTTCCCTTTTCGGATGACCTGCTTCGCCTTGAACTGATCGACGACTTTCTGGCAACCCGTCGCCGTCGTTCCCAGCAGGATGAGCCCGCCGACCGCCATCACGCGGCGAAGTCGGCTCCGGAGGCTCGTCCGGGCGTCTCTCCCCGTCCTGGTTCCGGTCATCGGCCCTCTCTCCTTTCGTGCACCCACGGTGCCCGAGGTCATGAGACCCGGGAGACCACCGTTCCGTTCCCGGTCAGACATATCTTTCGCTGCTCCCCGTCGCCCGTTTTCCTCGGTCTGCGTGTGGATGGTGTCCCGGAGAGGTGTCGGAAGAAAGTGAGTTGACCTGCCACCGCAGGTTCCTCCCGAAGGAGAGCTGAACCCGAGGAGCACCTTCGACGACGGAGAAGATAACTCCGGCGAGATCCGCGTCTGAGCGTGCCTCCCCGTACTCTACCTCCGCGTCCGTTCCCAGCTGCGGCTTGTTCAGCCCAGACCTCCGGATCTTCCCTGTCTTCCCTCGACCTCTCGGAACGTCCGCGCGCCCACCGGGCCCAGGGCGGCCGTCATTCGAGGCGGCTATTCTCAAGGAGCGAGGAGCGAAGTGCAAGCGGAAAACTCCGGTGAAAACGGGCGGATCGGGGACCGCAGCGGTCCTCTCTGGTGAGGACCATCGGGCCGATTCCTGCCGCATCCGTAGAATGGGGGAATGGTGTCTTCAAGGTTGTCGCTCTCCGTCGTCGCGTCCGCGCTCCTGGCGGCTCTTCCAGCCGTTGCCCTGTCGGCTGCGCCGCAGGGCCCGGCCCCGACGCCGAGGCCCGGTCCCATCGTAAGGAACGTCGACGTTACGGTCACGAACATCGACGTCGTCGTGACCGATTCGAAAAGGAACAGGGTCCGCGGCCTGACGAAGGAGGACTTCGAGGTTTACGAGGACGGGATGCTCCAGCCGTTGACCAACTTCTATGCGGTCGATGGCGGCAGGGTCGTCTTCTTCGGTGACGAGCCGGTTTCCGGAGAGGCGCCGGTGCCCGCGGCGACCCCGGCCGATAATCCTGCCGCTGCTCCGGCACCGGCCCTCGAGCCCGTCGAACCGGCCGTTGCCCCCCTTCCCGTTCCGAGGACCCGGATCGTCATCTTCATCGACAACCTGAGCCTCCAGCCGTTCAACCGCAACCGTGTCCTTCGAAGCGTCGAGACGTGGGTTCGCGAGAACGTGAAGGACAACGTCGATGCGATGGTCGTCACCTGGGACCACTCGCTGAAGGTCCGCCGCAAGTTCACGAACGACGGGCGCGAGATCTCCGACGTTCTCAAGCAGCAGGAGGACCTTTCGACACTCGGCCAGACAAGACTCAGCGAGCGCCGCGACATCCTCCGGCGGATCGACGAGTCCAAGACGGAGAGCGAGGCCTACACGGAGGCGCGGCAGTACGCCCTCTCCTACAAGAACGACATCGACTTCACCGTCGACGCGCTGAAGAAGACGATCGACCAGCTCGCCGGCGTCGAGGGGCGGAAGATCCTCCTCCACGTTTCGGAGGGCCTGCCTCAGTCTCCCGGCGCCGAGCTCTGGAAGTACATCCAGGACAAGTTCCGGACCCAGAGCGGGGGGCTCTCGCAGTTCGAGTTCGACAAGACGGCCTCCTATCTCGGGATTGTCCGCGCCGCCAACGCCGCGGGAGTCTCGATGTACATGGTCGACGCCTCCGGTCTCTCGATCGACTCCGGCATCAGCGCGGAGAACCGGACGACCGAGGCGAAGATCGACCCTTTCATCGAGCGGACGAACATGCAGTCGATGGTCCAGCTCATGGCCGAGGAGACAGGCGGGAAAGCGATCCTCAATCGCAACGACGTCATCGGCCCGCTGAACGACATGCGGGGCGACTACACCTCCTACTACTCCGTCGGGTACCG
Organism: Holophagales bacterium UBA5066; assembly: GCA_002414905.1. GTDB lineage: Bacteria > Acidobacteriota > Thermoanaerobaculia > UBA5066 > UBA5066 > UBA5066. The sequence continues at coordinate 19,272 of DIAY01000155.1, read as the reverse complement.
GAGCCTGAAGACGGGCGGCGAGCGCCCGCGGAAGGTGCAGGTGAAGATGAAGAAGAAGGGTCTGGTGGCGCGCTCCCGGCGGAGCTACGTCGAGAAGGGGATCGAGACGCGGATCACCGAGGGGGTCACCTCGGCCCTCTACTTCGTCCGCGACGACAACCCGCTCGCCGTCGGTATCGAGGTCGGCCAGCCCGCGCCGGCCGATGCGCAGAACTATTTCGTGCCGATCCGGATCCGCGTGCCGTTCAGCCGGATCACCCTGCTGCCGGAGGGCCCGATAGCCCGGGGGAGGGTGATCCTCTACTTCATCGTCGTCGACTCCGAGGGCAAGCAGTCCGAGCTCGCGAACCAGGTCGTCCCGGTCGAGATCGACGTCAAGGAGCTCGGGAATCTCTCCCGCCGGGACTTCGTCTACGACGTGCGACTCCTGATGATTCCGGGAGGTCAGCGGCTTTCGCTGGCCGTCCGGGACGAGCCGACGAACACCGTCAGCTTCGTTCAGCAGTCGATCTTCGTCTCGGTCCTCCCGCCGGAGGTGAGACCGGCGGGGAAGTGACCCCGGCGGTCGCGTGAGAGTTCTCGGGGCGGCCGAGACCCGGGAGGCGGACGCGAGGACGATCGCTGCCGGAACGCCAGGCATCGTCCTGATGGAGCGAGCGGCGGAGGCCGTCGCCAGGGAATGCGTCCGTGCGATCGCGACTGTCCCTCTCCGTGGCGAGCGGGTCGTCGTGCTCTGCGGAACGGGGAATAACGGAGGCGACGGTTTCGGCGCCGCCCGGCTGCTGCGGAAGAGCCCCGTCACGGGAGAGGTGACGGTGCTTCTCGCCGGGGTTCGGGGGAAGGTCTCGGGTGACGCGGCCGAGATGCTCCGCCGGCTGGAGAACGAGGGTACGTCCGTCGCCGAGGTCGAGGCGGTCGCGGACCTCGAGCCGCTCCGCCAGGCCACGCTCGTCGTCGACGCGCTCTTCGGTACGGGCCTTTCCCGGCCGCTGGAGGAGACGTCCCTGCACGCCGCCGCCGTCCGGCTCGCCTTATGTCGCCGGGCGTTCGTCGTCGCCGTCGACGTCCCTTCCGGCCTCGACTCCGGTTCGAGCCGCTCGGACGTATTGCACGTCCGAGCGGACCTGACGGTCACGTTCGGGTTCCCGAAGCGCGCGCACCTCGAAGCTCCGGCCGCCGGATCCTGCGGGCGGGTCGTCGTGGCGGATATCGGCCTGTTGCCTGTTGCGGGATCCGTCGGCGCACCGGAGGTGGTGACCTCCCGGGATGTCGCCGGGTTCTTCCCGTGGCGGCCGGCGGCTGCACACAAGGGATCGTTCGGGACGCTCGGTGTCGTTGGCGGCGCCTGGGGGATGGCTGGGGCTGCGGCCCTGGCGGCACGCGCCGCTTTTCGATGTGGCGCCGGGAAGGTCGTCGTCGTCGCAGAAGAGGCGAGCCGCGCCGCGATTCACGCCCTCGTGGCGGAGGCCACGACGTCGGCCCTCCTCGCTCCCGCAGGACTGACGGCTCTCGCGATCGGTCCGGGACTCGGGACGTCGACCTCCGCCCGCGCCCTTCTCGACGAGGCGCTCGCCAGCGGTCTTCCGGCCGTTTTCGACGCCGACGCCCTGAATCTCTTCGAGGGGCGCCCCGAGCTCCTGCAGGGCCGGAGCGTTCCCACGATCCTGACGCCCCACGCCGGGGAGGCATCCCGACTCCTCGGAATTCCGACCACCGCCGTCGTCGCCGACGCCGAAGGGGCTGCGACGCAACTCGCACGAAGGTCGGGGGCCACGGTCGTCCTCAAGGGCTTCCGCTCGGTCGTCGCCGATCCGGAGGGGCAGGTCGTCCGGGTCCTCTCCGGGAACCCGGGGATGGCCTCGGGCGGGAGCGGCGACGTCCTGACGGGTGTCGTCGGGGCGTTCCTGGCGCGCGGACTGACGGCCCGGGATGCGGCCCGGGCGGGCGCCTTCCTCCACGGACTCGGAGGCGATCTGGCGCGCGAACGCGTTGGGGAGGAGCCTCTCGTCGCTTCCGACGTCGTGGATGCCCTCGCCGAGGCGATCCGGGTCGTCTGCGAGTCGACCCTCTCGTGACCCACCTGCCGATCGAGATCATCTCCCGCTCGGCCGCCGAAACGCGCGAAGCCGGACGCCGCCTGGCGCCGCTGCTGCCGCCCGGAACCCTCGTCCTCCTTTCGGGACCCCTCGGCGCGGGCAAGACCGAGCTGGTGCGGGGACTGGCCGAGGGGCTCGGAGCCGATGCGGACGAGGTCGCCTCGCCGACGTTCGCGCTCGTCCACGAATACGGCCCCGCAGGGAAGCCGCCCCTCCTCGTCCATGCCGATCTCTACAGGCTCCTCGGTACATCCTCACGAGGAGCCGTCACCGACGACCTCGGCCTTGCCGAGGCGCGTGAGAAGGGAGCCGTCGTCGTCGTGGAGTGGCCGGAGGGACTCGAGAGGGACCGGGACGGAGTCGAAGTCCGGATTTCAGTCGGAGACGACGAAGCCCGGCGGATCGTCATCCGCCGGGCTTCCTGAGGAACGAGTCAGGACCTGTGGATCAGAAGGCGAACACGACTCCCGCGACAGCCTCGCCGCTCACGTACCACTGGCTTTCGCTGTAGTAGTAGCCGTCGCACCACTCGTCGCAGTACCAGTAGTCGTCCCCGCTGTTGATATAGGTCGTTCGCACCTTCCCCTCGAACCGGAAGCCGATGTTCGGGGTGGCGAACGCCTTCACGCCGAAACCCATGGTCCCCGTGGCCCGGGAGTCGGTGGAGGCGGAGTAGCCGGAGATGACGGGGCGGAACGTGTGAACGCCACCGCCGATCGTGAAATAAGGACGGACCTTGCCGCGGCCCCACGGGACGAGGAAGTTGACCTCGTACAGCCGCATTTCCATCTTCCCGATCTCCCGGGACGGGCTTCCGATGGCTCCGCCGCCACCGATCTTCAGCGACGGGTCCGACTGCAGGTAGCTCGCCTCGATCGTGAAGTTGTTCGAGACGTTGAAACCGAGCCGGAGGCCATAGGCAACCTCGGTGCTCGTGTCCGCCTCCCCGTCGTAGAAGGCCAGTGTCCCCGGGTCGAACGTTCCTCCGAACGTACCCCCGATAACGGGTGTGATCTCGACGGAGCCGCTGCGATCCTGGGCGACGGCCGGCGTGGCGACTGCAATCGTCGTCGCGAGGGCGAGCAGGGCGAAACGCGGGATCCATCTCATCTTTCGTTCCTCCAGGTGTCCCGCGTCCTCCTTTTTGGCCTCCGGGCCAGGAGCGGGATGACCATTCTGTACCTAAGCAACCTGCGTACCGTGCTCTGCGGAGCTCCGGGCCGGTGTCGCTGGTCACACTCCATGCTGTTTTCAGGCCACAGCCGTTGCCGTGCCGGCATTCCGGTAAGCTCGCGGCAATGACGCCCGGTCGATCCTGTCTCCTCGCGGCTACCGCTGCCGTCGCGCTCGCTGCGGGCGGCTGCCTCGGAACCGGAACTCGCAGCGTCGACGCGTCGTGCCGCGAGATGCGGGGCTCGGTCGCGAGAGAGATGCTCCGGGACTCGCGTGAGATTCCGATCCTCGACGTTCGGACGTCCTGGAGCCGAAAGCTAACGGGTGCAATCGTGATCCCTCTTCCCGAGCTGCCTGGCCGGCTCGGCGACCTGGATCGCTACCGGTCATTGCCGGTCGTCATCGTCGGGGACGACGGCGAGGCGGGCCGGAATGCCTGCGAGCTCCTCGCCGGTGCGGGGTTCCGGCACGCGATCTTCGTCCCGGAAGGGGCACAGGGACTGTTCGCCGGCGTCCGGGGCGGTCTGGACCCCGGAGGTGGCGAAAGGGAGGGGCCGTGAAGCGCCTCGTCGTCGGGAAGGGTGCCCAGGGGTTTCTCCTCTTCGCCTACACGGCGCTCGTCCTGGCGGGGACTCTCCTGGTCGAGGGGCGGCCCGGCGTCGTCACGAATCTCGTCCCCTTCGACGACCTGGTTCGCCTCCAGGCGAGCGCGGGCAAGGCCGGAATCCTCTCGAACAGGTTCGTCCTCGGGCTTCTCGGGCTCGTCGGCAACCTCGTAATGTTCGCCGTCTGGGGCTTTCTGGCCTGGAAGTTCGTCGACGGGAGGGGAAGGGCGCGCTGGAGGAACCACGCCGAAGTCGTCTTCTTCGGCCTGGTCTTCAGCGTCGGTATCGAGACCGTCCAGTTCTTCCTGCCGACCCGCGCGGCCGACGTGAACGACGTCTTCTGGAACGTCGTCGGCGCCGGGCTGGGTGCGCTCCTGGCGCACCTCCATGCGTCGGTTCGCCTCGAGTGGGCCTGATCGTTCGCTGCTAGACTCCCCGCCCGCGCCGGAGTGGCGGAACGGCAGACGCAGGGGACTCAAAATCCCCCGAGCGCAAGCTCATGAGGGTTCGAGTCCCTCCTCCGGTACCATCGTAAGACCCCTCTTTTCTTGCGAATGGCGCGATGGTTCTCGTGATCAGGGACGGGCCGTGACGTTCCCGGGTTCCGACCTCCCATTGACCCCTGCCCCAGGGCCGCGTAACCTTGCAGGCCCGATAGCGCAGGAGGCGGATCCGGTGGTTTTTAACATCGGCGACAAGCTGGTTTACCCGAACCACGGCGTGGGAGTCGTTGAGACCGTTGAAGATTCGCTCTTTGACGGCCGTGCTCATCCCTGTTATCAGGTCCGGCTTCTGGCCAACAACTCGAAGGTCGTGGTGCCGGTCGGAAACTCCGACCGCGTGGGGCTCAGGCCCCTGACCCGGCGGCAGGACGTCGGCGTCGTCTTCAAGGTCCTCGAGGACGGCAGCTTCCAGTCGAACGGTGATTGGAAGGGCCGCTTCAAGCAGAACCTCGACAAGATGCGCTCGGGTGCCCTGTCGGACATCGCCGACGTCCTGAAGAACCTGAACTGGGTACAGAAGCAGAAGACGCTCTCCTTCCGCGAGAAGAAGATGTACGAGCGGGCACGGTACCTGATCGTCTCCGAGATCGCCCAGGTCAGCGGAGCCGCCGAGGCGGAGGTCGACCTGGACGTCGAGCGCGCACTCGACCGGTCGGTTGCCCGGCGCCGCAGCCTCGGTCCTTCGCCGCACTGAGTCTCGACGAGGGCGACGGCGGCCCGGCCGCTCCCGTATAGTCGTCACGATGTCGCACCGAGCGTCGGCCGGACTCCTTCTGACCCTCTTCCTGAGCCTGCCCGTCGCGGTGCACGCCGCGAGGCCGGACCCTTCGGTGGAGAGTCTGCTCGTGGCGCTGGACCTCGAGAAGAAAGCGCGGCTGTTCGACCTGGCGGAAGTCGAACGGCTCACGGCGGCGGCCTCGCGAAGCGACGCCGTGGCCGCAACGGCACGGCAGCAGCTGCTCGACAGCCTGCGCAACGGTGAGGAGGCCGGGCTCGGGGAGCTCAGGGACGACGAGGAGCGGATCGTGGAAGCCGAAGCGCGGGCGCGCGCTGCCCAGGAGAACCGCCGCGCGGCCGTTTCGCGCCTGCTCGACCGCGCGCAGCGGATCGGCATGCTCCAGGAAGAGATCGCAAAGCGGCGCTCCGCCTCGCGCCGGCCGGCCGACCCCGTGACAGGGCGGTGGCAGACCGTCATCGACCCGGGCGGACGCCGGGGTGTCTACCGGCTCGTCCTCGACGGCACGCTGCTCTCGGGTGACTACGCCCTCGACGGGGGATTCCGCGGATCGCTCCGCGGAACCTTCATCGGCGACAGGGTGTCGCTCCAGCGTGTCGACTCCGAGCGTGGTTTCGACGCGAATTTCTACGGTCGGGTCCAACCGCTGGCGAAGCGGATCACAGGAACTTGGGAAGCGACGGCCATCGCGCCGGCCATCGGTCCGGTCGCCGGGACCTGGTCGGCAACGCTGCTTCCCGACGAAGACGACGACGGAGGTTCCCCCTGAGCCACGACGATCACCTTCCCCCTCCTCCTGCGGCCCGACCGGCCCGGCGGGAGGAGAGCCGATCGAAGCGCGAGACGGCTGCTTCTGCTTCGCAGGGGCACCGCTGGAGCGACCGAATCCTCTTTGCGGCCCTCGGGGCGCTCGTCGGCTTCGCCGTCGCCTGGATCTCCCTCGAGGGAAGGCACACGGCCGTGACGCCCGTTCCCGCGATGGGCGCCGACCCGAACGCCGGGGTCACCGGGGCCCCGCCCCTGGACGGCAGCTCGACGGCGACACCTGGAATGCCTGCGGTCGACCCCGCAGCCCGGCAGCGGCTGCAGGACGCGCAGGCGGTCGTCGCGGCGAAACCAGGCGACTACGACACCCTGGTCCACCTCGGAAATGCCGCCTACGATGCCCGCGAGTACGCGCAGGCGGCGGACGCGTACGAAAGGGCGCTGAAGCTTCACCCGGACGACGTGAACGTCATGACGGATCTCGGGACCGCCTACCGGAACCTGGGAGATTTCGACAGGGCGCTGGAGCTCTTCCGGAAGGCCCGCGCGGTCGACCCGAAGCACTGGCAGTCCCTCTACAACGAGGTCATCGTGCTCGCGATGGACAAGCACGATCACCCGGGGGCGGACGCGGCTCTCGCGCGCCTGAAGGCGGAGCACCCCGGGCTCCCGGCCCTGCAGGGCCTCGAGGAGCAGCTCGGCGCCGCCCACGCGAAAGAGTGAAGTCCCGGAGCGGAGAGCTCTTCGACGACGACCTCCCGGACCGGCCGGCATTGCCCTCGGTGGCGCCGCTGGCCGAGCGGGTCCGGCCGCGCACCCTCTCCGAGATGCGTCTTCCGGACTCGGTCGCCGGCCCCGCCTCGCTGCTCGGCCGGGCGATCGCGTCCGACCGCGTCCCGTCGCTCGTCCTCTGGGGCCCTCCGGGGACAGGCAAGACGACGCTTGCGGGGGTCATCGCGGCGCGGACGAAGTCCCGGTTCCTCGCGTTCTCCGCCGTCGTGGCGGGGGTGAAGGAGATTCGCGAGGTCCTCGAGGAATCGCAGCGGCTCGCGGCGCGTGGGGAACGGACGCTTCTCTTCGTCGACGAGATCCACCGCTTCAACCGGGCCCAGCAGGACGTCTTCCTGCCATACGTCGAGTCGGGCGCGGCGACGCTCGTCGGTGCCACGACCGAGAACCCGTCGTTCGAGCTGAACGGCGCGCTCCTCTCGCGGATGCGCGTCGTCGTCCTGCCGCCGCTCTCGAGAGAGGATCTCGGCGAGATCCTCCGTTCCGCCGTGGAAGACCCGGCGCGTGGCCTCGGCGGGCGGGTCTCGCTCGGTGAAGGGTCCGTCGACTGGCTCGTCGGCTTCTCCGACGGGGACGCCCGCCGCGCCCTGAACGCTCTCGAGACCGCAGCGGAGCATTCCGGAGAGGGAGCCGTCCTGACGGCGACGCTCCTCGGCGAGATCTACTCGCGGAAGTCCCTCCTCTTCGACAAGTCCGGAGAAGAGCACTACAACCTCATCTCGGCGCTCCACAAGTCGATCCGCGATTCCGACGCCGACGCGTCGATCTACTGGCTCGCGCGGATGCTGGAGGCGGGGGAGGATCCGCTCTTCGTGGCCCGCCGGCTCGTCCGCGCCTCGACCGAGGACGTCGGCCTCGCCGACCCGAACGCGCTCCGTCTCGCGATGGCCGCGCGCGATGCGGTTCACTTCCTCGGGATGCCCGAGGGGGCGCTGGCGCTCGCCGAGGCGGCGGTCTACCTCGCGCTCGCCCCCAAGTCGAACGCGCTCTACACCGCCTACTCCGCGGCGGCCAGGGACGTGGCCGACCGCCCGAACGAGCCGCCGCCGAAGGCGATCCTGAACGCGCCGACGCGCCTGATGAGGTCGGAGGGATACGGACAGGGGTACGTTTACGCGCACGATACGGCACAAGGGACGGCGGGGCTGACGTGCCTTCCCGACGCGGTCTCCGGCCGTCGCTACTACGATCCGAAAGGGGCGGGGCGGGAGGCGGACCTGAAGCGGCGCCTCGAGGAGCTGCGCGGCCTGCGCCAGAGAATCTCAAAGGAGACGAAGCGCTCCTGACGGGTCCGCGCTAACCTTCCGGGATGGTCGATCTCGAAGCGATCCGCTCCCGCTTTCCCGCCCTGGCCTTAGGCGACGTGATCCTCGACAATCCGGGCGGCACACAGGTCCCTCGCGGGGTGACCGACCGGATCGTCCGGTACCTCCACGAGACGAACGCAAACCACGGAGGCGCCTTTCCGACGGGCCGCGCTTCCGACGCCGTCGTGGCCGAGGCGCGATCCGCGGTCGCCGACTTCCTCGGCGCCGCGCGCTCCGAGGAGGTCGTCTTCGGGCCGAACATGACGACGCTGACGTTCCAGATGGCGCGGAGCCTTTCGCGCAGCTGGAAGCCCGGGGACGAGGTCGTCCTGACGCGTCTCGACCACGATGCGAACGTCTCACCCTGGCTCCTCGCGGCCGCGGACCGTGGCGCTGTGGTGCGCTGGCTCGACTTCGACCCGGCTGACTGCACCTGGAGCGTCGAGAATCTGAAGGGACTCCTCTGCGAGCGGACGAGGCTCGTCGCGGTCGGCTGGGCTTCGAACTCCGTCGGAACGGTGAACGACGTCGCGGGAGCGGCCGAGGCCGCGCACGCGGTCGGGGCTCTTCTCTACGTCGACGCCGTCCACTATGCCCCGCACGGTCCGATCGACGTCGTCGCCGCGGGAGTCGACTTCCTCGCCTGCTCGGCCTACAAGTTCTTCGGCCCGCACCTCGGCATCCTCTGGGGCCGGCACGAGCTCCTCGAGCGGACGTTCGCCTACAAGGTCCGTCCGGCCGGCGACGCGCCGCCCGACCGCTGGGAGACGGGGACGCAGAGCTTCGAGGCCGTCGCCGGGACGCTCGGTGCGCTCGAGTACCTCGCCTGGGCCGGCGAAGAGTTCGGGGGCGGGTTCCGCGAGACTCTCGCGAACCGTCATGCCGGCCGGCGGCTTGCGCTCAAGTCGGCGATGTCCGCGATTCACGCCTTCGAGGAGACCCTTTCCCGCACGCTCGTCGAGGCGCTCGCCGTCGTTCCGGGGCTGACGATCCGCGGCATCACCGACCCGATCCGATTCGGCGAGCGGGTCCCGACCTTCTCCTTCACGCTCGACGGCCACCACCCGAGGACGATCGCGGAAGAGCTGGGGCGACGCGGATTCCGCGTCTGGGACGGGAACTACTACGCGGTCGGCGTCACGGAACGGCTCGGCCTCGAAGGCAAGGGCGGAATGGTCCGCGTCGGCGCCGTCCACTACAACACGCCCGAAGAGATCCGTCGGCTTGGAGAGGCCCTGCGCGACATTGCGCGGGTCTGAGGGAGCCTCCGAAGGGGACCGTGCCCGAGAATTCCCGAAGAGGTCGATTCATGGAGGGGCGGACCCTTCGGTCCTGGCCCCTGGCTCTGCCGCGTGTTCAGGCGGCGATGGAGTCGATCGGGCCGGGCCGGCCGAGGTAGAACCCCTGACCGAGCGGAACTCCGAGCCGGCGCAGGGCCTCGAGCTCGTCCTGTGACTCGATTCCCTCGGCGATGACCTGCGTATCCATCTTCATCGCGAAGGAGAGGATCGCGCCGAGGAGGTCCTGTTTGATCCGGTTACGGTGGATGTCCTTCGTGAAGAGGTGGTCGAACTTCAGGAACTCCGGCCGGATGTCGGCGAGGGCAGAGAGGTTCGAGTAGCCGGAGCCCAGGTCGTCGACGGCGACACGGAACCCTTCCTTCCGGAGCTCGCCGAGGACGCTCGCGAAGAGGACCTGGTTCTCGGCGTAGGTCCGCTCGGTCACCTCGATGACGATCTGTCGCGGGTCGAGGTAGAGGTCGAGGACCTCTCTCACGAGCCTTCCGTCGAGGAAGTCGGCATCCTGGGCCGCTGCCGGCGACATGTTGAGGAAGACGAGCCGTCCCCATCCCGTCCGGGCCGCCTCCTCGAGCGACCGCCGGCGGCAGAGGCGCTCGAGGGGGACGACGAGGCCGGCCTTCTCGGCGAGAGAAAAGAGGCGTTCAGCGTCCTCGAGGCCGCTCCCGAGAGGACCGCGAGACAGGGCCTCGACGCCGGTGACACGGTCCTCGACGAGGTCGTGGATCGGCTGGAAAAGCGAGACGATCTGACGATCGGCGAGGATCGCCCTGAGAATCTCGGTTCCCCGCTCCTCGGCGTTCGCCGTCCTGCGGAAGACCTCGCCGCGGGCCTCGGTCAACCCGCGGTAGACGGCTCTCTCGACGCGAACTTTCGGGTCGAAGTGGATCATGGCCTGCCCGACGTGTGACGAGTACTTGTCGACCGAGGTGAGCCTCTCGGCGAGGAAGGCTGCGACGAAACTGTCCATCCGTGACGCGAGGCCGGCCAGCCATTCGTTCGCCGGGACGTTCGAGCCGTTGCGGACCTGCGTTTGCACGAAACAGAGGACTTCGTCGCTCCGGACGGCCGGGACGCAGAAGAGGGCCGAGGGGAGGGTGCCCCGTTCGGCCTCGCCACGCAGGCCGGCGACGAAGTCGCGGATCAGCTCGTCGTAGAACTGCCAGCCCCAGATCTCCTCGACCTGCCTCTCGGTTGCGAGGGCGAAGGCGAGGAGGGCGATCGATCCGTTGTCCTCGAGCTGGCGGCGGACGTCGTCGACGACGGCAGGAAGCGTGGGAAGGCCGGTGGCCAGATCGTGGAGTCGAGCCCGGTTCTGAAGCCACTCCGCACGCATCGACGCGGAGTCGAAGAGCTCACCCGACGCCGGCCCCCGGACGCTCACGGGCCCCGCTCGAGGAAGCTCTGAACCTCGCGGACGACCTCGGCGGGGGAGAACGGCTTGGCGATGTAGCCTTCCGCGCCCTCCTGCAGGCCAATCATCTTGTCGCGCCGTTCCGCGCGGGCGGAGAGCATGACGACCGGTATGTGCCGGGTCCGCTCGTCCCCCTTGAGGGTTCGAAGAACCTGCCAGCCGTCCATCTCGGGCATCATCACGTCGAGGAGAACGACGTCGGGGGGCTGCTCGTAGGCGCTCGAGACCGCGGACTTCCCGGTCGAGGCACGCCTCACCCCGAACCCGCTCGTCTCGAAGACGAGCTGGAGCAGGTCGAGGACGTCCTCCTCGTCGTCGACGATCAGGATTGTCCGTTGCCTCTGGGACATCTGTCCCTCCTCGCCTCTTCCCAGCCCTGGATGTCGGAGCGATCTTAGAGCAAAAGGAGGCGGACGCGGGGGTCAGGCTTCGGGAGCGGCCAGGATTTCTCCGGATGGTGGGCGGCCTCCCTGGGCGTGGAGCGCGCGGACCGCAGCCTCGACGAGCCGGTTCCGGTCGATGGGCTTGACGAGGTACTCGACGGCGCCGAGCCGCAGCCCCTCGAGCCGCTCGTCGACGACCGACGCGACGAGAATCGGCGTCCTGCGCGTCGCGTGGTCCTCTCGAAGCTCCTGCAGGAGGTCGAGGCCGTCGCGGTCAGGGAGGCGGATGTCGAGGATGACGAGGAGGGGGGGCCTTTCCCGGGCGGCGGCGAGGCCCTCCGCGGCGGTCGTCGCGGTCCTCACGGTAAAGCCGTGCTTGCCAAGCGTTTCGCTCAGAATCGCGAGGAAATCGGCGTCGTCGTCGATCGCCAGGATCTCGGTCGTCGAGCCATCGGTCGTGACGAGGCCGTGGAAGATGCCCGACTCCGTCTGTCTCCGAGCGATCGGGAGGGAGAAGCGGAAGACGGATCCCAGGCCGGCACGACCGTCGACGACGATCTCCGACCCGTGCGCGTCGAGGATCGACTTGACGATGGCGAGGCCGAGGCCGATGCCGCCGAACCTCCGGGTCGCCGACGCATCGGTCTGGTAGAACTTGTCGAAGACGCGGCTGCGCTCTTCGGGCGGGATGCCGATGCCGGTATCGGCGACCCAGACCTCGACGTGCTGCGCGTCCGCGGACTGCCGGGCCCCGACCTCGACCTCGCCGCCGTCGGGCGTGAACTTCAGCGCGTTCGTGATCAGGTTCTCGAGCACCTGCGTGAGCCGGTCCCGGTCGCCGTCGACGGACTTCAGATCCCGGTCGACGACCGTCTTCAGCCGGATGCTCCGCTTGCGGGCATCGGCTTCGATGCCGGCGACGATCTGGGCGAGGAGACGTCCGATCTGGAACGGAGCCGGGTGGATCGGAACCCGGCCGAGCTCCATCCTCGAGAAGTCCAGGAGCATGTTGATGGTCTTCGTGAGCCGTTCAGAATTCCTGAGGCAGACCTCGAGCCCCTTCCTCTGCGCGTCGGTCGTCGGACCGAGCTGTCCCTCCTGGATGAACTCGACGTAGCCCCGGATCGCGGCGAGCGGAGTCCGGAGCTCGTGGGAGACGTTCGCCAGGAGATCGGTCTTCATGCGGTCGAGCGTGGCGAGCTCGCGGTTGGCCGTCTCGAGCCTTTCGACCTGCTGCTGTATCCGCTCGGCCATTCTGTTGAACGCCTCGGCGAGCGACTCGATCTCGTCGCCCGTCCGGACCTGGGGAAGCGACTTCAGCTTCCCCTCTGAGAACGAGCGAACGCTTTCCGTCAGCCCGAGGAGGGGCCGGGCGACTCGCCCGGCCATCCAGGACGCGAAGCCGGCGACCGTAGCGAGCGCGACAAGGACGAGGAGAAGGGTCGACTTGAGGTCCGAGGCGGCCCGCTCCCACACCTTGTCGTACTTGAAGATGTAGAGGACGGAATAGGGGTGCCGGCCCCACTCCTCGAAGTAGGGTGTGCTCACGAGGAGGACGCGGCCGACCCCGGGGAGGTCCCTCCGCTGTGACCACGAGTCCTGAAGGCTCGCCACCGCGACGAGATCCGGGTCCGCGAGGCGGCGCAGGGGGAGCTTCGGCAGGAGCATCAGGTCGGGGCTCTCCATCGAGTCGAAGAGGACGTCGCCCGACACCGACAGGATGAAGAGGCGGTGAAGGTCCTCGTTCAGCTTCATCGTGTCGCGGACGATGTCGCGGAACTTGTACGCCCGGTAGTAGAGCCCCCACGCGCTGCAGAGCTGGTTGTTCGTCGTCGCCGCAAAACCGAGTGCGTACTTCTCGAGAAGATCCTTCTGGTCCCTCACCCGAACGAAGATGAGCGTTCCGGAGACGATGAGGAGGAGAGCGCCCATCAGCGCCGAGAAGATGAGGGCGAAACGCCGGCGCAGCGAGGTGCGGCCCGCCGTCACTTCAGCCTCACGTCGCGCAGGTCGAGCTGCCCGTCGGCGCGGGTCTCCCATTCAACGTCGGGGGTCAGGGCATGGCGGTCGTAGGTGACGATGAGCGGGATCCAGGGGAGGTCGTCGACGAGGCGCTTCATCGTCCGCTGGAGGAGGTCGCGCCGGGCGGCGGGGTCGAGGGTTCGTCCGATCTCCTCTACCGCCGCATCCATCCCGGCGGAACCGTATCCGCACGAGTGCCCCCTGGAACCCTTCGAGTAGAAGTTCCCTTCGAAGAGCTCTCCCGCGTCCCCGGAGGAACAGATCCAGCCCGAGAAGAAGAGGTCGGCGTCGCAGGCAGCGGTCCGGCGTTCGAACTCCTCGACGCCGACCTGCTCCTCGCTCACCTCCACGCCCGCCGCCTCGAGGTCGGCGATGAGCCCCTTGCTGAGAGGACCCCCTCCCTCGAGGGTGAGGAACCGAAGAGGCGCGGACTGCCGGAAGCCGGCCTCGTCCAGAAGCTTTCGCGCCGCCCCGGGCCTGAAGGGCGGAACGAGGAGATCGGGGTCGTATCCGATGATGGCGGGCGGAACGAGCTGGCTCGCCGGAAACGCCCCTTCCCCGGGAACGGTTGAGACGAGCTTGCGGTAGTCGATCGCCTCCCGCATTGCCCGGCGGACCCGGATGTCGGAGAGGGGATTGGCGGGTCCTCCGGAAACACGTAATGCGAGAAAGTGAACGGCGAGCCCCGGACGTTCGACGAGGCGGAAAAGGGCGTCGTCGCGGTGCGCCGCCCACGTCGTTCGCGTGGGGGAGAGGACGATCGCGGGGGAGAGGCGGCGAGCCTCGGTCCACATGGCGTCGTCATCCGGCGCGACGCGGAAGACAGCGGCCGGCACGGTCGGACGGCCGCCCCAGTAGCCGGTGTGCGCCTCCAGCCTCAGGAATTCGCCCTTCTTCCAACCGGCGACCCGGTAGGGGCCCGTGCCCGAAGGGCTCCGGAAGAACTTCTCGGTCCCGAGGCGCTCGACCGTCCACTTCGGGAGGATGTAGACGAACGAGAGGACCGACGGGAGGCCGGCCGGGCGTTCGGATCGCACGTCGATGGTGAATGGATCCAGAATCCTCACGTCGGTGATCGCCGAGACGTAACGGTGGATGTCGCGGTCCGGCAGGCCCTTGAGGCGGTCGATGGTGTACTTCACGTCGTCCGCGGTGAACGGCGAGCCGTCCTGGAACCGGACTCCTTGACGAAGGTGGAATCGCCAGACGGAACTCTCCCGGATCTCCCACGAGGTCGCGAGAGCGGCCGTGAACGCCATCTGCCGGTCGTAGCGTATGAGCGGCTCGAAGACGTTCATCGCGACGGTGTCGGTCACGACGTCGAACTTCTCGTTGGGGTCGAGAGTCCGGAGTGCAGGCCTCCAGATGACGTGGAGCTCGCGGTCCCGCTGCCGGCAGGCCCCGGCCGCCAGAAACACAAACACCACGAGCCCGCTCAGTGCCGGGCGCAGCCTCCACACTTCGCCATGCTACCGCGTGTGAGGTCTCTCGCGCCGGGAGAGTGCCCGGAATGGGGAGAACGCGGATATCGTTCCTCGTACGACACCGGAGGAACCCCCTCATGCCGAAGAAGCCGACCCCGGACGACCTGCAGAACCTCCTCTCGCCCCGCGCCGAGCCCTGCATCTCCCTGTACCTTCCCCTCCCGCGGCACGGCCACGATCTCGCAAAAGCCCCGCTTCGCTTCCGGGCTCTGGTCCGGCTCGTCGAGAGCCTGCTCGGCGAGCGTTACGACGCCCGCATGGTCAAGGCGCTCCTGGCGCCGCTCGCCGGCCTGGCCGAGGCATCCGACGTCTTCGGCCCCGGCCCTGACGGCCTCGCGGTCTTCCGCGCAGAAGGTCTCTTCGAGGTCTACAGGCTCTGGCCTGCACCTCCCGAGAGAGCCGTCGTCGCAGACAGCTTTCACGTCAAGCCCCTCCTGCGTTGCCTGCAGGACCGCCATCGCTATTTCGTCCTCTCGGTCACCTCCCGCAGCGTGGCCCTCTTCGAGGGCTCGGAGCGCGGTCTCGTCCGGCGACACGTCCCCGGCTTGCCGGAGCGAGCCGGCGGCGCTCTGGTCAGCGATATGGGAGGGCGGGGCGGCTCGTCGCGAGGCGGCCCCCGATCCGCCGGGCCAGGGTCCGGGAAGGTACCGGCAGAGGGCGACGGGGGCCGTCGGGAAGAGCTTCTTCGCTATTTCCGCGCTGTGGAGGGGACGCTGCGGAAGGTCCTCGAAGACCGTGCGCCGCTCGTGGTCGCCGGGGCCGGCTCGCTCCTGCCCGTCTTCCGGGAGGTCTGCGGACATTCCGGGCTCACTGCCGGGTACGTGGAGGGCGCCGTCGAGGATCTCTCGACGGTCGAGCTCCACGTGCGAACGCTCCCCGAAGCCCGCAAGGCGCTGGACGCTCGGGACGAGACCCTCGTCGAGGAGTTTCGCGAGCATCTGGACCGGGGGCTCGCGGCCGACATCCTGACGCGGATCGCCCAGGCCGCCGTTCTCGGGCGTGTGCGTCGACTTCTCGTTTCCGACGGGCGGCCCCTCTTTGGCCGCGTGGACCGGACGACGGGAGAGGTGACGCTGCACGCCGGGCAGACGGGACCGCAGGACGACGACGTCCTGGACGACCTCGCGGAGGTCGTCCTGGCCCGGGGGGGGGAGGTCGTCGTGCTGGACCCGCAACGGATGCCCGGGGAGGCCGCGGCAGCCGCAACGTTTCGCTGGTGATGCCCGGAGACGCCGCCGGGCGGCGCTGGCATCATGAGATGGCGCGAGGGCGCCTTGGAGGTGGGAAATGGAGCTGCTGGACGCGGGACGGAGCATCCTCGTCGTGATCGATCTTCAGGGGAAGCTGATGGACGTGATTCACCGGCCCCGCGTCGTCATCGAGTCGACGCTTCGGCTGATGAGGCTCGCGGAGCTGTTCGGCGTGCCGGTGATCCTGACGGAGCAGTACCCGAAGGGCCTCGGCCCGACCCATCCGGAAGTGATGGCGGGGTTCGAAGCGCTGACCATACCGAAGAGATCGCTCGCCAAGACTTCCTTCGGATGCTGCGGAGAGCCGTCGTTCCTGCAGGCTCTCGACGAGCTGCGTCCACGCCTGGGATCCGGACCACGGCAGGTGGTCGTCGCCGGAATCGAGGCGCACGTCTGCGTGATGCAGACGGTCCTCGAGCTGATCCAGCGGGGCAACCAGGCGCACGTTTCGTGGGACGCCGTCAGCGGCCGCGGAGAGGAGTACCGCCGTCACGCGCTCGAGCGGATGGCGGCGGCGGACGCGGCGATCACGAACCACGAATCCGTCGGCTTTGAATGGGCGCGGGACAAGAGCCACCCGCGCTTCAAGGAACTCTCGAACCTCCTGAAGGACGGCCAGCCGGAGGAATGACGGGCCGGGCCGCGCCTCAGGCGACGACCGGAGGACGCCCTGCGGACGCCGGAACCGCGACGGTGGAGCGGTCCGGCGGTAAGCGTCTCGCGAGGGAGCCGGAACGGGTAACCTCGTATCCATGAGCGCGCCCCGAGCCTTCGAGCGAGAGCCTTACCTCACCGAGTTGTCCGTTCGGGTCGTCGCAGCCGGGACGGATGGCGGCCGGCCCTGGGCCGTGCTCGACGACACCGTGTTCTACCCGGAGGGGGGCGGCCAGCCCTGCGACCAGGGGCGCCTCGGCGGGGTGCAGGTCCTCGACGTGAGGTCCGTCGACGGTGAGATCCGCCACGTCCTCGCCGCACCGGTGCCGGAAGGGCCGGCTGTGGCGCGGATCGACTGGGAACGGCGCTTCGACCACATGCAGCAGCACACGGGGCAGCACCTCCTCACGGCGATCGCGGCGGAGCGGTTCGGCTGGGAGACGACGGCATTTCACCTCGGGCCGGAAACGTGCGATATCGAGCTCGCCGTCGCCTCGGTTTCTCCCCTCGACAGGACCCGGCTCGAGGAGGCGGTCGCGGCCGAGATCCGGGCGGCCCGCACGGTGTCCCAGCGTCGGATCCGTGCCGAAGAGGTGGCTTCCCTTCCGGTCAGGACCCGTGGCCTGCCGGAGGGGCACCAGGGCGACGTGCGCCTCGTCGAGATCGAAGGGATCGACCTCAACACCTGCGGCGGAACGCACCTGCGCACGACGGGAGAGATCGAGGCGCTGAAGGTCCTCGGTACGGAGAGGCTTCGCGGCGGGACGCGGCTCTTCTTCGTCGCCGGTGGGCGTGTCCGCCGCCGGCTCGCTGCCCACGAAGACCGTAGCGCGAGGCTGCGGGTGCTGCTGGGCGCTCCCGACGACGCTCTCGTCGAGGCCCTGGAAGCAAAGCTCGTTCAGCTTTCGGCGGCGCAGAAAGCCCTTCGTTCTGCCGGCGACGAGCTCGCCGACTCGAGGGCCGAAGCCCTCGCACGGAGTGGAGTCCCGGTTGCCGAAGCCCATTTCGAGGGGCACGACATGGCTTTCCTGCTCGGAATAGGCCGGCGTTTCTCGGAGCTTCCAGCGCCCGGCGTCGTCTTCCTGACGGCTTCAGGGGACGGCGTCGAGGCGTTCGTCCTCGCGGCGGGGGGCGCCTCCGCGGCGGACGTCCAATCGCTGGGGCAGACCGTTGCCACGTCGCTCGAAGGGCGGGGCGGGGGCTCGGGGAAGATCTTCCAGGGGAAAGGGCGCCTGGCAGAACGGGGCAGCGCGCTCTCCGTGCTCCGGGAACGCCTCGGCGCCTTACGCTCGGCCGATTCGTGACCACCCCGAGAGACGCGTGTTCAGCCCGTCTGACGGAGGCGGTATTCTGCCCGCCATGTTCGAGGTCATCGAGAGGATGACTGGTCCGAAGGGAAGAGGCGTCCGGTCCGGGGCGATCGCTGCGTCGGCCGGACTGGCGGCTGCGCTCCTGGTTGCGCTTCCGGCGATCGCGAACCTGCGCGCACCCGTCGTGATCCCCGCGGCCCCCTCCACTGCCCTCGCGGCGCCGCCGGCTTCGCTGACCGTCGAGTCGGAGGCGCTCCGTTTCCTCTGTGGACAGGAGTCGTGTCTCGTGACCGCACAGTACGAGATCACGGCTCCGGCTCCGGCGAGCGTCCGGCTCGAGTTCATCCTGCCCACCGAAGGACCTGTCACGGCGACGACCAACGCCGATCGGGAGACCGTTCAGGTAGCTCCGGCCACGCCGCTGCGCCCCGACGAGCTGGGGACACTGGTGCCGGCCGAGGCCGGTGCCCCGGCGCTCTTCCGGGCCGACTTCCAGAGCACGCTTCACGCGGGATCGAACACAGTGACCGTCCGGTACTCCCAGGCGCTGGGAGCGGAAGAAGTGGCCTACGGCTACCTGAGGAAGAAGGGGCGGATGGTGCAACGGTTCGGCTACGAGCTGTGGCCTCTGCGCGAGTGGACGAGAAGCCCTGGTTTCCGGGTGAAGCTCGCCGTGGCTATCGAACGCCCTGCCCCCGGTTGGTGGGAGCGCAAGCTCGGGAACCCGCGTTCCGTGGCCTGCCTCACGAGTGACACGACGGCCCCGGTGCCGGCGGGCCGGCTCGAGCAGAAGGGTGGACAGCTCTGGTACGAGGCCGAGCTCGGCCCGTCGATCCCCGACCGAATCACCTGCTTCATAGGCGACGACAACCTGATGCCGAGGAACTGATGGCTGGTTCAAGGAATTCTGGATCACTGGGGTCAGAACGCCACGACGGCAAGATCCCTCCTGGGATCAGAGGCCGTAGCTTCGAGTTTCCCGGTTCTGATGGAAGTGACGGGTGGAACCGTGCGGCCGGGGCCACCCTCGTGAACAAGGAGCCACCGACCGCCCGGCAACGGGCGGAGGAGCTGGTCCGGCAGTTCGCGGCGAGACCGGGCGGGGGCGCGTTCAAGAGGATCGCGCGCCGCGACGTCGCCAATGGACTTCTGGCCCGCGTGTACGACCCGAGCAAGATCCACCAGAAGGTCTCGAGCCTCTGCGGGCCTGCAACGCTTCTCTTCGACCTCGCGAGCCGGGACCCCATCGGCTACGTCGGCTACGTGACCTCGCTCTACCAAAATGGCGTCGCGTATATCAAGGACATCGAGGTCGTTGCGGGAAACGATCTGAAGGACTACGACCCCGGCGACAAGGTCGAAGCGTCGGACTGGATCGCCCTTGCGAGCCTGAGGGACTCCGAGAACTACTTCTTCGACTACCAGGACGCCAGCAACGAGTTCGCCGGAATCACGCTGCCGGGGGAGCTCGAGGACTGGTTCA
>DIAY01000216.1:16598-26374 GCA_002414905.1 Holophagales bacterium UBA5066 | reverse complement strand
TGCTTTTATGTTATAGCTTCTGGCGGGGGCCCCCCGGCCACGGTCGAGAGAGCGCCCCCGGTTCCGTGCGGGAGAGCCATCGCAAGGCTGTGCGCGCGTAGACTTGCGGGTCATGCGAGCCCGCACGATCCTCCCCGCGTTCTTCCTCTCCGCTCTCCTCGCTCCGACTCCGGCCACCGCAGCCTCCGCGCCCTCTCCGTCGGAGTTCCTGAAGCTCCAGGTCGGGGCGGACCGGACACTCGCCGACTGGGGCCAGATCGTGTCGTATTTCAGGGCACTGGATGCCACGTCGGACCGGGTGGAGGTGACGACGATCGGCCGGTCGACGCTCGGTGAGGAGATGATTCTCGCGGCGATCTCGGCTCCGGAAAATCTCGCGAACAAGACCCGGATCCGCGAGATCGCGCGGCGCCTCGCCGACCCACGTGGCCTCTCGGAGTCCGACGCGGCGGCGCTCGTGAAGGACGGAAAGGCCGTGCTCCTCATCACGTGCGCCATCCACGCGAGCGAGATCGCCTCGACGCAGATGGCCATGGAGTGGGCCTACGCCCTCGCAACGGCCGAGGACGCCGAGACGAAGCGTCGCCTCTCGGAGGTCGTCCTTCTCCTCGTACCGTCCCTGAATCCGGACGGGCAGAGAATGGAGACCGACTGGTACAGGAAGAATCTCGGAACGCCGTGGGAGGGGAGCCGGATGCCGTGGCTCTACCACCACTACACCGGGCACGACAACAACCGCGACTTCACGCAGCTGACCCAGGTCGAGACGAAGGCGATCAGCCGCGTCCTGTACCACGACTGGTTCCCGCAGGTGTTCCTCGACGAGCACCAGATGGGGACAAGCGGTCCGCGGATGTTCGTGCCGCCCTATGCCGAGCCGCTCGATCCCGACATCCACCCGCTCGTCATCCGCGAGGTGAACCTGATCGGGTCTCTCATGTCGATGCGTCTCGAGCAGGCGGGCAAGAGCGGCGTCATCTCGGGCTGGGCCTTCGACGCGTCCTGGCCGGGCGGCTCGAAGAACACGGCCTGGTGGAAGAACGTGACGGGCATCCTGACCGAGGTCGCGTCGGTCCGCGTGGCGACGCCCGTCGACGTTCCGGCCTCGGAGCTGCGGGGCGGGGGGAAGGGCCTCGTCACGTACGGCACGCAGGTGAACTTCCCGAACCCGTGGCGCGGCGGCGACTGGCGTCTGCGCGACATCATGGACTACGAGCGGATCGCCTCCGATGCGCTCCTCGAGTACTGCGCCACTCATCGCCAGGACGTCCTCTCGAACATGCTCGCCCGCGCGCGTGACTCCATCGCCGCGGCGACCCCCGGCGAGGCCTACCGGATCCCGATGGGGCAGCGCGACCGGGCCACGGCCCGGGCGCTGGCCGCGCTCCTCGTCGAGCACGGGGTCGAGCTGAAGGCGGATATGGCAGGGGATGTATGGGTTCCGCTCGCCCAGCCGTACGGCCGCTTCGTGCGGGAGATGATGGAGCCGCAGCACTTTCCCGAGGTGAAACTCGTCGCAGGCCGGGACATCGTCGCTCCCTACGACGTCACCGCCTGGAGCCTGCCGCTCTCGATGGGGGTCTCGGTGGAGAAGGGGACCCTGCCGGCGGTTCTCCGCCCGTGGGAACCGCTCGGCCCGGTCCCCGCAGCTCCCGATGGCACCACCGCGTTCGCCCTCGGTCCGGAGAGCCCGGAGCGCTGGAAGGTCGTCGCCGAGGCGCGGAAGGGAGGCGTCGTCTCGATCCTCCCGGCGGCCGAAGGATCGCTCCTGGCGGGAACCTTCATCCTCGACGCCGGCGCGGCGAAGGCTTCGTCCCGCCTCGCCGCGGATCTCGGCCTGGACCTCGCTCCACTCGCGGCGTTCCCGAAGGGAGCGACGAAGCTCCGGGCCCCGCGCGTCGGGCTCTACAAGCCGTGGCTCGCGTCCATGGACGAGGGGTGGACCCGCTTCCTGCTCGAGCGCTACGGCTTCGCGCCGGTGTCGCTCGACAACGCAGCCATCCGTGCCGGCAAGCTCGCAGCGAAGATCGACGTGATCGTCCTTCCCGATGTCGAGAAGGAGGTCCTCGCGACCGGGAAGCCGAAGCGGGAAGAGGGCGAGATGAAGTACTTCCCCCAGCCGCGTCCCGAGTACGCGGGAGGCCTCGGGAAAGAAGGTGCGGCCGCCCTCCGCGAGTTCGTGGACGGAGGCGGGACGCTCGTCGCCCTCTCCTCGGCGTCGGAATACCTGATCGACGAGCTCCAGCTGCCGGTGCGCAATGCCCTCTCTCGGGTCAAGACTGACGAGTTTCTCTGCCCCGGAGCGCTCGTGCGGATAGAGGTCGACCCCTCGCACCCGGTCACGTTCGGCCTGCCGACGTCGATGCCGGCGTTCCTGAACGAGCCTCTCGCCTACCAGACCGCGATTCCTGGCGGCGAGATGACGCGACGGGTCCTCGCGGCGTATCCCTCCGAGGCGCGTGACGTCCTCGTGTCCGGCTGGATCCGCGGAGAGGAGAAGCTCGTTCGCAACGCGGCGGCCGTCGCCCTGACGTACGGGAAAGGGCAGGTCGTCCTCCTCGGCTTCCGGGCCCAGCACCGCGCGCAGATGAACGCGACGTTCCCGTTCCTCTTCAACTCTCTCGTCTGGTCGGTGATGTAGGGGAGTTCTGCAGGCGGGTCGGAGAGTCGCCTCCGGCTCGTCCGAACAGCTTGTCATAATAGAAAATCAAGACCTGACCCCAATCGAAGTGACCCCGATCGAAGATCTTGCGCGGTAGAGGAGTCGGCGGAAGCGGGCCATGCTTTCGAGAACGCGGTAGGCGAGGGCTGCGGCAGCGGCGGCGAGTCCTCGGCGTGGCCGGGCAACGAGGATCGTGTAGTAGGAGTTCTCTGCCCCTCCGGCGAGAAGCCGCTCTTCGGCGGAGATGAGCTCTTCGAGCAGGGTGGGACCCGCGGCGGACCACTGGACGATCGGAAAGAGGACGGAGAGGAGGTTCCCTCCGTAGCCCCGCTGGGCGAGCGTGCGAAAGCCGACGCGAAGGAGCGGGAGGATCTCGCCGGACCGGACCGCTTCGGACGGGTCGTCGGCCTGTACGGGAGGCGGGACGGAGTCGTGCCGCCGAGCCGCCCGGGGAATCGTCTTGTAGACCGCCTCGGCGTCTCGAAGCGTCGCCCGGCCCCAGGCGTCGCGCGAAGGGCCGACATACTCGTCGAGATAGAGGAGGCCGTCCGGCGAGAGAGCGCCCATCACACCTCGGAACAGATGCTCGAGCCTTTCCACGTGGTGCAGAGATTGGTGGAAGAGGACGAGATCGTAGGTTCCGGCCGGGAGTACCGCCCGGTTGAAGTCGGAAGCGAAGTATCGGATCCGGCCTTCCATCCCGTGCTGCCGGGCTTCGGAGCGGGCGAGGGCCAGGGATGAGAGCGAACCGTCGAACCCGTCGACGTGCCCGCAGAGGTTGCGAAGGACGAGGTCCCTTTCCAGCGCTCCCGTGCCGCAGCCGATGCTGAGAGCGCGGCGGAAGCGCCGACCGCCGAGCGAGGCCTCGAACCAGTCGAGCGGCCATCGGGGCTGTTCGGGGTCGATGAGGCGGTTGACGTACAGCCGGACGGAGAGCTCGGAAAGCCAGGACGAGTGCGTCGGGTCACCGACCTCCCTGTCCCAGAACTGCAACGACGCATCACGTTCGGCCATGCCCGCTCTCCATCAGTCCCGGGAGGCCACGCGACGGGTCCATGCGTCAGAAGCGGAGCGAAAGGCAGCTGAGGCCTCCGTCGAGCTTCTGGAACTCGGACATGTCGAGGGGGACGGCAGGAAGGCCGAGGGTGCCCACGGCCGCCTCGAAGCGGGGGAAGCCGGCGGCGACGAGGACGCGCCCGTTCACGAGGATGGCATTGGCGGCGTACTCCTCGCCCGGAGAGACGGGGAGCGGCGTCCACCCGGCGAACTCCGGGCGCGAGGCGAGGGGCCCCGTCAGGGCGAGGTCCCGCCCGCCGAGCCAGGCGATTCCGCTCTTGAGGTGGAGAAGTCCGTGGGTCCCGCGGATGTCGACGAGCGTCGAACCGAGGCCGCGGGTGGCCAGAAGCGCGGCGAGCTGCCGGGCACCCTCTCCATTCGTCCTCTCGGAGATGCCGATGAAGACGTGCTCGCCGGCCTCGCAGACGTCCCCTCCGTCGAGAGTGCCGGGGGCCGCGATGGCGGCGGGGAACGGGAAGAACGCCTCGACGGCCGGGCGGATCGCCTCCACCTCGCCGGCGCGGCTTGGCGCTCCCGGCCTGCAGAGGACCGCGAGACCTCGGGCGAGAACGGCGGTGTCCTCCACGAACGTCGAATCGGGGAAGCGGTCGTCCGTCGGGAGGCTCGTGACGACAAGGCCGCACGCCTCCAGGGCGGCGACGTATGCCGCGTGCTGGGCGAGCGCCGCGGGGAGGTCGGGGACGCCGAGGTCTGCCGTCGTCAGGCCGTCTGCGAATGTTCGGCCGGGGGGACGAACGATGGCACGCGTGAAGCTCAAGGGGCCTCCGCTCTCTTGACCTCGTTCCAGGTCCGGTCGAGCTCGTCGAGCGGAGTCCCCGCGACGTCGCGCCCGGAGGCCCGGACCTGGCGGGCGACCTCGTCGAAACGCCTCACGAACTTCGCGTTCGTCGCCTGAAGGGCCGCCTCGGGGTCGATCCCGTGGCGGCGGGCGACGTTCACGACGGTGAAGAGGATGTCCCCGACCTCGTGCGCGACCGACTCCTTCGTCGCCCCCTCGGCCAGGAGCTCGGCCTTGAACTCGGCCACTTCCTCGTCGAGCTTGGCGAGGACGTCCTCGTCGCGCTGCCACTCGAAGCCGAGGTCGGCGGCACGGGAGGTGACCCGCACGGCCTTGAGGAGGGCCGGGAGGGCCCGGGGGATCCCGACGAAGGGAGAGGGCGGCTGCTCGCCCGCGGCGTGGACCGCCCGCTCCTTCTCCTTCAGCTTTTCCCACTGGACCCGGACGGCCTCGGCGTCTTTCGCGGCGCCCTCGCCGAAGACGTGCGGGTGGCGGGCGACCATTTTGGAGTGGACCCGTTCCGCGAGGGAGGCGAGGTCGAACGCATCCTGCTCGCGGCCGAGCTCGGCGAGGAACACGACCTCGAAGAGAAGGTCGCCCAGCTCCCCCTCGAGCTTGCCGAGGTCCTTCCGGGCGAGAGCGTCGAGCGCCTCGTAGCACTCCTCCAGCAGGTATCCGGAGAGATCGGCGAAGGTCTGCTTTCGGTCCCACGGGCATTCCGCTCTCAGACGCTCCATGAGCCGGACGAGCCCGGCAACCGCATGGCCGGCCTCTTCGGGGCGTGGGGATCTCGTTTCGGACGGCACGCGACCTCCTTCTGTGGGCAGCGGCGGAGCGTTCCCTTTACAATGAAGTGCCCGAACGAGGCCTTATGTCAGAAGCTTCAAAGACGATCAAGGTCGTCGACCGCCGGATGTTCACCGCCGAGGGGGACCTGCGGGACGACGTGAAGGAAGAGCTCGCGACCGCGCCCCCGGTGCCGGAGAAGCCGCCCGAGGGGGCCGCTCCCGACCCGCCGCCCGCCGAGGTGGTCCCGACCAGCCCGGAGTTTCTGCGCCTCCTCGACATGCTCGCGCAGACGGCGTCCATGTACCTTCAGGGGATCCCGGACCCGGCAACGGGACGCCGCTCGGTGGATCTCGCCGCTTCGCGAGAGATCATCGACTCGCTCGTGGCCCTTCGCGAGAAGACGCGGGACCGGCTCTCCTTCGAGGAGACCGATGCGCTCGAGGGCCTGCTCGGGGAGCTCCAGCTCGTCTTCACGAGACTCGCCGCGCAGGCCAAGGGGGCGCCGGGGATGCCACCTCCGCCACGGCAGAGGGGCTGATCCTGCGAAAGCCGACGCACCGCGTGCCGGGGCTCGGCCTTTCCCGCCACGGCCTGTGCCGCGGCGTGCTCGCATTGCTCCTCCTGCCGATCTTCCTGGCGGTCCCCTCCCGGGCGCAGGTCCTCCAGGGTCCGGGAGAAGCCACGGAGACGACCTTCCGCCGCGAGGTGCGAGGTCAGTGGTTCGCGTGGCTCGCGGCGCACGAGGAGGGCGACCCGCTCCTGGCCACCCAGAAGGTCGAGGAGATCGTCCGCCACGCCAACAAGATCGGCCTCAAGCGGCTCACCGACCTCTCCCTCGCGGCGACGCTGATGGCACGCAAGGAGCTGGCGCAGGGGAATACAGAAAAGGCCCGGTGGGCGCTCGACTCGGCGATCCGGCTCGACCCCGACCTGCCCGAAGCGCGCTGGTCCCGCGTCGCGCTGGCGCTGAAGTCCGACAAGCTGGGCGTGGCGCGCGAATTCCTGGGGGCCGTGAGGGCCGTCTTCGTCGATCTCGAAGGGCGGCGGGTCCTGTTCGTCCGCTCGACGCTCCTCGCCGTCCTGACCCTGGCCGCCGTGGGAATCGCCTTCGGAATCCTGCTCGTGGCGAGCGGGGCCCGGCGGCTTTTCCACGACCTCGAGGAGCTGACGGGCCGGTGGGTCACGCGACCGGCCGATTCGGTCCTCGCGGCCGCCATTCTGGTCCTGCCGCTCTTCCTCACTCTGGACCTCGGGTGGCTCCTCCTCTGGCTGTTCGTCCTCACCTTCGGGTACGCGGAGCGGGACGTGCGGTGGGCGGCTCTCGTCGGGCTCGTCCCTCTCCTCCTCGTGGCGCCAGCGCTGGACCGCGCCGCCGTGAGCCTGGCCGTCTCGGCCTCCCCGGTGCTGCGCGGGGCCGAGGCGCTCGAGGAGAAGCGATATGACCAGAGAGTTCTCGACGACCTCGAGGCCGTGAAGAACCTCTTCCCCGACGATGCCGACCTGCGGTTCCTCCTCGGCTGCCTCTACCAGCAGCTCGGCCAGAACGACCGCGCCGTGGCCGAATACACCGTTGCCGCGCAGGTTTCGACGGTTGAGGTGCGCGCGTTGATCAACCGGGGGGACATCCGCTTCGTGGACGGCGACTTCGGTGCCGCCCAGGAAGACTTCCAGGAGGCCCTCCGCCGGGATCCGAGGAACGTGAGGGCCCGCTACAACCTCTCCCTCGTGTACGGCGAGACTTTTCGGACCGTGGAAGCGCAGGAGAAGCTCACCGAGGCGCGCGCGCTCGACAACGGGCTCGTCACCCAGTTCCTCGACAGCCCCACGCTCGTGAAGGTGGTCTCGGTGGGGTACACGCCCCGGGAGGCGCTGGAGAAGGTCCGCGCCCTGCACGGGGACTCCCGGAGCCGACGCGTCCTCGGGCACTTCCACGTCCGGAGCGACCCGCGCACGTGGGCCGTTCCCTTCGCCGTCGCCATCCCCTTCGTCATGGCCGCGGCCATCGGCTTGGACTCCTTCCGCAAGAGAAGGCGCGGCTACGCCCTCGCGTGCGACAAGTGCGGCCGGACGTTCTGCCGGCTCTGCAAGCCGCCCGGCGAAAGCGCGCTCCTCTGCTCGCAGTGCATTCACGTCTATCTCAGGAAGGACGGCGTCTCGATCGAGACGAAGCTCCAGAAGGTCGAGGAGGTCCGGCGTCGCCAGGGATTCGAGGGGCGCCTGCGCGGCGCGCTGAACCTGTTCCTGCCGGGCGGCGAGTTCCTCTTCCAGGGTCGGGCCTGGGCGGCGGCGGCGATCCTCGCCACCTTCTTCTTCGGGCTCCTCGCGGCGGTCTTTCGCCAGGACCTCGCCCTTTCGCCGCGGCCCGGTGCCGGGCCGCTCCTGCTCGGGACCGTCCTCTGGGCGCTCCTGGCGCTCACGGCCTGGACCGTGGGCCAGCTCACGGCGAGAAAGGGGTGACGGCGTGGCGCTCGAAGGGACCCTCCACGACTTCGCCCTCCCCGACATTCTCCAGCTCATATCCCTTCAGAAGAAGACCGGCCTGCTGACCCTTCGTGGTCCCGAAGACACCGTCATCATCGGCTTCGACTCCGGTTCTCTCGTCTCGGCGGAATCGCAGGCCAAGCGCCTCGACACGCGTCTCGGGACCCTCCTCGTGAAGACGCGAAGCCTTGCGCCCGACGCGCTCGCCAAAGCCCTCGAGATCCAGGGGCAGACGCTCCAGCGGCTCGGGTTCATCCTCCTGAAGAACGGCTTCTGCGACGCGGACCAGCTGCGAGCGGGACTCGACGCCCAGGTCAGGAAGATCGCTTACGGCCTCTTCCGGTGGACCGATGGCGACTACGTCTTCGACCAGCAGGACCGCATCGACTACGACCACGAGTATTTCCGGCCGATCCAGGTCGAGAGCCTCCTGATGGAGGGGGCGAGGATGGTCGACGAGTGGCCGATCATCCAGAAAGTCATCCGCTCGCCCGAGCTCGTTTACCAGCGCGTGGCCGTCGGTCAACGACTGGAGCCGGCCGAGGGCGCCGACGACGTGGAAGAGATCGGGGATGCGACGTTCTCGAGGGCGCGTGAGCGGCGCGACGGGCCGATCAGGATCTCGAAAGCCGAGTGGTCGGTGTACGAGCTCGTCGACGGACGGCGGTCGATCGGCGACATCATCGAACGGACGTTCCTTTCCGACTTCGAAGGTACCAAGGCTTTTTACGACCTCCTGAGCCGGGGGCTCATCGAGGAAGCGCGTCGGACCGGCGTGGTCGACGAGACGGGGTCCATCTCGATCGAGATGCCCTCCGTGCGCCCACGTCTGCCCGTGGGCGCGATCCTTCTCGGGCTGGTCCTCCTCGTCCTGCTCGCGGCGGGACTGCGCCTGCAGGCCGGGAATCCCGCGAACGCCTTCACGGTGCCGAGGCGGCGCGTGGCGGCCGTGGAGGGGTTCCAGAAGGCCTATTCCCTGACCCGCCTTCGGCGCCTGTCAGAGGCGATCGACGCCTTCTACCTCACTCAGGGACGGTTCCCGGAATCTCCCGCGGTGATCGCGAGCTCGGGGCTTCTGTCGCCGCAGGACCTGGCCGATCCCTGGGATAGGACCTACCGGTACATTCTCCAGAACGACACGGGGAAGTACTATCTCGCCGGGTTCGACGCCGAAGGGAAAACAGACACGGATCTTTTCTTCGCGCATGCTGCCCGGGGGACGGGAGCGGCGGGCGAGATTCAAACGAGCGGCAAGAAGGAAATCATTGTCATAAAGTGACTTGCGGAAAGTCTTCGCTGCTGATGAAGATTTCTGCAACTACAGACTTGACAACGAAGCGCTAATATTCTAGATTCTTTCCTGGACCCGGTCAGGGTTCGGAGGGAATCAGGATGAGCAAGATCATCGGCATCGACCTCGGAACGACGAACAGTGTCGTGGCTGTTCTTGAGGGCGGCTCGGCAGATGTCATCGCCAATTCCGAGGGGGGGAGGACCACGCCCTCCGTCGTGGCCGTCACGAAGTCGGGCGAGCGGCTCGTCGGACAGGTCGCCAAGCGGCAGGCCGTCACGAACCCGGAGAACACCGTCTACTCGATCAAGCGGTTCATGGGCCGCCGCTTCGACGAGGTCAACGAAGAGATGAAGATGGTCCCCTTCAAGGTCGTCCGGTCGGCCAACGGGGACGCCCGCGTGATCCAGGGGGGCAAGGAAGTGTCACCCCCGGAGATCTCGGCCCAGATTCTCACGAAGCTGAAGGAGGCGGCCGAGGCCCACCTCGGCGAGAAGGTCGACCGGGCGGTCATTACGGTCCCGGCCTACTTCAACGACGCGCAGCGGCAGGCAACCAAGGACGCCGGGCAGATCGCCGGCCTGAAGGTCGAGAGGCTCGTGAACGAGCCGACGGCGGCCGCACTCGCCTACGGCCTCGACAAGAAGCACAACGAGACGATCGCCGTCTACGACTTCGGCGGCGGCACCTTCGACATC
>DIAY01000216.1:9396-16536 GCA_002414905.1 Holophagales bacterium UBA5066 | reverse complement strand
TTCGACATCTCGATCCTCGAGGTGGGCGAGGGGGTCGTCGAGGTGAAGTCGACGAACGGCGACACGCACCTCGGCGGCGACAATCTCGACCAGCGGATCGTCGACTGGCTCCTCGCGGAGTTCAAGAAGGACCAGGGGATCGACCTCGGCAAGGACCCGATGGCGACGCAGCGCCTGAAGGAGGCCGCCGAGAAGGCCAAGATCGAGCTGTCGACGACCATCGAGTCGGAGATCAACCTGCCGTTCATCACGGCCGATGCCTCCGGCCCGAAGCACATGAGCCTGAAGCTGACGAGGGCGAAGCTGGAGCAGATGGTCGACGACCTCATCCAGCGCTCCGTCGGTCCGTGCCGGCAGGCGCTGAAGGACGCCGGTCTCGAGGCGAAGCAGATCGACGAGGTCGTCCTCGTCGGCGGGCAGACCCGGATGCCGAAGATCCAGCAGGTCGTGAAGGACTTCTTCGGCAAGGAGCCGCACAAGGGGGTCAATCCCGACGAGGTCGTGGCCGTCGGCGCCGCGCTCCAGGGCGGGGTCCTCGCGGGCGACGTGAAGGATCTCCTCCTCCTCGATGTCACACCGCTGTCGCTCGGCGTCGAGACGCTCGGCGGCGTCATGACCCGCCTCATCGACCGCAACACGACGATTCCGGTAAAAAAGAGCGAGGTCTTCTCGACGGCAGCCGACGGCCAGACGTCGGTGGAGATCAAGGTCATCCAGGGCGAGCGCGAGATGGCGGCGGACAACAAGCTCCTCGGCCTCTTCTCGCTCGTCGGGATCCCGCCGGCCCCGCGCGGCATGCCGCAGGTCGAGGTGACGTTCGACATCGACGCGAACGGGATACTGCACGTGACGGCGAAGGACCGCGGCACCGGCAAGGAGCAGAAAATCACGATCACCTCCTCCTCGGGCCTCGCCAAGGACGAGGTCGAGAAGGCCGTGAAGGAAGCCCAGTCGCACGGAACCGAGGACAAGAAGCGGCGTGAGGCCGTCGAGGCGAAGAACCAGCTCGACTCGATCATCTACGCTACGGAGAAACTCCTGTCCGAGAACGCCGACAAAGTTCCCGCGGAGGACAAGACCGCCATCGAAGCCGCTCTGGCGGACGCGAAGCAGGTCCTCGAGACAAAGGCCGACGACGCCGAGGCCCTCCGCAAGGCGGCGCAGGACGTCCAGAAGGCGAGCTACAAGGTGGCCGAGGCGCTCTACAAGAACGCACCGGCTCCGGAGGCGGGAACGGATCCGGCCGGTCCGGCATCCGCAGGTGGAACCACGCCGGCGGACGACGTGATCGACGCCGAGGTCGTCGACGAAAAGAAGTGAAGACGTGACGGGGACGCGAGACGGCTCCGGCCGCGGGAAGTCGCGGCGCGACGACTTCGTCCTCATCGGCGTCATCGCCGACCGCTTCGGCGTGCACCCGCAGACGCTTCGCCTCTACGAGCGGGAGGGCCTCATCTGCCCTCCCCGCTCGTCGGGGAATACGCGGCTCTACGACCGCGAGACGGTCGAGCGTCTCGAGATCATCCTGACGCTGACGCGGGATCTCGGTGTAAACCTGGCCGGCGTGGAGGTCATCCTCGACCTCCGCGCACGCCTTTCCCGGATGGAGGGGGAGGTGGAGCGCCTGATGGACGCCTTCCGCTCCGTGGCGGCCGAGCATGCCTCCCGGGCGGCGGGGCGGGCCGCCCCGCCGCAGAACGCTCTGGCCGTGCGCCCGAGGGCGCCGCTTGCCCGGCGGGATACGATGCACCACAAGTGAGCCCTAGGCGGACCGACGACGATTCGGGTCTTCTCCGGAGGTATCTCGGGGAGATCTCGAAGTATCAGCCTGTTCCGGCGGAGCGTGAGAAGGAGCTCGCCCGGATCATCCAGGACAGGCTCGCGCCCGAGGAGAAACGAAAGGAGGCGATCGACGAGCTCGTCCGGGCGAACCTGCGTTTCGTCGTCTTCCACGCCAAGGGCTTTCACTCCCCCGATGTCCCGTTCATCGACCTGATCAACGAGGGGAACATCGGCCTGATCCAGGCTGCGAAGAGGTTTGACGCCAACCGCGGGGTCAAGTTCATCACCTACGCCGTCTGGTGGGTGAGGCAGGCCATCTCCCATGCGCTCGCCGAACAGGCGGGGACGATCCGGATCCCCCACAAGCAGGCGACCCACCAGCTGAAGGCGCTCCGTGCAAGGGCCGAGCTTCAGCGCGAGCTCGGCCGCGACCCGTCCCACGAGGAGATCGCCGCGCGGACCGGCCTCGAGCCGGCTGCGGTCGAGACCCTCCTGGCGGTCTCGCGCACGGCCGGGTCCCTCTCCCAGGGAGTCGGTAGCGACGAGCAGAAACGAACGCTCGAGGACGTCCTCGAGCAGACGATGGTGGCGTCGGCCGACGACAAGATGCTGCGCCGTGCGTCCGTCGATGAGGCTCGCGAGATCCTGGGGGACCTGAAACCGAAGGAGAGGGCGGTCCTCTGCCGCCGCTTCGGGATTCCGGAGGACGGCAGCGACGGCGAGCGGGAGCCGATGACTCTGCAGGAGATCGGCACGGAGCTGAACCTCTCGCGCGAGAGAGTGCGCCAGATCGAAGCCCAGGCGCTCCAGAGGCTTCGGCTCGGCTCCAAGGCGCGCCGGCTCATGGCCGTGTTCCGCTGACGCGGCGGGCTTCGACCCCTACAATCGTCGGCGTGAGCGAGTCCGTCGTAACCGAGACGTGTCCCCTTTGCCAGGGTTTTGGCAGGCTCGAGCGTCCGGACGGGACCACGGTGCCTTGCGAGTGCCGGGCCGGCGAGATCGCCGAGGCGCGCCGGGCCGCCGCGCGGATTCCGGAGCGCTACCGGAACTGCCGCCTCCAGAACTTCAAGGACCTGCAGAACGACTCGCTGAAAAAGGCGAAGGCGGTCGCGAAGAGGTTCGTCGACCACTGGCCGGCCGTTGACGCGGGACTCCTCATCACGGGTCCCGTCGGCGTCGGCAAGACGCACCTCGCAGTGGCCATCCTGAACGAGCTCGTCGACACGAAGGGAGCCACCGTCCTCTTTTGCGACTTCTCCGACCTGCTCGACCGGATACAGGCGAGCTTCTCGAAGGGCAGCGACGAGAGCCAGGACGACATCGTCGCCCCGTACCGCGACGCCGAGGTCCTCGTCCTCGACGAGCTCGGGGCGCGTCGCCCCTCGGACTGGGTCCGGGAGATCCTCTACGGTCTGCTGAACACGCGCTACAACCGCCGGCGCATCACGATCCTGACGACGAACTTCGGCGACGAGCCGGACGCCCGCGGCGCAGAGACGCTGGAGATGCGTGTCGGCGCGCCGGTGAGGAGCCGCCTTTGGGAAATGACGCAGCTCGTCACCGTCTCCGCCGATGACTTCCGCCGGACGCACCGTGCCCGGGCCTTCGCGTGACCGATTGACCGGCGCTCCCCAGCGGCGTTTGCGGACGGTTTCCGGATCGAGGAGGAACGCCGTCCGGCTCGCGGCCGCCTTCCTGGCGGCTGCGCCACTGGTGCACGGTTGTGCACCGAGGCCGGCGCCGGTTACCGGGCACCCTCTCGTCGTGGCCGATTCTCCCTCTCCCACGCCGGTCCCCACGCCGGCACCGCAAGCAGCGGTCCCGGCACCGGTCTTTCGCGAGGTCCCCGAGCCGCGGCTCGACATCGGAGTCGCGGTGGACCGTTCCGAATACGTCCTGCCCGCCGGCGACTGGCTCCTCCGCTCTGGCCGCGACTCCTGGCGGCGCCTCGGCTCGCTCGTGATCCGGCCGGTCGGGGCCTCGGCCGGCACCGTGGCACCCGCCTTCCAGGTCCAGGCGGGCTCTTTCGCCCGGCGCGACCTCGCGGAGACCGAGGCCGCGCGCCTCGGACTCCTCCTTGCCCTCCCGGCGTCCGTGGCCGAGGCGGGAGGCCGCTGGGGCGTTCGCCTTGGCGAGCAGGGCGGCCGGGCGGAGCTCCAGCCCCTCCTGTCGCGGGTGCGCCGCGACGCCGTCCCCGAGGCTTTCCTCGTCGGTCTCCCCGCTCCCGGCGCGCCAGCTCGCACCCTCCTCGTAGAGGGGTCTGGCGAAGTGCGCGAGGTCCCGGCGCCCCTGGAGTTGCAGGCGGCCGACGGCTCGCTTCTTCCGGTGGGCGACGCCCGCTACCGCGGCAACCTGCTCCTCGTGGCGACGCCGCGCGGGACGCTCCACGTCGTCAACCGGGTCGGCCTGGAGAGCTACCTTCCGGGGGTCGTTCCGCTCGAGATGGGGCCTCGCGTCTACGACGAGCTGGAGGCCCTCAAGGCCCAGGCCGTCGCGGCGCGGACCTACGCCGTCAAGCGGCGCGGAGACTTCTCGGCCGAGGGCTACGATCTCTGCGCGACGGCCCGCTGCCAGGTCTACGGCGGTGCCACGGCCGAGCAGCCCCTCTCGACCCGGGCTGTGGAGGCCACGGCTGGCCAGGTCCTGCTCTATGCCGGGGTCCCTGCCGACACCCTCTTCACGTCGACGTGCGGAGGACGAACGGAGGACGCCTACAACGTCTTTCCCTCTTACTCGCAAGCCGCGTTCCCTTATCTCCGATCTGTCTCCTGCGCCGGAGAGGAGAGGCTTCCGATCGCCACGACGGTGCACGCGCCGGCCCCGTCCCAGGTCCTCGGGACGCTCGCCCTCAGGGGCCGTGCATTGCTTCACGCGGCCGGGCGACACGGCACGTCGTGGTCCGACCTGAAGGCTGCCCGCGCCCTCCTGACGGCGCATCTCGGGCTGCCCGCGGGCTCCCCGCCGCGGACGTTCGCCCCGGAGGCGGTCTACGCGAACCTCTCGGGTCTTCTCGGTGACGACGCGCTCCTCACCGAGGAGTCCGAACGCGCCACGGCGCCCGAGGCCTGGAGCGACGAGGCGCGCCGGGTCTACGCGGCCCTCGTTCGCTTCCAGGTGGGCGGTCCGACGCCGCTCCCGACGACGCACCCCTTCACCGCCGCGGAGGTCGCGGGGCTGTGGGCCTCTCTCCTCCTGCGCGCCGGCGGGCTGGAGGAGCTCGAGGGGCGGCTCGTCGCCGCGCCGGAAGGCAGGCTCGTCGTGAAGACCTCGAAAGGTCGCGAGGAAGGGACGCTCCCGGCCAACGCGCTTCTATTCCGTGGCGGAGGCGAGGCGTGGACGCAGCGTGACGCGCTTCAGCCCTCGCCGGGCGACCGCGTGCGGCTCATCCTGCAGAGGGGAACGGTCCTCTCCGTCGCGGCCTTCGTGCCGGCCGCGGAAGGGCTCTACGAGCGGGAATCGTCGTGGATCCACTGGGTGAGGCGCTTCACCGGCGCCGAGCTGATGGGGAAGCTCCTCGAGCGCGACGCCTCCCGGAGGGGCAGCGTCGTGAGGAGGCTCGACGTGCTCAAGCGCGGGGCCTCCGGCCGCGCGGCAAAAGTCAGGGTCACGACCGACCGGGAAGTGTTCGACCTCTCCGGCCTCGAGGTGCGGTTCGCCCTCGGTATCCCGGAAACGCTCTTCACGCTCGTGACGGGGAAGGACGAGACGGGATCGCCCGTTCACACCTTCTTCGGGCGCGGGTGGGGGCACGGTGTCGGCCTCTGCCAGACGGGGACGTTCGGTATGGCGCTCGCGGGCCGGACGCACACCGAGATCCTCGCGGCCTACTATCCCGGGACCGTTCTCGGGACCTGGCCCGATGCGGTCCCGGAGCCCCGTGCGGTGCCGGGCGCCGCACCGGCCCGCAGTGGCGCAGCGCGCTAACGCGGTCCTAGGACCCCGGCGGATAGAATCGACCGACACGGGCATTTCGCCCCAGGAGTCCCGCCATGACGACACTTCTCGAGAGCCTCGCGGCCGGCGCTGCCGCTACCTCCTCCCCGTTCGGTTTCCAGCTCTCGGACGACCAGCTCGCCGTGAGGAAGATGGTCCGCGAGTTCGCCGAGTCGGAGATCGGGCCGCACGTGATGGAGTGGGACGAAGCCCAGGTCTTCCCGCGAGAAGTCATCGCGCGTCTCGGGGACCTCGGGATGCTCGGGGTCCTCATCCCCGAGGAGTACGGCGGGGCAGGGCTCTCCTACATCGACTACATCGGCGTCATCGAGGAGCTTTCCCGCGTCGACGGCTCGGTCGGCATATCGATCGCCGCGCACAACAGTCTCTGCACGAACCACCTCTTCATGTTCGGCACCCAGGAGCAGAAACGTCGCTGGGTCACGCCGCTCGCTCAGGGGAAAGCGATCGGCGCCTGGGGCCTGACCGAGTCCGAGGCCGGGAGCGACTCGAAGGGGACGAAGACGACCGCTGTCCTCGACGGGAACCAGTGGGTCCTGAACGGCTCGAAGAACTTCATCACCCACGGCTCCGTCGGCGACGTGGCGGTTCTGATGGCCGTCACAGACAAGGCTGCCGGCACGCACGGCATCTCCGCCTTCGTCGTCGACCTCCACCAGTCCGGCATCCGCGCCGGAAAGAAGGAGAACAAGCTCGGGCTCAGGGCCTCCGACACGGCGACGCTCGTCATGGAAGACTGCCGGATTCCGAAGGAGAACCTCCTCGGTCCCCTCGGCTCGGGTTTCAGCCAGGCGATGCAGGTCCTCGATGGTGGGCGGATCTCCATCGCCGCGCTCGCCCTCGGGATGGCGCAGGGGGCCTACGACTGCGCCCTCGACTACTCGCGGCACCGCGAGCAGTTCGGCAAGCCGATTTCCGAGTTTCAGTCGATCCAGAACTACCTGGCCGACATGGCGACCGAGATCGACGCCGCCCGCCTCCTGACCTGGCGCGCCGGGTGGATGAAGGATCGCGGGATGAAGGTGACGAAGGAATCGGCCATGTGCAAGCTCTACGCGTCCGAGGTCTCGGTGAGAGTCGCCAACCTCGCCGTCCAGATCCACGGCGGCTACGGCTTCACGAAGGACTTCAAGGCCGAGAAGTTCTACCGCGACGTCAAGCTCTGCACCATCGGCGAGGGGACCTCCGAGATCCAGCGGATGGTCATCGCGCGCCAGCTCCTGAAGGGATGACGTTCCGCGTCCCGATCGAGACCCGGGTCCTCTCGAACGGACTCACGGTCGTCGTCTCGGAGAACCCTGCCGCCCCCGTCTTCGGTCTCTGCGTCCTCTATCGCATCGGCTCGCGCCTCGAGCCGCGCGGCCGCTCCGGCTTCGCACACCTCTTCGAGCACCTCATGTTCGA
>DIAY01000216.1:0-9165 GCA_002414905.1 Holophagales bacterium UBA5066 | reverse complement strand
CGTCCCGACGTGACGATCTACGTCGTCGACGCTCCCTCTTCAGCGCTCGAAAGGGTCCTCTTCCTCGAGGCCGACCGGATGTCCGCGCTCGCATTCGCCCAGGAGTCCCTCGACAACCAGCGCGACGTCGTCAAGGAGGAGATCCTCGTCAACGTCCAGAACGACCCGTACGGCCTTTTCGAGTACGGCGAGCTCCCGCAGGCGCTCTTCGACAAGTGGGAGAACGCCCACGACGGCTACGGCGACTTCCACGACCTCGACGAGGCGACGCTCGGGGACGTCGAGAGCTTCTTCTCCGCCTTCTACCGTCCCAACAACGCGATCCTCGCGGTGGCGGGGGACGTCACGGCCTCGGACGTCTTCGCGAAGGCCGAGGTGCTGTTCGGCGGGATCCCGGCGGGGACCCTGCAGGCCCGGCCGGACCTCACGGAACCGAAGCGCACGTCGCCGGTCCTCCTCGTGAAAGAGGCGCCGCTCGCGAGGACCCCCGCTCTGGCGATGGCGTGGCGGATGCCGGAGCCCACGCACGCCGACGCGATCCCGCTGCTCGTCCTCGGAGAGCTCCTCCACAACGGGCGTGCCTCGCGACTCTACGGTGGGCTCGTCGAAGGGCGCCAGATCGCCACCGACCTTTCGGGAGGCTTCAACCCGTTCCAGGGCGGGGCCTGGTACGACGGTGCCACTCTCTTCCTGTCCCGCATCGGCTTCCGCCGGGATGTTTCCGAGATCGCGGTGCTGGAGGCCTTCGACGAGGAGGTCGCGCGGATCGTCCGCGACGGCGTCGGCGAGGCCGAGCTCGCGCGTATGAAGACGAAGGTCCTCACCGACTGGTACGCGGGCCTCGAGCCGCGCCTCGGTCTCGCCGTCGAGCTGGCCCAGGCGGCGGCCTTCGCGGGTTCGCCCGCGGCGCTTCTCGACCTTCCCCGCCAGATCGACTCCGTGACGGACGAAGACCTCCGCCGGGCCGCCGGCTGGCTCGAGCCGGGAGCCCGCGCGGCGATCGCGAAGGTCCCGCCGAAGGGGGCCGAGTGAACTCTCCGGAGAAACTCCCCCCCCTCGGACCGGTGCAGCCCGTGCCGGCTCCACGGGTCGATTCGAGAACGCTCCCGAACGGGCTGGCCGTGCAGGTCGTCCCCTACGCGGGCGTCCCGCTCGTCTCCGTCCGCCTCGTCACGCGCGGAGGCCTGTCGGACGACCCGGCCGGGTCGCCGGGTCTCTCTCGCCTCCTCGCCGCGGGCCTCCGCGAGGGGACGGCGACGCGCTGCGGCACCGAGCTGGCCAATCTTGCTCAGGAAGCCGGGGGCGACCTCTCGGCAGGAGCCGGGCCCGACTCGCTGACGATCGCCGCGTCCGGCCTCGCCCGGAGGGTTCCTCTCCTCCTCGACCTCGTCGCCGACCTTGCCAGGCATCCCTCGTTCCCCGCCGACGGCGTCGCCCGCGTCAAGGCCCTCGCGCGTGAAGACCTCGAGACGAGCGAGTCGGAGCCGTTCTTCCTCGCGGTCCGCGCCTTCGCACGCGTTCTCTACGGGAGCCATCCCTACGGGACGATCTCGCCGACCGCCTCGTCGATCGAAGCCGTCACGCCGGAGACGCTCGCGGATGAGGCCGGTCGCCGGCTCCGCCCCGAGCGATCGCTCCTTCTCGTCGCCGGAGACGTCGACCCGGCGGCCATCCACGCGGAGTCCATGCGCCTTTTCGGCGACTGGTGCGGCACGGGCACTGCACCCGCCGCCGTCCCTGGTCCCGTCGCCCCCACCGGGCCTCGGCGCATCCTCGTCCTCGACCGTCCCGGCTCGGTCCAGACGAACCTCCTCGTCGGCAACCTCGGTTTCCCACGAACCGATCCCGACGCCTGCGCGCTTGAGCTGGCCATGACCATCTACGGTGGCTCGTTCACGTCGCGCCTCGTCCAGAACCTGCGAGAGGGGAAGGGCTACACCTATTCGCCGGGCGCCGGCGCGAGCTGGCTCGCCGGCTGCGGCACGGTCCGCTCCTTCGCGGCGGTTCGCAACGAGGTCACGGGCGCCGCCCTGAACGAGATCCTCTACGAGATGGAGCGGATGGCGACGACCGATGCGGACGACGAGGAGATGGAACGAGCCTTCCGGCGGGACGCGGGGTCCCTCGCCATCTCCCTCCAGACGGCCGCGGGCGTTGCGGACGAGCTGGCCCGTCTCTGGATCCTCGGCCTCCCTCCCGGCGAGATCGGCCGGCAGGTGGAGGAGCTCTCGAGAGTCACGAAGGGCGACGTGAGGCGTGTCGCCCGGAGGGTTTTCGGCACGGGAGGCGCGCGCGTCGTCGCCGTCGGCGATGCGGCGGCGATCCGGGAGGAGCTCGCGACGTTCGGAGAGCTGGAGGAGACGGCGAAGGAATAGCCGGGAAACCGCCCTCCGGGCGGGACGCTGCCCTTCAGCTCGTCAGATCCAGCGCCGCCACCGGAAGATGGCGAGCATCCCGACGGCGATGACGCCCCAGCCGACCCAGAGAGCCGGATAGAACCAGTGGATCTTCAGCTCGGGGAGGAACTCGAAGTTCATCCCGTAGACGCCGGCGAGGAAGGTGAGGGGCATCCAGACCGCCGAGAAGATCGTGAGGACTTTCACGATCTCGTTCAGCCGATTCGAGGAGACGGAGAGCTGTGCTTCGAGGGCGCCGCTCGCCAGGTCCGTCAGGACCATCGTCGTCTCTTCCATCCGCGCCACGTGGTCGTAGACGTCGCGGAAGTAATGCGAAGTGCGTTCCTCGATGAAGGGAAGGTCGCGTCGGGCGAGGCGACCGAGCATCTCGCGCTGCGGGGCGACGAGGCGGCGGATCGTCAGGAGCTGCCTCTTGAGGGTGAGGAGCTCCTGCAGGACGTCGCTCGCCGGATCTCTGGAAAAGACCGCCAGCTCCAGCTCCTCGAGCCG
The DNA here is from genome assembly GCA_002414905.1 of Holophagales bacterium UBA5066. Taxonomy (GTDB): domain Bacteria; phylum Acidobacteriota; class Thermoanaerobaculia; order UBA5066; family UBA5066; genus UBA5066. The sequence continues at coordinate 6,259 of DIAY01000216.1, read as the reverse complement.
CCCCTCGAACCGGTCGAGGATCGGGAGGATCTCGTCCATCATCCGATCGACGAGGGCGTGGAGAACCCGGTCCACCTGGCTCTCCATCGGCAGGTCCTTCTCGAGGACGAGCTTGCTGACCTCGCGGCAGGCTGCGACCGGGCGCTGGTGGACGGTGACGAGGAAGCCGGGCCCGAGGAAGGCGGCGAGCTTGTAGCTGTCGAGCTCGAACCCCTCTTCCGTTGGTCTCAGGCCTCGGAAGAGGAGGAACAGGTACCCGCCGAACTCCTCCACCTTCGGTGGCTGGACCGGCGTCATGGCGTCCTCCACGGTGAGGTGGTGGAAGCCGCAGACTTCCGCCAGCTCGCGGGCCTCCTCGTCTGTCGGATTCTCGATGTCGACCCAGATGGAGCGGCCGGCGAGCCCAGGCCAGGCGGAGGCGAGGCTCGCGTTTTCGACGAGACGCAGCCCCTTCTCCTCCTCGTAGAGGTGGACGGTCAGCATTGAGATGGAGTGTAGCCGCCGGGGCCGGAGGCGACCGGCCGGATTCGGGGTGAAAAATGCGGCCGGAGCGGGGACCGGCGCGACGCGGCGCCCCGGATGCTCCAGAATCCGGCGGTGGCGCGAGGCGTGACGAAGGGAACGAGAATCCTCCTGACGGGGGGTGGAACGGCCGGGCACGTGAACCCGGCCCTCGCCATCGGGGCGGCCCTTTCGGAAGAAGGGAGCGAGACGCTTTTCGTCGGCGTCAGGGGACGGGCCGAGGAGCAGGTCGTACCGCGAGAGGGAATTCCGATCCGGTTCGTTCGGGCGTCGGGCTTTCCCGGTGTCCGTCCTTCGTTCGCCTTCGTCCGGTTCCTCGTCGACCTCGTCGTCGGAACGGTGCAGGCGGCAGCGATCCTTCTGAGCTTCCGGCCCGGCGTCCTCGTCGGCACCGGCGGCTTTGCCTCCGCTCCCGTCATCTTCGCGGCGACGCTGCTGAGGAAGCTCCGCCTGTCGAAAGCGCGCATCTTCGTCCACGAGCAGAACGCCGTTCCCGGGAAGCTGAACCGCCTCGTCGGGCGCTTCGCAGAGAAAGTCTTCGTCACTTTTCCCGAGACGCTCTCCCTCTTTCCGGGCAACGGCGCGCTGACGGGCTATCCGGTTCGCAAGCGGATCGGGCACGTGGCGCCCGAAGAGGCACGGGGGCGTCTCGACTTCGCCGTTCCGGAGGGAAGGACGGTCGTTTTCGTCTTCGGCGGGTCGCAGGGCTCGCGCTCGATGAACCGGGGTCTCGTCGACGCGCTCGGTGACCTGCTGCCGCACGCCGGCCGGCTCTTCGTCGTTCACGGAACCGGACTCCTCAAGGGAGGTGGATACGACGCGGAGACCGACACCGCGGCGCGCCTCGCCGCGCGCTACACCGAGGAGGAGCGCGCGAAGATCGCGACGTTCTACACGTCCCGAAGCTACTTCCACGACATCGCTTCGGTGTACGCACTGGCGGACCTCGTCGTCATCCGTGGCGGCTCGGGAAGCCTCAACGAGGTGGCGCGGATGGGGATTCCCGCCCTCGTCGTCCCGAAGGCGAACCTCCCCGGCGACCACCAGGTGGCCAACGCCCGGGCCCTCGAGCGGGCGGGCGGGGCGGAGGTTCTCTACGAGGAAACGATCCTGTCGGACGGACACCTCGTCGAGACGCTCGACGGCGCTCTCCTGGCACGGCGCATCCTCGCGCTGGCCGGGGATCCCGAGAGGCTCGCCGAAATGTCGAAAAAAGGGCGCGACGTCCTCGGGATCGACGCTGCAGCCGAGATCGCCCACCAGGTCCGCCACGGCCGCGCACGCACCGCGATCGATCCGACGCTCGTGCCGGCGCCTACGGTCGTCTCCAACGCCGCGCTCCTCACCCGTCTCGAGAGGGCCGCCGCGGCGGCGGGGCGGAGCTACCGCGTCGAGGACGTCGTCGAGCCCCGGGATCTCACCTGGTTCAGGAGCCGCGCGGCCTCGCTCCTCGTGAACGACGAGTGGGAGGCCCGGAACCTCGGCGTGAAGCTCCTCGGCCTCCTCGGCGCGAGGGAGAAGGTCCCTCTCCTCCTCGCGCTCCTGGCCGACCGGACACCGGCCCCTCGTTTTCAGCGCTTCCTCGGAGGCGACTTCGCCCAGGTCGGCTTCGTGCGCCGGAACGTCTACACCGCCCTTGCCCGCCTCGACGTCGTCGACGCGGGCGTCGAGGAGGCCCTGCTCGCCGGGTTCTCCGACCCCTACTGGGAAGTGCGGTCGGAGGCGGCGCGGACAGCGGCGAGTTTCGCGGGCCGGCTCTCGCGGCACGCCGAGCTCGTCGCGGCGCTTCGCAGGGGGCTCTCCGACCGGCACCTCGATGCCGCGGCGGCGTCCGCCGAGGCGCTCGGCGCCCTCGGTTCCGACAAGGACGCCCTCCCCGCCCTCCTCGCCCTGGCCGACTACCGCTTCTGGAAGGTCCGCGCCGCGGCGCTGCGAGGAATCCTCTCCCTCGTCGAGCGGGGCGAGGTGCGCGACCGGGAGCGGCTGAAGGCGGCGCTCCCGATGTTCCTGCTGACATCGACGGACTTTCGTCCCCAGTTTGAGATGAAGCTCTCGTACCGCCGGGTCCTCGAATCGCTTTCCCGCGTCCAGGAGGCACCCCGATGATCTTCTGGATCGGCAAGCTCCTCGCGCCGTTCCACGCCTTCTCGTTCCTCCGCCTGGCCGAGTACCTCTCGGCCCGTTCCATCGGCGCCGCGCTCACCGCCGTTCTCCTGACGCTGTGGGTCATGCCGAAAGTCATCTGGTGGCTCCAGCGCCGCGCGTTCGTCGACCAGGTCCGTGAGACGGGGATCCCCTCGGCGTTCGACAAGGCCGGGACGCCGGTCATGGGGGGAGTCGTCCTCGTCGTCGTCGTCGTCGGCTCCTGCCTTCTCTGGTGCAACCTGAAGAGCGACTTCGCCATACTCGTCCTTCTCGGCATGACCTGGTTCGGCGCGATCGGCTTCGCCGACGACCGGGCGAAGATGCGGGCGAAGTCCGGCGACAAGGGGATGTCGGAGGCGAAGAAGCTCCTCCTTCAGGGAGCGTTCGCGGCAGTCCTCGTCGCGGTCCTGGCGAGCCCGATGACGCCCCTGCCGATGGCGGAGTCCGCGCGCCTGCACCTACCGTTCCTGAAGACGGCGGTTCTGGACAACCCGTGGGTCTACTTCCCGTTCGTCTTCTTCTTCGTCCTTCTCGTCGGAAACTCCGTCAACATCACCGACGGGATGGACGGCCTCGCGATCGTTCCCTCGGTGTTTGCCATCTCTGTTCTCGGCGTCTTCGGCTACCTCCTGGGGAACGCGATCTGGTCGCGCTATCTCTTCTATCCGTTCCTGCCCGGGGCCGGCGAGATCGCCGTCTTCGCTTCGGCCTTCGCCGGAGCCGGTGTCGGATTCCTCTGGTTCAACGCCTATCCGGCACAGATCTTCATGGGCGATACGGGCTCCCTTTCCATCGGAGGGAGCCTCGCCGTCGCGTCGGTGCTCCTGAAGCAGGAGGCGCTCTTCGTCATCCTGGGCGGACTCTTCGTCGCCGAGGCTCTCAGCTCTCAGCTGCAGGACAAGATCGGGATCAAGCTGCTCGGGAGGCGGCTTTTCGCGCGTGCGCCGCTGCACCACGCCATGGCCTACAACGGGCTCGCCGAGACGAAGGTCGTCGTCAGGCTCTGGATCGTGGCTGGCATACTGGCCCTGGCGGCCCTCGCGACGCTGAAGCTCCGGTGACCGCGGCGCGCAGGTCCTCGGCGGCAAACGCCCTGCTCGTTGGTGCGGGCGTCCTCCTGAGCCGGCTGGCCGGCTTCATCCGCGAGAGGATCTTCGCCCACTACCTCGGCAGCTCCATGGCGGCCGACGCCCTGCGGGCCGCGCTCCGCGCCCCGAACGTCCTCCAGAACCTCTTCGGCGAGGGCTCGCTCTCCGCCTCGCTCATTCCCGTCTACTCACGCCTGCTGGCCGAGGGGAAGGAGGAAGAGGCGCGTCGCACGGCCCGCACGGTCGGCACGATCCTCGCCCTGCTCGCGGTTCTCCTCTCGGCCCTGGGCGTCCTCGCGGCGCCGATCCTCGTCGACGTCTTCACGCCCGGTTTCTCCGGCGAGCGGCGCGACCTGACGGTCCGGCTCGTGAGGGTCCTTTTCCCCGGCACGGGCCTCCTCGTCCTTTCCGCTTTCTGCCTCGGCATCCTCAACAGCCACCGCCGGTTCTTCCTGCCCTACGCCGCGCCCGTCCTCTGGAACGGCGCGATCATCGCGGCCCTCGTCGTGGCGGGTGCGAAGACGGGCGCGGCCGGGATCGCCGTCTGGGCCGCCTGGGGCGCGGTGGCGGGGAGCCTCCTGCAGGTCGCGGTGCAGCTGCCGCAGGTGGCACGGCTCGTCGGCTCGCTGGGCCCGTCGCTCGACACGCGCTCCACGCACGTGAGGACGATCTTCCGGAACTTCCTCCCGAGCGTCGGGAGCCGCGGCGTGACGCAGGTCTCGAGCTGGGTCGACCAGGTCATCGCGAGCTTCCTCCCGGCGGGCGCCGTCGCGATGCTCGGCTACGCGCAGACGCTCTACATTCTCCCGATCTCCCTCTTCGGGATGTCGGTCTCCAGCGCCGAGCTGCCGGAGCTCTCGAGCGGGCTCGGAGAAGAGAAGCTGCGCGAGCGGCTCGACACCGCGCTCCGCCGCGTCGCGTTCCTCGTCGTCCCCTCGGCGGTCGCATTCGCCCTCCTCGGCGACCGGGTCGTTGCGCTCGTCTTCCAGACGGGCGCGTTCGGGGTGGAGGACGTCCGCATCGTCTGGACCGTCCTTGCCGGCTCGGCGGTCGGTCTCCTCGCCATGACGCTCGGGAGGCTCTACGCGTCCGCGTTCTGGGCGCTTCACGACACGCGGACGCCGCTGAGATTCGCGATGGTCCGGGTCGCGCTGAGTGCCGCGCTCGGTGCGGGCCTCGCCTTCGGCGGGCCTCGCCTTCTCGGCCTCGACCCGCGTCTCGGCCTTGCGGGGCTGACGCTCGGCTCGGGCCTCGCGGGCTGGCTCGAGATGCTGCTCCTGCGCCGCGCGCTGAACCGCCGAGTGGGGAAGACGGGCCTGCCGGCTTCGTTCTCGCTCCGGGTCTGGGGCGCGGCCCTCGGAGGGGCGCTCGCCGGCTTCGGCGTGAAGCTCGCGGTCGGGCCGCTCGGGCCGGTTCTCCTCGGCGTCCTCGTCATCGGCGCCTTCGCCGCGGCCTACGGGGCGCTGGCCCTCCTCTTCCGGGTGCCCGAGGCCTCCGCCCTCGCGGGAGCGATCCGGCGTCGCCTGGGCCTCTCCCGCTGACGACCTTCTCCTTACAGCCGCGTTCGCGCTACTCGTTCATCCGGTACGTGTCGCGCAGCGCGAGGACCTCCCCTTTCCAGATCCGCGCGAATCGTTCCGCGTCGAAGACCGGCCTGCGGACGAGGCGAAGCGCCATCGCCGCCTGCTTCTGGGTCGCCCCCGACCTCTCGTGGAGCTTCAGGGCGTAGGAGGAGAAGTCGCGGACGAAGACGTCGAAGATCTGGTCGAGGGCGTCGTCCGAGAGGGAGTGGTGCTCCGCCCCTTCCAGGACGAGATGGGCGTAGACCGCCAGGGCGAAGAGATCGCCGACGGCGAGGACGAGGTCGATGTCCTTCGCCTGCTCCTCATTCGGGGCCGCCGTGGCCACGAGCTCGCGGAACCCGCCGAGCTGCTCGCGGAAGAGCGCGACGTTCGGGACGCGCGCGTATTTCTCGAAGGCGGGGGCGAAGTCGTGGAAGCGGATCTTCCCGAGGCCGCTCGCCGGTCCCTGCGCGAAGAGGAACGCGTCGTGAGCAGGCTCGGTCCTTCGCCCCACCTCCGGGCAGGGCACCGGCCGGAAGAGCCAGTTCGCGAGAAACTTCACGATGAGGGCGATGTTGACGTGGACCGTCCCCTCGAGCTTCGGCAGGGCGCGGATGTCGCGAGCCGCCATCTCGAAGACCATGTCCTTCTCGAAGCCCTTCGCGGCGATGACGTCCCAGAGGAGGTCGACGACCTTCTCGCCTTCGGTCGTCACCTTCATCTTCATGACCGGGTTGTAGAGGAGATAGCGGCGGTCCTCGGTCGAGGCGGCCCGCTGGTAGTCCGACGCCCGGAACCCGTAGACCTTCATCGCGATGAGGCGTGCCCAGGCGTCGACGAACATCCGCGACACGTGCGGGAATTCGGTGACGGCCATCCCGTAGAGATGCCGCCCCGCCGCGTGGTTCAGGGCCTCGTGGAAGGCGTGCTCGCAGATGCCGA
>DIAY01000260.1 GCA_002414905.1 Holophagales bacterium UBA5066 | reverse complement strand
GTCGCCGACGTTGTCGGCGATGGTCGCCGGGTTGCGGGGGTCGTCCTCGGGGATTCCGGCCTCGACCTTGCCCACGAGGTCGGCGCCGACGTCCGCCGCCTTGGTGTAGATGCCGCCGCCGACGCGGGCGAAGAGGGCCTGGGTGGAAGCACCCATGCCGAACGTCAGCATGGTGACGGTGATCTCGACCAGCTTGTCGTGCTCGGTGGTTCCGGCCTGGACGAAGGTCAGGCCGAACGCCCTCAGGCCGCTCAACATGTGCTCCGGGGTGTAGACGAGGTTGTCGAGGATCAGGTACCAGATGCAGATGTCGAGGAGGCCGAAGCCGACGACGACGAGACCCATGACCGCGCCGCTGCGGAACGCAACCTGAAGGCCGCGGTTCAGTGAATGGCGGCAACCCTCGGCCGTCCGCGAGGACGCGAGCGTCGCGGTGTTCATGCCGATGAAGCCGCAGATGCCCGAGAAGAGACCACCGGTCAGGAAGGCCACGGGGACGAACGGGTTCTGGATGCCCATGAACGCCAGGATGGCCAGCAGGATGGCCAGGACGGCGAAGACGATCCCGACGACCCTGTACTGCCGGCGCAGGTACGCGAACGCTCCTTCCCGGACGTACTGGGCGATCTCCCGCATCCGGTCGTTGCCATCCGGCGCCGCGCGCATCATCCGGAACAGCACCCACGCCATGGCCAGCGCCACGACCGAGGAGATCGGGGCGATCCACCAGACCGCCTCGATGTTCGACGGCGTGCCGGCTGCGGCCGCCGGCGCACTGGCCAGCAGGGCGGCGACGACAGCGAGACCGGAAGTTGTGACCTGCCTGGGCAGATGACTCATTGCGTTGCTCCCTTGCTGTGAATTCGTGTTTCCTCGTGGAAGGCACCGGAAAATCTGAAACGCGTGATTCTCTGCCGGTCCACGGTGTATTTCAAGGCGCCACCCGGGTGGCAGGGCGTTTCAGGCCGGACCTGCCGTGCGTGCAGCGGCTCCAGCCGCAATCCGCCGAGCAGCTTCATCGCGCCGGGAGAGGGTCCTTGGGACCCCTCGGCGAACAGTTCCGGGGTTTACCATGATCCCGATGACGAAGGCCTCCGAGGCTGCCCGCCCCCTGACGAAGGGTGAAGAGTTCGCCAACAGCGTGACGCACGGCGTGGGTCTCGCTGCGAGCCTCGTCGCCTTCCCGTTCCTCGTCGTCGCGGCATCGCGACGCTGGGGAACGCCGGAGGTCGTCGGAGCGGCCGTCTTCGCGAGCTCCCTCGTCGCGCTCTATCTCGTCTCCACGCTTTACCACGCGCTACGGCCGTCGCGAGCGAAGCAGATCCTGCAGAAGCTCGACCACACGGCCATCTACCTCCTGATCGCCGGCTCCTACACGCCGTTCACCCTCGGCGTCCTGCGCGGGCCGTGGGGGTGGAGCCTCCTTTCTCTCGTCTGGGCGATCGCGGGCACCGGCATCGCCCTCGAATTCGTCTTCGGCGGGAAGGTCCACAAGCTTGCGGTCGGCCTCTACGTCGCGATGGGCTGGCTCGTCGTCGTTGCGGCGAAGCCTCTCCTCGCCTCGGTTCCGTGGCCTGGTCTGGTCTGGCTCGCGGCGGGCGGCCTCCTCTACACGGGAGGCGTCGCGTTTTACGCGGCCCGGAGGGTCCGCTACGCCCACGCGGTCTGGCACCTCTTCGTCCTGGGAGGAAGCGTCTGCCACTTCGTGGCGATCCTCGGCTGGTCCGGCCGGGCCTGAACCGGACCGGCAGCGCGGGGGGCGTCTGAAAGGAGTCTGTTGCGGTCGCGGATGGCCCGTCCCAGAATGCCGTCCATGCTCAACATTCTCTGGACCATCATCATCGGCTTCGTCGTGGGGGTCATCGCAAAGTTCCTCCATCCCGGGCGAGAGAACATGGGGTTGATCGCCACGACGCTCCTGGGGATCGCCGGTTCCCTCGCCGCAACGTTCCTGGGGCGTTTCCTCGGCTTCTACAAGGAAGGTGCCTCCGCGGGCTTCGTGATGGCGCTCATCGGCGCGATCGTCCTCCTCGTCATCTACGGGCTCGTGAGGGGAAAGTCGAAGACGGCCTGAGCACCCCCGGGACAGGCTCTTCGCGCTTCGTCGGGGCGCTCCTTGCGCTCGTGCTCGTCGTCCTTCCGGCTGTCCCGCTGGCTGCTCAGCGCTCCGGGCCCTTCGGGCCGTCGCCGGCCGGTCGCGCACTCGGCTTGATCGCCGACGGCTCCGCCAACGGGGAGTCACTTGCCTGGCCTATCCTCGAGGCCGCCTCGAAGCGTTGGACCTACCGCCTGTTTCCCCGGCTGCTCGACGTCCTGGAGGACTGGGTCCGGGAGGACGGAACGAGGCTCCCGGTCGTCCTCGACGCGTTCGGACGGGCGACGGCCGGACTCCGCAGCGACGCTGCTGCGGTGGCGCTGGTCGACGCGGCGGACCACCTGAAGCGTCGGCTCGCGGCCCCTCCGGTCCTGAGGCCGGGGCGTACGGGATGGTTTCGGCCGCGGCCCGGGGCCGGTGTCCCGCTCCCGTGGGCGGTCGCGGGACTCACGGCCCGCGAGGTGAGCGAGCGCAGGCGCACGTTCGTCGACGCGCGCCTGCCGAAAGAGAGCCGGACCGCCTACGTGCGGGCGGCGTTCGAGGCGTTCCTCTCGCCGTCGTGCGGCACCTTCCTCCGCGGCGAAGTGCTGGAAGCCTGCGCCGAGATCGGCCTGCGGCCACTCCGCTGGGCGGTTCTCGAGGCCGGACTCTCGGGCCTCTCGGGAGACGGGAGCGAACCCGGGCTCGTCGATGCCTACCTCGGCGTCGACCCGGGCCTGACGGGCCGAGTCCTCGACGAAGTGTCCTACGGCTTCCCCTCGGCTCCGTGCGAGGAGTGCGTCCTGCTTCGTTCGTGGCTCCGGAAAGGACCCGGCCCCTGGCAGGTGCGAGCGGCCCTCGAACCGCCTCTCGAGCCGTAGGGTCAGGGAGAATGCTCGCGGGCGAAGGGTGGGATTCCCCCGCCCCTCCGGCTGGTAGCCTCCTCGTGGAAAGCCCATCGCCCGTAAGGAGGCTGCCATGTCCACGAGACCCGCCAGAAGAGCCCCCGTTCGCGCCACCGCGGAAGAATCGGCCGAGGCCTTCGCCGCCCTTCGGCAGATCCTTGCGGCCCACGCGAAGGGACTGAAGGTGACCGCCGACGGCCCGAAGGGCTACTCGCTGAACACGCCGTACTCCCAGACGTGGAAGAAGGAGCTCTTCTTTGGCGGGGTACAGGTGATGAAGAACTATGTCTCCTTCCACCTTTTTCCGCTCTACATGTTTCCCGATCTCCTCGACGGGATCTCCGAGGACCTGAGGGGAAGGATGCAGGGGAAGTCGTGCTTCAACTTTCGTGCGCCCGACGCGGTGCTGTTCCACGAGCTCGCGGCCCTGACGAAGGCGGGGCTTGCCAGGATGAAGGACGAGAAGCTCTTCTGACCGGCTCGGGGCGCGGCCCGAAGGCTCCGCGAGGAGGTGAATCCATGAAGGAGCTTCTGGCGGCCGTCGACGCACTGGCCCCAAGGGGCGGATCGGCCGTGTTCGAGCAGCGGAAGGGGAGCCTGGCGCGAGGCCTCGAGGATGCCCGGGTCCGGTGGGGTGAAGAGGCGTGCGGCGGTGACGAAGGTCGTCTTCTCCGGCCGCGATCCGGCACCGGTCGTTTTCGCCGTCTCGAGGTGACGAAGGCCATGGCTTCGGCCTTCCGTCCGGGTGAAAATCGACCCATCTCCGGTGCCCGGGTCATCGCGTGGCCGGTCCCGGCCGGCCGCGGTGGTGTCATGCGGGAGGATCGGGTCCGAACGGAAGGAGGCTTCGATGGAGACGCCCCTCGAGCCGTCGTGGTTCTCGCGTAACTGGAAGTGGCTCGTACCGGGCGGCTGCCTGTCGGCGCTCGTCGTCTTCGGAGCCTTCTTCGCACTGGTTCTCTCGATCGTCTTCGGCTCGATGAAGGCCTCCGACCCGTACCGTCTGGCGATGGACCGGGCGACAGGGAGTCCCGCGGTCACGCAGGCGTTGGGGACTCCGATCAAGGCCGGGTTCTTCGTCTCGGGGAACATCTCCGTCGACGGCGCCTCGGGCTCGGCCGATCTCGAGATCCCGCTTTCCGGCCCGAAGGGGAAAGGGACCGTCTACGTCGAGGCGAAGAAGGCCGTGGGGCAGTGGACGTTCTCCCGGCTGGTGTTCGAGGCTGTCGAGACCAGGCAGCGGTTCGACCTGCTGGAGCAGATTGGAGATCGTTGACCGGCGCCGGCCTCCCCCGGGCCGCGCGGAGAAGGGCCTGTAGCCGTCCTCCTCGGATCGCTCTCGTCCGGGCTCTGTCAGCGCCGGTGCAACGTCCACGATCTCGTTCTATCCTGCCGGGAGCCGGTGGAAATGACCGCCAGGCGCACAGACGCGACCCGGTCCGACAGGTGTCCGGGTCGCGAGGTGCTTCCGAGGACGGAGGTCGAAGTGAAGGCAAAGGTGATCATCGGGGTGCTCCTCGTTTCGGTCGGAGTGGTGGCTCTCGCGTACAGGACCTTCAGCTACACGAAGAAGACTCACAGCGCGGAGGTCGCGGGCGTCGAGCTTTCCTTCAAGGAGAAGGGAAAAGTCGAGATCCCCGTCTGGGCCGGAGCCGGGGCCGTGGTGGCCGGGGTCGTCCTCCTGCTCGCCGGACGGAAGGGATAGGGGGCGTCGTGCCAGGAAGCCCGATCACGGTCCTCATCGTCTACCAGGCCCGGCCCGGGAAGGCGGAAGAGGGGCTCGACTCGCTCGCGAGCCTCGTCGCGACGGTCGTGGCGGAAGAGCCGGCGTGCCTTGGAATCACGATCCACCAGGACGCTTCCGATGCGGCCCGAGTCCTTCTTCTCGAGGAGTGGGTCGACAAGGCCTCGTATGTCGGACCGCACATGCTGACGCCGCACATCCGGGCCTTCATCGAGAAGGCGCCGGAGCTCTTCGCGGGACCGCCCGACATCTCCTTCTGGGAGGCTCGCGGCGGGAATCGGAGCGCCTGACCGAATCGGCTGTTCGCGGGGCGCTGAGCCTCGTGCAGAATGGGCGCATGAGCGAAACCGTCGAGCTCTGGGGATTCCTCTTCGATGACGTCGAGAGGGTGCGCGAGGACGTGGAGCGGATCCTCGGCGTCACGTTCCGGCTGCACGAGAGCATGTCGATCGGACCCTACTATTTCGCTCCGCTGGACGAGCCCGAGTCCGATCTGATTCTCCGCCCGAACCTCGACGCAGGGTTCGACGAGGACACCGACGACCCGGACGACGCCTTCGCCGAGCCCGATTTTCCCGACTTCGGAGTCCTCCTCTACGTCGAGAGGAAGACTGAGGGGAAGCCGGGGAGCGGCGCGCTCGCCCGCCTGGGCGGAGCGGCGCAGCTCCTTCTCGTGGAGTAGCCTCGTCTGAAATTTCGTCGCCCGGAAACGCCTCGCGCTGGCCGGGGCGTTAGGATCTCTCCGGAGGTCCCGTGGATTCGTCATTCACATCGTTCGTCCTGGCGTTCTCGGCCGGCGCCGTCGCGTTCGGTATCGCCTCGGTCGCCCTGGCCGCCGTCTTCGTCCAGGGGCGTTTCGAGGAGAGCCGCCTGTTCGGGCCTTCTGCGGGACTCGTGGCGGTCAGCCTCCTGGTGGGCTTCCTGGTGATCGTGGCCTCTTCGGGGGGAGTTTCGTGGGCGCTGGTGGGTGTTCCGACAGTCGTGGCTGTCGGCCTCTCGTCCCTCGGCCTCTTCCTGGCCCGCGGAATGCCGCCTCTGCCGGGATACGGCCGGATCGACCTCTGGCTCCTCGGGCTCTGCCTTCTCGGCTCTCTCTCCCTCGCAGGCCTTCTCCTCGCAATCCTCGTTCGGTCGACGGGCTGATCCTCATCTTTCCCGGGCCAGGGGAAACCCGCGGCCAGAGCGCACTTGGGGCGGCCCGAAAGCGCGAGTTTCAGCCAGGAGGGGCCACCGCACAGGTCTCCCGTGAAGTGTGGCCATTTTTCAGGCATAGTATGCAGACCTATGAAGAGGTCCTTCATCATGCGCTACACGCTGCCGGCTTTCGTGATTGCCTTCGTCGTCGCCGCCCCGTGCTTCGCGCAGGGTGCCACCGTCTCCTCCCCGGAGGACAAGGCGCAGGCCCTGGCTCTCGTCAAGCAGCTCGAGGACGAACCGCTCGCCTCGGGCGCGGAGAACGCCAGGCAGTGGCTGACGAACTTCATCGTCAACGCGCCCGACCTCTACATCTCGACCTGCCCGGAGCTGCTGGGACCGCTGAACGGCCAGGGGAAGAACGGGGCGCCCGAAATCGTCGGTCAGCTCTACTTCGGGAATGCCGCGTGGGCGATCCAGAACCCCGACAAGGCGACGGATCGTGAGGCGACCTTCGTCGGAGGGCTGGAAAGCACGATCCGCCTCTACGAGAGCCTCCTGAAGCAGAAGTCCCGCTGGCGCTGGCCGCTCCTCGAGGATCTTCGCTCCAGGGTCAAGAAGGGGACGCTCGCGGACTACGTCCGCGAGAACATCGCCAAGTGCCAGTGAAGCGGTGAATCGCCGCTTCGCGGTTTCCGCGACGCTCGTTCTGCTCGTGCTCGGCGCGGCGTCCGGATGTGGCGGGCGCGCCCCGGCGACCTCCGTCTTCGCGAGTCGTGCCGAGGCGGAAGGCGTGGTGCCTGGGTGGGTCCCCGCGGCGGCGACGGAGCTCAAAGCACAGTTCGAAGACGGGAGCGGCGCGTTCTGGCTCCGTTTCCGGCTCCCCGCGGTGGACCGCCCGGGCGTCGAAGCCGAGCTGCTCCGGATTCCGGACGGGCAGGTTGCGACGCTGACGTTTCGCGCCCCGAAGAGAGCCGCCTGGTGGTTCCGGGGCCTCGTCCAGGTCGTTCCCGCGCGGGAGACGACGGTCCTCGCGGCCGACGTCTATTCCGGCGCAGGGCGGGCCGTTCCCCTTCGCACGTTCGTCGCGTTCGATCGCGCCTCCGACGCCGTCTACGCCTGGTCTGCGGGACGGTAAGCCCGTCTTCCCGTCGATCCTCATGTCATCCGGTGCCCGGTAACGGGCCCTGGCCGGAGGGAAGAGCGTGACTCAGCCCACCTGACGCAGCGCCGCCGTGATCTTCGTGAAGGCCGCCCGGCCCGCGGGGAAGAGGCCGCCGAAGAAGCCCATGACGAGGGAGAAGACGATCCCCGTCAGGAGGAGCTGGGGGGGCAGGCGGAAGGCGAAGACGACTTCGGCGAAGGTCGCGAAGTTCGTCGTCCCGGTGACGCCCGAGAGAGCGAGCTTGACGAGGAGGAACGCGAGCACGCAGCCCGCGACCCCCCCGAGGAAGGCGAGCGCAATGGATTCCAGGACGAAGGAGACGAGGATCGAGAGGCGCGAGAAGCCGAGCGCGCGCAGCGTCGCGATCTCGCGCGTCCGCGCCGAGACGGCGGCGTACATCGTGTTCATCGCCCCGAAGCAGGCGCCGATCGCCATGACGACGCCGACGAAGACACCGAGGAACTTGATCGGGGCCGCCGTCGACGTCTGCTCGTCGTAGTAGGCGCGCTCGATCTTTCCCTCCAGCGCGAGGCGGGCGTCCCCCGCGACGCCGGCGACGAGCTGGTCGCGTGCGGCGCGGTCGGTCGTGCGGGCGAGGATCGACGAGAAGCCGCCGCGCTTGAAGGTGTTCAGCATCCCCTCCGTGTCGGTCCAGATCTCGCTGTCGGGCGCGGTGCCGCCGGCGTCGAAGTGACCGACGACCTTCCAGCGGTAGGCCCCGAACCGGATCTCCTGGCCGACCTCGGCTCCCTTGAACCTCTTCGCGACGCTCTCGGCGACGATGACCTCGGACGTCCCCGGAACGAACATCCTCCCTTCGGTCAGCTTCATCTGCGGGCGGAGGGCCATCCCCTTCTCTTCGACGCCGCGGATCGTGACGTTCGAAGAGCCGCCGTCGCGCTTATCGAGGTTCAGGACGACGACGAGCTCGGCCGAGACGAGCGGCTTGCCGTCGGCGTCCTTCTCGATTCCGGCGAGCGCCCTCACGAGCTGGGCCTGGTCGCGCCCGATCCCCGACTGGAGCTCGGACTGCGAGTTCTGGCGCAGGACGAGGACGTTTTTATCCGAGCCCGAGGCCGTGAAGACGTTCGTCAGCCCCTCGCCGAGCGCCATGACGCAGAGGAAGACCGCGACGACGAGCGCAATGCCGAGGACGGTGAGCGTCGTCGTGACCTTCCGGACGAAGAGGTTCCGGATGTTGTATTTCAGCGGGATTCCGAGCACGTGGACTCCTGTCTCGAGGCTGTCCGGACCCCGGACGCGAGCGCGGAGAGGGTCAGGGAGAACCCGGCGTTCGGGTTCTCCCTGGAACAAGTCAGCGGGATTCCGAGCACGTTCGATACCTCTCTCTACCCGGCCTGCCGGAGGCCGTCGGGAATGGAGCGCTGGGCCGAGCGGATGGCCGGCACGACCCCGGCGACGAGGCCGACGAGGAGCGTGATGCCGACGCCCGTCAGGAGGACCTCGGGGAAGAGCTGCATCCCGGCGGCGAAGCCGGCCATCGGCGAGCTCAGGAGCCCCTCCTTGAGGACCGGGAAGGCGAGACGGAAGAGGCCGAGCCCCAGGAACGCTCCCGTCGCGGAGAGGAGGAGGCTTTCGGCGAGGATGAGGGTGAGGATCAGCGGCTTGCCAAATCCGAGCGTCCGGAGAACGGCGATCTCGGTGACCCGCTCGCGGGCAGCCATCGCCATCGTGTTCGCCGAGATGAGCAGGATGACGAGGGCGATCGCCGTCGAGATGCCGGTGACGACGGCCTTCACGTTTCCGAGCATCGAGACGAACCCGTTCTGGAACTCCTTCTCGGTCTCCGTCTTCGTCGGGAAGGAGGAGTTCTCGAACATCGCGTCGATCTCGCGGGGGAGCCGCTGGACGGCCTCGGCCGACGCAGCCTTGATCCAGAACGTCCCGACCTGCCCCTTCGCCCAGGGGACCCCTTCCTCGATCGCCTTCCGGTCGAAGTAGACCCCCGACTCGTCCGGGCCGCGGTAGACGGCGCGGACCGTCAGCTCGAGGCTCATCGGGTAGAAGTCGCCCTTCAGAGTGAACCTGTCGCCGAGCTTCCAGCCGTAGCGCTTCATCAGGCGCTCGCCGACGAGGACGCCGCTGCGGTCCGAGGTCCAGTCGGCGGCGCTCCCGGCGACGATCGTCACCTCGTCGAAGATCCGGAGGAGCCTTTCGGGCTCGCATCCGAAGCGCGCGAACATGTTCTCGGGCCGGTTGTCCTTGTACGTTCCGCCGAACCAGTCGAGGAGAGTGACCTCCTGGACGCCGGGGAGCTGCGCGATCCGCTCGCGGTACGCCTCCGGGATGAAGTTCGTCAGGGAGACCTTGTGCCGGACGATGAGGCGGTACATCCCTCGGCCCCCCGTCGGGTCGGCGTCGAGCGCCGCAAGGAGGGTCCCGAGGACGCAGATGACGAAGAAAGGCAGGACGATCGAGGCGATCGTCAGGATCGAGCGGGTCTTCTTGCGGAAGAGGCTCCTGAGGACGTAGGGGACGAACTTCATGGCTTCGCTGTCCTTCGCTACGCCACCTGCCGGAGGCCCTCGGTGATCGGGCGTGTGGCCGACCGGATCGCCGGGACGAGGCCGGCGAGGAGGCCGACCGCGACGGTCACGCTGAAGCCGAGGAGGAGGACGGCGGGGAAGAGGCGGACGCCCGCGGCGAACGCTCCCATGGGTGAGTTGATCAGCCCCTCGCGGAAGCCGGGAAGGAGAAGGACGAAGAGGCCGAGGCCGAGGGCGCCCCCGAAGAGGGAAAGTGCGAGGCTCTCGCCCAGGACGAGCCCGAGGATCTTCTCCTTCGAGAAGCCGAGGACCCGCAGGACCGCGATCTCGGTGACCCTCTCGCGAGCCGCCATCGCCATCGTGTTCGCGGCGATGAGGAGGATGACGATGGCGATGATCGTCGTGATCGACCCGACGAGGAGCTTCACGTTCCCGAGCATCGAGACCCACATCGCCTGGAATTCCTTCTCCGTCTCGCTGCGCGTCGGGTAGGAGGAGTTTTCGAACATCGCGTCGATCTGCTTCGGGACCCGCTCGGTGGCGGCGAGGGAGTCGGTCTTCAGCCAATACCAGCCGACGAAGCCCTTCACCCGCGGGAGGGCCTCTTCGATCGACTGGTGGTGGAAGTAGACGCCGCTCTCGTCGGGAGCGGCGAAGACGGCGCGGATCGTCAGCTCGAGCGTGATCGGGTAGATGTCGCCCTTGAAGGCGACCTTCTGCCCGAGCTTCCACCCGTATCGCTTCATCAGCTGCCGGCCGACGAGGAGGCCGGAGCGGTCGGTCACCCAGTCGGCCTCGGTCCCTTCCACGACCTTCGCTTCGTCGAAAACCTTCAGGAGCCGGCCTGCGTCGGACGTTGAGAAGCGGGCGAACTGGTTCTTCGCCGACTGGTCGATGTACGACCCGCCGAACCAGTTCATCCGGAGCGTCTCGACGACGCCGGGGAGGTTCCGGATCTTCGGGTCATAGGCGCCCGGCAGCCAGTTCGTGATGGAGACCTTGTGCCGGACGATGAGCCGGTACATCCCCTTTCCGCCGGAGGGGTCCGCGTCGAGGGCCTGAAGGAGCGTGCCGAGGATGCAGATGACGAAGAGCGGCAGGACGATCGACCCGATCGTCAGGAGCGATCGGGTCTTCTTCCTCAGGAGGTTCTTCAGGACGAGCGGGACGAGCTTCACGGTCTACTTGCCGGCGGCGATCGCCGCGGCGGCCGCGACGCCGATCTCCCCCTTCTCACCCTTCGCTCTCACGTCTTCCTTGAGGACTCCCTTGTCGAGGTGGACGAGACGGTGGGCCCGGGCGGCCGCCTTCGGGTCGTGCGTCACCATGACGATCGTCTTGCCGAACTCGCTGTGAAGCCTCTCGAGAAGGACCAGAATCTCCTCGCCCGACTTCGCGTCGAGGTCGCCGGTCGGCTCGTCGGCAACGAGGAGCGCGGGGTCGGTCGCGATGGCGCGCGCGATGGCGACGCGCTGCTCCTGCCCGCCAGAGAGCTGGCGCGGGTAGTGGTCCAGCCGGTCGGAGAGGGCGACGACGGCGAGGGCCGTCTCGGCCTGCTTCTTCCGTTCGGCTCTCGAGAGGCGCGTAAGGAGAAGCGGCAGCTCGACGTTCTCGAACGCGGTGAGGACCGGGACGAGGTTGTAGAGCTGAAAGATGAATCCGACGTTTTCGCTGCGCCACCGCGCAAGGGCACCTTCGCTCATGGAGGAGACCTCGTCGGCGCCGACGAGGATGCGGCCGCTCGTCGGGCGGTCGATGCCCGCGATCAGGTTCAGGAGGGTCGTCTTCCCGGAGCCCGAAGGGCCCATCAGGGCGACGAAATCCCCCTTCTCGACCTCGAGCGAGAGGCCGTCGAGGACGGTGAGGACCTGGGTGTCGCGCGTGTACTGCTTGACGACGTTCTCGATCCGGATGAGGGGTTCTGCCATGCGCTCCTCGTCAGTCTTTCTTGACACGGACCTTCTGCTCGGCCCGCCACTTCACGTTCGACCCCGTCGCCTCGGCGACGATCTCCTCGCCGCCCACGACGCCGGAGGTGACCTCCGCCTGGTTCCCGGTCACGGTCCCCAGATCGAGCGGCCGGAAGACGGCGTCTTCGTCCTTCACGAGGAGGACGCCCTGCTTTCCTCCGACCTCGACGACCGATGCCGACGGGACCATCACCTTCGGCTTCGCTTCCGTGTCGACCTTCGCCTCCGGGTTCAGGAAGACGACCCGGCACGACATCTCGGGAAGGATCCGGGCGTCGCGGTCGAGGATCTCGATCTTCACCTTCACCGAGCCCTTCTGCCGGTCGGCCGTCGGCACGATCTGGCGGAGGCGTGCCTTGTAGGGCTTATCGGGGTAGGCGTCGAGGGCGACCTCGGCGGGTTGCCCGATGGCGAGGCGGCCGAGGTTCTGCTCGTTGATGTCGGCTTCCATCTCGAGCGAGCCGAGGTCGACGATGACGGCGAACGTCGCTCCCGCCGAGCCGGCGCCCCCGAATCCCTGCGGGGCGACCGTCTCGCCGACGAACGCCTTCTTCACCGTCACGACACCGTCTATCGGGGCGTAGATCTCGGAGTTCTTGATCCTGTCTCTTATACACATCT
>DIAY01000299.1 GCA_002414905.1 Holophagales bacterium UBA5066 | reverse complement strand
GGTCGACTGGGACGCGCGGGTGACCGCGCTTCTTCGCGAGGAACCGGGGGACGTGATCGTCACGGCCGTCGGCGACATGATCTTCAACGAGCGGATCAGCCAGCTGAAGGAGCCGGAGCGGAAGAACCTCCTGCGGATTCTCCAGGAGTCCGACCTGGGCGTCGGGAACCTCGAGTTCTCCCTCAACGACCGCCCCGAGCTGCAGAGGCCCTTCTACAACTTCCGGGCGCCGCGGGACTTCGCCTGGGAGCTCGCGGCGATCGGGATCAACCTCGTGAGCATGGCGAACAACCACGCGCTCGACTTCGGGCCGGAGGGCTTGAAGGAATGCCTGCGCGCGCTCGACCTCTCGGGAATCGCGCACGCCGGGGCAGGCCGGACGCTCGCCGAGGCACACCAGCCCGGCACGAAGAAGATCCAGGGCCAGAAGGAGCGGATGGCCCTCCTCTCCTACATGCGCTACTGGACCGACCGCAACCGCTGCGCCGACCCGTCCGGACCGTGCCTTGCGACGATCGACCCAGCCACAATCCTCGTCGCGCACGAGGGAGGAAAGGTCGAGGCGATCGAGGGCCCCCGGGAAGACGACGTGAAAGCGATGGAGGAGGACATCCTCCTCGCGAAGCGCCACAACGGGACCGTCATGGTCTCCCTCCATGTCCACGACGTGAGCCACTCGCGTGCCTACGGCATCCAGGACACGACTCCCCCGAACGAGGAGATTCCCTTCCGCCGCGCGATCGACGCCGGCGCCGACGCCATCCTCGGCACCGGCCCGCACGTCCTGCGCGGCATCGAGCTGAGGGACGGGAGGCCGATCTTCTACAGCCTGAGCAATTTCATCTACCAGTACCGGACCCCGAAGGCGATCCCGACCGACCTCCCCCACCAGCGCGACTCCGAGATGGAACGACTTCCGAACGTCTCTGTCTGGGACCGCCGCGATCCTCGCCAGGTGATGGAGAGCGTCGTCGCGCGGATGACGTACAACAGTGGACGCCTCCGGAAGCTCGAGCTGATCCCGGTCACGATCGACGACGAGGGGCTACTCTACGGCGTCCCCCGTCTCGCCTCGACGAAGAGGGCGAAGGAGATCGTCGAGCTCCTCCAGCGCCTCTCTTCGCCCTTCGGGACGAAGATCGCGTGGAAGGGCTGGTACGGCGAGGTGGAGCTGCCGGCGGCAGGTACGGCCCCGGCGGGAAAGCAGCCGGGAAGATGACGGCCGAACGGATTCTCAGCTCGAGCTCTTTCTTCGAAGCGGTTGGGTTGTTGAAGCGAGGAGCTACTTTTTGGCGCTTGACACCCATCACCACATGCCAATATAGTTATGGTATGTGTCATCCTGTTCACTGCCGGAAATGTGGAAAGCCGACCTGGGCCGGTTGCGGCCGTCACGTCGAGGAGGCCCTCGCCGGGGTCCCCGTCGAGAAGCGCTGCTGCTGCCCGCCTCCCGAATCGTTCTTCGCGAAACTCTTCGGCTCCCGCTGACCGGCTCCCCTCCGACACTTCTTTCCCCGGGCACCTCCTCGGCTCGCCGGCGACTTGAGCCGCGGGCCAGGGTGAGGACCGGGCTCCCGTTTCAGCGGTCCGCGAGGAGCCAGGCGGTCGCGAGCCCGAGCCGGGCGACGCGCCGGATCTGGGCCGGGTCGATCGACTCCGCCGTGTCTCCCGGCTCGTGGTACGCGGGATGGAAGTTCCCGAAGAAACGGATGAACGGCACGCGGGCCCGCGCGAACGCGCGGTAGTCGCTCCCCCCGTTCACCCCCGCGGTCCAGTCGAGGTGAAGCGTGAGTCCCGTCGTCCGGCCCGCGCGTGCGAGGACCGGACCGAGCTGCGGCGCGAAGCTCGCCAGCCCGGGCTCGACGAACTCCTCCGCGATCGTCCGCGAGCGCAGCCCCTCGGCGTCTGCAAGGCCGGCCCCGGTGACGAGCGCCCGGATCTCTTCCGCAAGCCAGGGATGGGCGACCATGTCGAAGTTCAGGTAGGCGACCGTCTTCTCGAGCGGCCACAGCGGGCTGCGAACCCAGTGCGCCGAGCCGATCTTGTCCTCCTCCTCTCCTGTCCAGAACGTGAAGACGATCGACCGCTTCGGGCGGACGGAAGCGGAGGCGAAGGCCTGCGCGATCTCGAGGAGCGCGGCGGTGCCGGAAGCGTTGTCGTCGGCCCCGGGGTGAATCACGCCGTCGACGCGCCCCAGGTGATCCACGTGGGCGCCGAGGACCACGGCCTCTCCCTTCAGCGCCGGGTCGCTCCCGGGGAGGACTCCGACGACGTTCCGTGTGAGCCCGAGTCGCTCGACCGAAGTTGCGCGAAGCGTCGCGAACTCGCCGGCGAGGGCCCGGGGCGCTTCGTCGGCCTTTGGCCGCGCGCCGAGAAGCGCCTCGAGGACAGCCGGAGCGCACCTGGCGACGAAAGGCCCGACAGACGAAATCTCGTCGACGGAGCGGAACGCGAACGGCCAGGGCTTCTCCTTCCCCGTCAGACGCGCCGTCCACTCGTCGCCCTCCACGGCGAGGACGCCGACCGCGCCAAGCGCCGTCGCCGTCTCCACCTTCTTCGCCCACCGTTCCTCGGCGTCCCCTTCTGCCCAGCGGGCGGCGAGATCCTTCGTCCGCCACGCCTCTCCCGAAGGAACTCCTTCGCGGACGACGACGACCTTTCCCTTCACGTCGAGGCCCCTGTAGTCGTCCCGTGCCGGCGAAGCCTCCCGAATGCCGAAGCCGGCGAAGACGACCGGACCGGTGACGCTTCGCGCCGGCTGGACCGGCACGACCACGTCGACGCCGGAGCGGAACGTCCGTGCCTCTCTCGACTCCCCCGAACGACGCTCGAGCTCCACCGAACCTCCCGGTTCGCGGATCTCCCGCATCGGGACCGGCTGGAACCAGGACCGTCCCTTGCCGCTCGCCCCGTCACTCCCGAACGGCTCGACGCCGGCGAGGGCGAGCCGGGCCGCGGCGTACTCGAGCGCCGCCTCGAGTCCCGGCGTTCCGAGGCCTCGTCCTTCGAGCGCCGGCGAGGCGAGGAACTTCACGTGAGCGCCGAGGGCTTCCGCCCGCATCCCGTCGACGGCGGCGCGGAGAGGCGCGGGGAGCGGCTCGGCGGGACCGGGAAGGACGAAGTCCGCGGAGGCGTCCTTCGGCGCGGACGCCGCGGACGCCTTCGCGGTCTGACCCGCCACCGGGACTGCGAGAACGAAAAGGACCGCGAGGACGGCGACCGATGCGATTCGGGTCTTCATGGCTCCTCCGATCACTTCAGCCGCTCGCTCCGGAGCGTGTACTTCTCGAGCCTCTCCGGGACGATGGTGACGCCGATCCCCGGGCCTCGCGGCACGTCGATGAAGCCCTCGTCGTCGAGGACGACGGACGGGTCGACGAGGTCCTCGTGGAAGTAGCGGCTCGTCTCGGACGTGTCGCCGGGCAGCGTGAAGCCGTCGAGCGTCTGCAGGTGGATGTTCATGGCGCGCCCGATGCCGGTCTCGTCCATCCCCCCCGACCAGACGGGCACGCCACAGGAGGCCGCGTGACGAAGGACCCGGAGCGATTCGAGGAGCCCGCCGACGCGCCCCTGCTTGAGGTTCAGGATGCGGCAGCCGCCGAGGGCGATTGCGGCCTGTGCGTCGGACAGGTCGTGGATCGACTCGTCGAGGCAAAGCGGTGTCGCGAGCTCCTGCTGGAGAAGCGAATGCTCGTAGAAGTCGCTGTAGGAGAGCGGCTGCTCGATCATCGTGAGGCCGAAGGCGTCGAGGCGCGAAAGGTGGGCCGCGTCCTCGAGGCGGTAATCGCCGTTCGCGTCGACCATGAGCGGCACGTCGGGAAAGCGCTCTCTCACCGCCTCCACGAAGTCGACGTCCTTGCCCTTCTTCACCTTCATCTTCACCCGGTGGTAGCCCTTCTCCACCGCGGCCGCCACCTCCTTCACGAGGTCGGCCGGCGTCTCCTGCAGCCCGAGGCTGATCCCGGACGGAATCCGCTTCCGCGGCCCGCCGAGGATCTCGTGGAGGGGAACGCCCTTCGCCTTCGCCGCGAGGTCGACGAGAGCGTTCTCGACGGTCGCCTTCGCCATCCGGTTCCCGCGGACGTGCGCGAAACGGGTATCCAGCTCGCCGAATGTCAGGCCCGGCTCGACGAGCGGCAG
>DIAY01000234.1:8164-9507 GCA_002414905.1 Holophagales bacterium UBA5066 | reverse complement strand
AGTGTCCTTCCTCCCCCGTTGAGGGGGCGATGAAGCTCAGCGTTCCGGAACGTGGCGGCAGACGTTCGCGAAGGCGAATCCCTCGGCGAGGACGGCTCTCCAACCCGATGTTCCGAATCGGATCATTGCGACCGGGCTCCTTTGTGCCCGTAAGATTCTACGGGTGAGAGACCTTCGACGGGAAACGGCATGTTGTGCCTTCGCCCTACTGGCGGCGGCCGTGACCTTCCACCTCGTGGCGGCTGCGGAAGCGGATCTGCGCAGGGTCGTGATGTCGGGCCTCGCCGAGGCGTACGCCGAGAAGGTCCCCGCCGCCAAGGCCGAGCTCCTGCGGGTCATCAACGAGGAGCGGGCGGCGAACGGTGCCGCACCACTGGCCTACGACCTCCTCGGAGCGAAGGTCGGGGACGAGTTCTGCGAGGACGCGGCCCGGAACCGGACGTCGGGTCACTGGGATCTCGCCGGGCGCCCGCCGTACCTGCGGTGGGCGCTTGCGGGCGGGATCGACCACCACGCCCAGAACTTCGCGGCCGAGAGCCGGCGCGGGTACGAGTTCAGCGAGCCCCCCGTCGAGCTCCTGAAGAAGGCGCACGCGGCTTTCATGTCCGAGAAGCCGCCCGCCGACGGGCACCGCAGGACGGTCCTCGACCCGATCTGGACGCATGTCGGCATCGGCTTCTCGATCGTCGGCGGCGAGATGCGAATGACCGAGGAGTACAGCCGCCGGGTCCTCGAGTGGGCCGAGCTGCCCCCCGGTCCCGTAAAGGCGGGCGAGGGGACGCTCGTCGTCCTGAAGCTCCCGCGGGGATGGAACGTCGGCGCCATCGAGGTGGCGTACGAAGAATTCCCGAAGCCGATGTCCAGGCCCGAGATCGCAGCCCGGCGCTCCTACGGTCTCCCGCCGGCGTGGCGAATCCTCCGGCCTTATCCCCCCACCGGGACCCGGTGGGAAACGGGCGAGGCGGGAGACTTCCGGCCCAACGCGCGAGGCCGGATCGAGCTGGTCGTTCCGCTGGACCGGGGGCCGGGGCACTACTACCTCGTCGTCTTCGCGTCGGAAGGAGAGGCGAGGGGCAGGAAGCTCTTCCCCGTGGCGATACCGATGGTGACGGCTCGGTAGCCGCATGAGGCACCTCCTCGTCTCCTCCGAGGACGAAGGGCTCGTCGAGAGGCTCCGGGGCGTCCTTCCGCCAGACTCGGTCCTCTTCTCGGCCCGGGGAATCGACGACACGCTCGAGAGGCTCGCCCGTTCCGCCCGCGTCGACGCCGTCGTCACCGACGACCCGGAGATCATCGCGGCGATCCGCGAGGAGGTGCCGGGAACCCTCCCGGTCACCCTCGTG
>DIAY01000234.1:7749-7940 GCA_002414905.1 Holophagales bacterium UBA5066 | reverse complement strand
AGCCAGCGGCCGATCCTCGGCTCCACCTCGCGCACCTGCTCGGCCTCGTCGAGAGACGCGCGCCAGATCTCCTCCTGGGCGTTGAAGCAGAGGCGCATGGCGAGCTTGTGGCGGAGGCCGGCAAGGTCGGCCGACTCGGTGAAGCGCAGCGCGACGGCGTTCGGGAGGAGGTAGGCGCGGAACTCGTCGGG
>DIAY01000234.1:6781-7533 GCA_002414905.1 Holophagales bacterium UBA5066 | reverse complement strand
TCCGCCAGGAGCATCGGGGTGACGTAGTCGGGATCGTCGGTGAGGTAGGCGTGGAGCGTCGGGCGCGAGGCGGGAGTGGTCCGGTGGCGCTGGTCCTGGCTGTCGGCCGTGTGCGAGAGCCTCTTGCGGAAGGTGTAGGCCGGGTGGTGGAGCGCCCGGGCGAGCTTGCCGTGGTCGGTGAGGTTGAGCGCCTCACCGAGGAGCGTGTTCCTCGCGGGGTCGATCGCGAGGGCGATGGCCTCGTCGTCGGAGAGGGCTTCGGGAGAGACGCCGACGACTTCTCTCACCGCCTCCGCGAGGAGCTCCTCGTTCCGCGCCTTGCGGTCGACGAGCCGTGAGATCCGTCCGCCGAGCCCGGCGTCGAAGCGTTCGCGGAACGCGGCGTCGCCAGGCCGTTCCGGGCGGGGACCGCCGAAGAGGCGCCCGGCGAGGGCGAACTCCGGCGTCTCCTCGAGCGGGATCGGCTCTTCCAGGACGGCGGCGTACGACGGGTCGTGCCGGAGCAGCTCGTCCGTCATCGCCTCCACGACGAGCCGCTGCTCGGTCGGGGCATCGAAGGTCGCCGCGAGACGCCGGTAGCGGAAGAGAGTGACAGTGGAGATCGTGTGGTAGAGCGTCGTGAAGGTGGCGACCGGGAGGACGTAGCGGGCGACCTCGAGGGCGCGCTTGCGGATCGCCTTCTCCCAGCGTGCGGGCTGGCTCTCGCGGGCACGAAACGTCCCGTAGAAGGCGCGCGCCGCCACGGGGAAGAG
>DIAY01000234.1:2907-6619 GCA_002414905.1 Holophagales bacterium UBA5066 | reverse complement strand
CTGCTCGGAGTTGTAGAAGGGGTGGGCGTGCAGGAACGACCAGACGAGCTGGCGGCTGACGTTCTCGAGCGTGAACTCGAGGTGCGCGTGCTGGAACGTCGTGTGGTGCCCGGCGAGGTAGACGTCGCGTGCGAGCGCATCGCGCCGGGAGCGGCGGCGCTCCTTCTCGACCGGGTCGGCGAGCGCGTCACCACCGACCTCCTCGGGGGTGACGATTCCCTTCGGGCTGTAGCAGGTGCGCGCGGCGGCGGCGACGCCGTCGAACGGTCGCGCGAAGGCGTTCACGAGCCGCACGCGGGGAGGAGGAGAGAAGAACGGAGGCACGCGGAGAGAGTCTAGTCGGAGGAGCGGTCCGGGGGCGGCGCGGGGTGCGGAGGACCCGCCGCCGCAACAGGCGGTCGGGCTCGTCTCGCAGAATTGAACAAGGCCGTCGCCGCGCCTATAGTGGGCTGTTGGGGGCCTGAGATGCTGAAGCTCAACCGCATCGTCGACTACGGCATCCTCGTTCTGACCGAGATCGCCCGCCGCAACGCGTGCGTCTCGACCACCGAGCTTGCCGCCACGTACGGTGTTTCGGCGACGATCGTCGCCAAGGTCCTGAAGAAGCTCGCCCACGCGGGCCTCGTCACGTCCGAGCGGGGGAGCCACGGCGGTTATCGCCTGGCCCAGCCACCGGGGGATGTGACGCTCCGGACCATCGTAAATGCCCTCGAGGGGCCGATTGCACTGACCTTCTGCGCGAGCAGCACGTCGAGCGGCCGTTGCCGGACCCGCCCCTTCTGCGTGGCGACCGACGCGATGCGCCGGCTGAACCACCTCGTGAACGGGGCGTTCGAAGCCGTGTCGCTCGCGGACATTCTCCAGGCGCCGGTGCCGCAGCGCCAGGAGGCGGCGGGCGTAGCGCCGTGACCCGCCGGCGGCCCGTCTACCTGGATCACCAGGCGACGACGCCGCTGGACCCGCGCGTCCTCGACGCGATGCTCCCGTGGCTCACGGGGGATTTCGGGAACGCCGCCTCCCGCCAGCATGCCTACGGTTGGGTCGCCGAGAGCGCCGTCTCAGTCGCCCGCGAGACCGTCGCGGCGGCACTCGGCGCCGAGCCCGGGGAGATCGTCTTCACGTCCGGCGCGACGGAGTCGAACAACCTGGCGATCCTCGGAGCCGCCCGCGCCGCCCGCCGGAGGGGAGACCACGTCATCACTTCGGCCGTCGAGCACCGCTCCGTTCTCGACCCCTGCCGGCAGCTCGTGGCCGAGGGATTCGAGGTGACGGTCCTCGCTCCGGACGTGACGGGGCGGATCGCGGTGGAAGCGGTCACGGCGGCGTTGACGGACCGGACGGTCCTCGTATCGCTGATGGCGGCCCAGAACGAGATCGGGACGCTCAACCCCGTCGCGGAGATCGCCAGCCTCTGCGCGTCTCGCGGCGTCCTCTTTCACACCGACGCCGCCCAGGCTGTCGGGAAGGTGCCATTCGACGTGAGGTCCGGTATTGCCCTCGCGTCCCTCAGCGCCCACAAGCTCTACGGCCCGAAGGGGGTCGGAGCGCTCTACGTGAGAGCCAGGCCCCGGGTGACCGTCTCGCCGATCGTCTTCGGGGGCGGGCACGAGAGGGGGCTTCGTTCGGGAACGCTGAACGTTCCGGGGATCGCCGGCCTCGGAGCGGCCGTCCGCCTCGCGTTGCGGGAGCGGGAGGCCGAGGCGGTGCGGCTCACCGCGCTCTGCGACCGGCTCGACGACGCAATCCGCGGCGCGCTCTCCGGCGTGACCCTGAACGGGCATCGGGTCGAGCGGTTGCCGGGGAACCTGAGCCTTTCCTTCGCCAAAGTCGACGGAGAGCGCCTCATCACCTCGCTCCGAGGACTTGCGGTTTCCTCGGGTTCGGCCTGCACGACCGCCTCCGCCGAGCCGAGCCATGTCCTGCAGGCGATCGGCGTTCCGCACGAGCTCGCGAAGGCGACGATCCGCTTCGGCCTCGGACGGTTCACGACCGCGGCCGAGGTCGACCTCGCCGCGGCGGAAGTCGTCGAGGCCGTCCTGCGGCTCCGGTCCGAGACGGCGTCGATCTCGGCATAGAATTCCCTCACTGCCGATGTCTTCGAGACTCTCACTCGTCCTCGTGGCGCTGTTGCCGTTCGCTGCCCGGCCCGTTGCCGGTCAACACGACCGGACCGTGCCGGCACCCGCGCCGGCCTGGCAGGCCACGCCGGTCCCTCAACCGGCGGGGACGCCGATCCCGGTTGCCACCTCCACGCCGCGCCCGACGCCGACACCGATCCCGCCGGGTGAGGTGCGCGTGAAGGTCCTCGTGACCGGAGCCGACGGCAAGAGCATTCCCGCCGCCGAGGCCGTCGCCTGGTTCCCCGGCCTGCGCGGCGCGGCCCCGGCGGCGAAGCGCAGGATGGCGTCGCGGGAGAAGCGGTTCGAGCCGCGCATCCTGGCCGTTCCGAAGGGATCTGCCGTCGCGTTCCCGAATTTCGACAAGATCTTCCACAACGTCTTCAGCCTCTCGGAGACGTCGCCCTTCGACCTCGGCCTCTACCGTAACGGGGCCTCGCGGGAGACGACGTTCGAGAAGCCGGGAGTCGTCCGCGTCTACTGCAACATCCACCCCCAGATGGCGGCCTGGGTCGTCGTTCTCGACGGGAGCCTCTACGCCCAGACGGGAAAGGACGGTCTCGCCCTCGTCTCCGGTGTTCCGGCCGGCCGGCAGATCCTGAAAGTCTGGGAAGAGCGGGGAGGCGAGTGGAGCGGGGCCGTCGTCGTCCCGGCAGGCGGTACGGTCGAGGTCACCGTCCCCTTCGACGTGTCGAAGTGGAGAGAGCAGCCCCACAAGAACAAGCACGGGAAAGACTACCCGCCACCGGACGATGATGAAAATCGCTACTGACAGCTCCGACTCCGAATCGGCCCCCACCGTCGTCGCCTCTCGCGTCGACTCTTCCGGGCCGGCGAGCGCCGGCCTCGGCGCAACGCCCGTGGCGGCGAGGGGGCTGCGCCTGAAGACGCAGTACTTCCTCTCTGCGGCCCTCCTCGTCGTCGTGACGCTCGGGCTCGCGGTGACGCTGGCGACGTGGCGTGCGAACCAGATCGCGGAGGAGAGCATCCGGACGGCCCTGCGGAAGATCCCGGTCGACGTCGCCTTCTACCGGACGGGCCTCGAGTCGCAGCTGAGAGCGACGTTGAGGTCGGTGGCCGAGGAGCCGGGGATCAAGGCGATCTTCGACTCGCCCGTCGAGACCCTCTGGGACACCGCGAGGGACAAGGCGCAGATCCTGAAAGCACGGACGTTCTTCTTCTTCGACCGGTCGGGCGTCCTGCTGGCACGCAGCGACCGGACCCCGGTCGAGGAGGAGCGCCGTTCGTTCCGGGAGGTCGCCTGGGTGGCCGAACCGCTCGACTCCTGGAAGGAGTCGGCCGCGATGATCCGGGAGGGGACGACGCTCGCCGTCGTCGCCGCGGCTCCGGTCGTCGCGGGCGATCCCGAGAAGGGGGAGGCGCGGCTCGTCGGCGTCGTCGCGGTGTCGATTCCGCTGGATGAGGCGCGGGCGAGGGAACTGCGCGACCTGACCGGCGGCCAGGTCGCGTTCGTCGCCGACACGTCGAAGAAGGGGGCGCCTCCGCGGCTGGAGATCGGCGCGGCCACCGACGATTTTGGCGGCGACATGCTCGTCCCCGCGCTGAACGGCGACCCGGGGGTCCTCGCGAAGCTC
>DIAY01000234.1:0-2822 GCA_002414905.1 Holophagales bacterium UBA5066 | reverse complement strand
GAGGAGGAGACGGCCGCATTCCGGAAGATTCGGGAAACGCTCGTCCTCGTCGGTCTCGGCGTCCTGTTCGTCTCGATCCCCGTCAGCTTCCTCCTCGGGGGACGGATCGCCCGGCCGCTCCAGCAGCTGGCCGCGGGGGCCATCGCCGTGCGCGACGGCAACCTCGACGTGAAGCTCCCGTCCGAAGGGAGCGGCGAGGTGGGGCTCCTCGCAGATGCCTTCGAGGCGCTCGTCGGCGAGCTGCGCGAGAAGCGCCAGCTGGAGGACCTCCTCGCCGAGATGCGCCGCAGACCCGCCGACGCCACGCGCGGAGTCGCCCTGACGTCGGCGACGTCCGCCGCGAACGTGACGGCCGCCGCCGGCCGCGCGGCCGCGAGGGGGCCTCTGCTCGGCTCGACGTTCGCGGGAAGGTACGACGTCCTCTCCGTCCTCGGGCGGGGAGGGATGGGCTCGGTCTACCAGGTCCTCGACCGCGAGCTGGACGAAGAAGTCGCTCTGAAGGTGCTGACCCCGGAGGCCTTCGCGGAAGGGACCCAGGCGGTCCAGACGCTCAAGCAGGAGATCCGCCTCGCTCGCAAGATCACTCACCCGAACGTCGTGAGGACGCACGACCTCGGCGAGGCCGACGGCTTCCGGTTCCTGACGATGGAGTACGCCCCGGGGACGACGCTGCGCGAGCTGCTCGACCGGCGCGGGGCCGTGGCCCTCGCCCCCGGCCTCCAGATCGCCAAGCAGCTCTGTCGAGGGCTGATCGCCATCCACGAAGCGGGGATCATTCACCGGGACATCAAGCCGCAGAACATCATGGTGCTGCCGAACGGCGTCGTGAAGGTGATGGACTTCGGGATCGCGAGGACGGCCGACGGCACCGACCCGTCCACCCTCGACGGACAGACGGTCGGGACGCCGCACTACATGAGCCCCGAGCAGGCGATGGGGCGCGACCTGGACGTCCGGAGCGACATCTACGCCGTCGGCGTCGTCCTGTACGAGCTCTTCACCGGGCAGCGCCCCTTCCTCGGCAAGGAGGCGGCGGAGGTGATGCACAAGCACGTCTCCGCCGAGCCGCCGAGGCCGTCGTCGCTGCGTCCGGACCTTCCCGACTACCTCGAGAAGCTCATCCTCGCCTGCCTCGCCAAGCGGCCGGACCGCAGGCCTGCGAGCGCGGCCGACCTCTACGGAGCACTGACGCGGGTCGTCGCGTAAGAAGGCCGCGCCCTCACCGCACGGGGCGGCGGGCGGCCCGGCGCGGGACGGCTGCGGCCTTCGGCGCTTTCCGGCGTGGAGCCCGCCGTCCCGCGAGCCGGGTCTCCAGCTCCGCGATCCGCGCCTTGAGGCTCTCGACGTCTTCCGGTTCCGACGACGCCTCGGGCCGGCCCGTGGCCACCGGCACGGCCTTCTGCCGGAGCGTCTCCAGCGCCCGCTCGAGGAACGGCAGGGCGTGGGCGAGCGGCGTGAAGACCTCCTTCGCCCCTCGCTGCGCCGCGAGCGCGGCGTCGGCGTACCAGGAGATGAAGTCGCGAAAGGCCCGGTCCGAGGTGACGATGAGCTCGCGGAGGAACGGGAGCGGCAGCTCACCCTTCTTCTGCCGCGCGTCCTCGTGAATGATCTGCGTCAGGATCACCCGCGTGATGTCCTCGCCTGACTTCGCGTCGACGACCTGCACCTCGGCGCCCTCGCGGACCATCTGGGCGATCTCGGGGAGGTTGACGTAGCGGCTCGACGAGGTGTCGTAGAGACGGCGGTTCTCATACTTCCGGACCACGACGGGTTGGCTCATGACGGTTCCTCCGGGTTGACTTCGAGATTGTAGGGCGGGAGTGGCGAATGCCGGCGGGACGAGAAGTTTCGGCCCCGCCTAAACCCGGAAGATGGGATCTCCGTAGACTGGATGCTCGTCCGGTGCGTCTCTGAACAAGGCCGCGGCCCGCCGCCGCGGGGAAACAACGGAGGTCCTCGTGACTCGAAGCCGTCTTGCCGTCGCCGTCCTCGCGGTCGTCCTCGCCCTCCCGGCCCGCCTCGTCTCCGCCGGGACGCTGACGGGCACTGTCCTCGTCGACGGGAAGGTGGTTCCCGCCACGGTCGCTTCGGCGATCCCGTTCGAGGAGCCGCTGACGCGGGCGCTGAGGCAGGCGCGCGGCGAGGCGGAGCCGGGAGCGCTCGCCTCGGCGACGGCGGGGGCGGATGGGGCCTTCGCGCTCACCGTCCCGCCGATCCCGGGGAAAGAAGTCCTCTTTCGTGTCCGGGTCGCCGCGAGGGGGGCCATTACGGCCGACCTCTCAGGCGTCTTCGACGCCTCCGAGACGGACGATCTCGGCGAGCTGCCCTTGCGGAAGGCCGAGACGATGGCGGGGCGCGTGGTCGGGCCGGGCGGGGCGCCCGTCGCCGGTGCGCGGGTCACGCTCCGCGCGCGGGGCCGGTTCGACGCCTCGTTCGGCCTGGTGCCGGTCCCGGCCGAGACGACGACGGGGGTCGACGGAACGTTCCGGTTCGAGGCAGCCGCCTCCGAGCGGAACGAGCTCCTCGTCGAGGCGGCCGGACTCGCGACGACGCGAGTCGCCGCGGTGAAGGGAGGCGCGCAACCGAGGGCGATCGCGCTCGCGACGGGGGCGTCCCTCGCGGGGAGCGTGAAGAGGCGGGACGGAAAAGCCGCTGCGGGCGTCGTCGTGAGGTACGAGGCGACCGGCCTCGAGACCCGCTGGATCGAGACGGGCGCCGACGGCGCGTTCCACCTCGTGGACCTCCCTTCCCGCCGCGGAAGCGTCGTTGCCGACGCCGGGGACGACGGATTCGCCGAAGCCCTCGGCGTGACACCCGGGCCG
>DIAY01000300.1 GCA_002414905.1 Holophagales bacterium UBA5066 | reverse complement strand
GGAAGAGGCGCGCCTCCTCCTTCGCGAGGCGCTCGAGCGCGAGGTGCCGGGCTTGTCCGGAGCCGTGGCCTACGAGGACCTCGGGACGCCACGGACGTTCCAGCGCTACACGCGCCGCAGAGGAGGGAGCGTCGGGGGCCTCCGGATGACGCACCGAAACTTCGGCCTGCGCGCTCTCGACCCGACGCTCGGAGCGCGCGGGCTGCATGTTGTGGGCGATACCGCCTTCCCGGGCCAGGGAACGCTCGCCGTCGCGATGTCGGCCGCGCTCGCGGTCGAACGGCTCGGCGCGGTGCGGCTGGGACGCGACGGGACGCTGCGGTTCCTTTAGGCGAAGAAAAAGAATCCGAGTGAGCGGCCCGGCCCCTTCGGCGGCCAGCCGAGACGGAACGCGGTAGGCTCGCCCCCGTGTACGCTCGCCCCGTCTTCTGCACACAGTGTGCCCACCGGCTCGAGGACCGGGTCGTCGGGGCGCACGACGAGAAAACGGTCCCCGTCTGCACTGCGTGCGGCGCGGTCCACTGGATCGACCCGAAGGTCGCCGCGGGTTGTCTGATCCTGCGCGACGGAACCGTCCTCCTCGTCCGGCGGGCCATCGAGCCCGGCTACGGCAAATGGGTTTTCCCCGGCGGACACGTCGACCGGGGCGAGACGCTCGAGGCCGCGGCCCTGCGCGAGACCCGAGAGGAGTGCGGCGCCCTCGCCAGGGTCGACGGACTCGTCGGCATCTACTCGTACCCGGGCCGGCCCGTCATCGTCGCCGCCTACCGCGCGACGCTCATCCCCGAGAGCCCCGAACCGTATCCGGCCGACGAGACCCTCGAGGTCGGATGGTTCACGCCGGAGGAGATCGACGGGCTCGACCTCGCATTCCGCTCGACGGCGGACGCCATCGGCGCGCTTCTCGGCCGTTCCTTCCGGACACCGCCGGCCGAACGCTGACGGACGCCGCTACCCGAGGCGGACGACGACCTCGGGCTCGGCGAAGGCAATCGCGACCGCCGTGTCGTTTCCCGCCTGGACGTGGAGCGTCGCCGTCGGGTCCGCGACGATGGCGACCTGGCCGGCCCACACGTCGAGCCCCTCGTCCCCGTCGAAGAGCGTCAGCTTGCCGGTGAAGACCGCAACGCTCCGCAGCCCGACGACGGCCCAGCGAGCTGCGGGGGGCGGGCCGAAGCGGAGAACGGAGTGCGACGCGGTCTTCACGAGAAGCCTCGCCCCGGTGATGCCCGACACGCCCCGCCCGGTGAGCGCGTCGCGGGAGATGCGCACGGACACGCCCGGCGCACCCGCGGCCGCTCCTTCGAGGAGGGCTGTCGTGCCGAGCGGAACGCCGATCCCGCCGTCGGGCGCGACGACGACCTCGCCGCAGCATTCGCCCGAGAGGACGACCACCGCCCACGAGAGCCTGCCTTCGAGGGCCTCGGCCGCCACCGGCCCGAGCCTCGACGTGCCCGGCCGGCCGCCGATCCGGTCGAGCACCGCAACGGCCGATGCGGCGTGAACCGTCACGCCCGGCCGGTTCGAGGTCGGTGGCGGCGGCGGTTCGGGGCCGAGACGCCCGTCCGGAGCCGGTCGGGCCCCCGGAGCGTCCCCCTCCGGTGAAGCCTCCCTTGCGGGACGCCTGAAGAGCCACTCGAGCACGGGCGGAGTCTAAGAGGACGAAGGGAGATCTCGAAGCGACCCCACCCGTTCGGTATCGTGCGGCCCGGAGGCCCCAGACGCGGGTCCCACCGCCGGTTCTCTCGGGGAGGGGCTCTCGTGGCGGCCGCTCGGTCCCTGGGGGGCGAGCTCCGGAACGTCGTGGGGAAGAGTCGCCGGGAGGATCACGGCTCTCGCCATCCACCCGTCCAACGCCGAGGTCGTCTTCGTCGGCGCCGCCACCGGCGGCATCTGGAAGTCCACCGACGGAGGGCTGAGTTTCCGCCCTGTCTCCGACACCGCCCCGTCGCTCGCCACGAGCGCGATCGTCTTCTCCCCGGCCAACACGAACGTCCTCTACGCGGCGACGGGAGAGGCCGACAGCGCGTATCTCGAAGGCAACCCCGCGTCCTCTCTCGGGACGTACCTCGGCGCGGGGCTCCTGCGCAGCACCGACGCCGGCGAGACGTGGAGCCGCGTCGACGTCGACCTTCCCGAGAACGCGGTCGTCTCGCGGGTCCTCGTAAACCCGCGCGACCCGCAGCGGGTCCTCGTCGCCGTCTACATCTTTCACGACGCCGGCGCCGGCCGGTCGCAGCCCGGCGGGACGTACCTCTCGACCGACGGCGGCGTGAGGTTCGCGCGCACGTTCGCCCACGCCGCATCGGACCTCGTCCAGGACCCCTCGTCGCCGGACGGCGTCTTCGCCGCGTTCGGCATCGACGGCGGCTGCGCCTCCTGCGCCGCGCCGGGCGGCATCTGGCGCTCGGCCGACTTCGGCCTCACGTGGTTGCCCTCCCTGACTCGCGATTCGCCCGGCACGCCGATTCCCGCGCACCCGGGACAAGTGAAGCTGACGGTCTCGTCCACGTCTCCACCCGTCCTCTACGCCTCCGGCGCCTCCATCCACCCCGACCGGCATGCGCTCGCCATTCCCGCCTCCGCTCCCGGCACGCTCTGGGTCGGTAACGACGGCGGCCTCTACCGGACGACCGACGGCGGCACGGTGTTCGAGAGCTTCAATCACACGCTGGGCCTGATCCAGTTCAACGGCGTCGCCTTCCATCCGTCCCTGCCGGAGTTCCTGATGGGAGGGACGCAGGACAACGGGAACCTGAGGACCCTCGACGGACTTTCCTGGTCCGACCGGACCGGGAGTGACGGCGGGTTCGTCCTCGTGCGTGGGGACCTCCCCTCGCAGGTCCTCGCGGCCCACTACTACGCCTACCTGAACCACTCGACGACGACCGGCGCGGTCTTCCGCGACGTGACGCCGACCCCGGCCCTCATGCTGGAGGACGGCAGCCTGGCCGGGACGTCGGACGGGAGCCTCCTTCCGGCCGGAACGACGGACGGGCTCGTGCCGATCGTCCTTCGGGCCTCGGCCCGTGCGACGAGGTTCACGACGCAGCTCGTCCTGACGAACCCGAGCTCCTCGACCGTCACGGTGACGGTCTCGTACACCCCCTCGAGCCTCCTGGGCGGAGGTGGGCCGGGAGGTGGCACGGTGGCGCTCGGCCCCGGCCGGCAGGTCGAGATTCCCGACGTGATGACGTGGCTTGCGGGAGCGTTCGGCGTCGCCGGTCCCGCGGCTCCGGCGAGCGCGGGCGGAACCCTCCACGTCCGCGGGGCCGTCGCTCTGGCCCGCACCTCGAACCCGAATCCCGATCCCGCCGTCGGCGGCTCCTTCGGGCTCTCCTACCCCGCTCTCGGCGCGCCGGCCCGGGCGCGGTCCGAGTGCTGGGTCCTCGGCCTTTCGCAGGACGGGAAGACACGCTCGAACCTCGCGATCGCCGACGCCCGCGTGGGGGACCGGCGGGAGGTCGTCTACCTCGTCGACGTCTTCTCCGACGCCTCTCCCGGCGCCGGACCGCGCCTCACGAGGAGGGTCGTCCTCGCCGGGGGCGA
>DIAY01000040.1:23742-24926 GCA_002414905.1 Holophagales bacterium UBA5066 | reverse complement strand
AGGCTGATCGAAGAGAGTCTTCCCTTTTCGAACCAGCTCTCGGACCCGTCCCGGGTCGCGTCGTTCTTCCAGCATCGCGCAACGGGTCCGAAGGCCATCGTGGAAATCGAGGAGCCCCCGCGGACCGGACCCGTCGTGACGACCGTGCCTCCTCCGATGGCCGCCAGGCCGCAGGTGACGCCGCCTCCCGCCGAGCCGCTTACTCGCCGCCGGAGGGCGTATTCCGCGCGCTCAGGGAGCGAGGGTGAGGGACCGGTCGAGGTTTCACCGGCACCGGTCCGCGAGGCGCCGGAGGCCGCGGCACCGGTGCCGGCGCCGATGCCCGGCCTGGGAACGGGCAGCGGAGCTCCGGGGACGGGTGTCGTGCCCGGGACGGCCCCTGCCGTGGCACCACCGCGACGCGTGCCGGTTCCCGGCCCCGGAGGGCCGCCTGAGCCTCCGGACGGCGAGTAGGGGCCCCGATATCAGCCGGTCTTCCAGCGAGGGACGAGGAGCGTCGGCGAGCCGGCGCTCCCGGTGCTTCCGAGGGCGAACTTCAGGTCGTCTCCGATTCCGGCGATACCTCTGAGGAAATCGGAGAGCCGGCCTGAGACGGTTGCCTCCGACACCCTTTCCGTGGCCCGCCCCTTCTCCACGGCATAGCCGGCGACGACGAGCCGGAACGTGTCCGCGGAAAGGTCCACCTCGGGCCTCTCGAGGAGAACCGCGGCGTAGAGGCCATGTGCGACGCCTCCGAGGAGGGTGAGAGGCGAAACTCCGGGCAGCGGGTCGACGAAGAAGTTCGTCAGGCCGATCCGTGGGGGCGCGCTCCACGTCATCCGGACTGAGTTTCCCGAGGGCGGGCGGGAGAGCCTGCCGGCTGCAGCGGTGTCGGTGAGGCGGCCGGACGGCAACCCGCGTTCGAGGAGGCGGGTCCGCCCCTGCGGCGTTCCCTCGCCGTCGCGAACCCCTCGAACGAGCCCGCCCGCGGCGGCCGCGTCATCCACGAGGGAGACGAGGGCCGACGCGAGCGCGTCGCGTCCGTCCCGGGTGCGAGCGGCCAGCAGGGTTTCCTCCTCGTCCCCGAAGAAGAGGGGCGCGAGCCGGCCGACGAGCTGCGCGGCGACCAGGGGGTCGAGGAGGATGTCGGCCCTCGTCGCCTCGAACGGCCGTCCATTCAGAGGCAGGAGGACGCGGTCGGCGGC
>DIAY01000040.1:20930-23631 GCA_002414905.1 Holophagales bacterium UBA5066 | reverse complement strand
GCCGAGAAGCGTCCGGCGGGGGAGCGGCCGACAACCGTCGCGACGAGGGTCGCGAGGCGGCTTCCCCAGGTCGCGTCGCGCCCCGACGTCGTCGCGAGCCGTTCCGCCCGTTCTCCGAGCGAGACCGACGCATCGCGGACCGTTACCGCCCCGCGACCGGAGGCCGTGAGCGCCTGCCGGAAGCTGGTCAGGAGGGTCCGGGCGAGGTCGGCGTCGGGCGGCGGGGGATCGGAAAGCGGCCGGCCCTCGGCAATCTCTCCGCCGGCCGGAAGAGGAAGCCTCACGCCACGTCTCGCCCGGGCCCTCGGCAGGCGTCGTCGGGCTTCGGCCGGAAGCGCGAGCGCCCGCTCGGGGCCAGCGGCCGCGAATGCGGAACGTCCCGCCTTGAAAAGCCGGAGGGCAAGCCCCCGTTCGTGAGATTCGAGGAGCGTCGATCCCTCCTCGTCTTCGGTCAGCTCCAGCAATGCGCCTCGCCGCTCGTAGAGCTCGGCCCCCGCACCGTCGCCTGATGCAGCGTCGAGCACGCGCTCGAAGAGGCCGTCGTCGGGGCCGTGCGTCACCGGCGGGCCGCCCGTGCGATGAGGCCGCGAACCAGGAGAGCGGCGGCCGCCCCCCCCACGGGGACGGCGTCGCCCCCCTTCACGCAGACGGAGAGCCCCGTTGCCGGCAGGACCTCGTTTCCCCACGTCGCTTCGACCGATGCGAGCGCCGAGAGGATCTCTCCGGTCAGGGTGAAGGGAGCCAGCGGAGAACCCCTCCGGCCGCGCCTCACTCCGTCGGCCGCCGAGACGAGGAGGACGAACCGTCCCGACTCGGGATCGGCCGAGCCGCTCGCGATCTCGCGGACGAAGACGCCGTCGCCGCACCTGTCGAGCAGCTCCTCGAGGCTCGCATCGCCCGCGCTGGCGACGAGGTTCGCCATCCGGGCCCGGGGAGGGCGCCGGAAGCTCGAGGTTCGGCCGTGCCCGTTTGAGTCCACGGCGCCGGAGCGCCTGTCGGAGAGGAGTCCCGTTACGACGCCTCCCGACAGGAGCGGTACCGCGCGAGCCAGCGTCCCCTCGTCGTCCACCCCGTAGGCGCCCGGCAGGTCGGCCCGTCCCGGGTCGTCGACGATATGGAGGCCGGCAGGAGCGACCGCGGCGCCTCTCACGCGGGAGAGGACCGAGCCTCGCTCCCCGGCGTCGGCCTCGAGGGCGTGACCGACCACCTCGTGCCAGAACACCGAGGCGGCAGAAGGAGAGAAGACGACGTTGATCGGGCCCGGTGCGGGAGGAGTGCCCGACGAGGGGCGGGCGGCCTCGCGGAGCGAGGCGGCGAGGGCATCGGCCGCCTCGCCGAAGGGACGTGCCGACTGGAACGAGAACGGGCGCTGGGAGCCCGCCCGGCGGATCGTTCCCGAGGCGACGAGCCGCGTCCTCACGCCACACGGCAGCAGGGCCCGCGGGGTAATGACCGTCCGTTCCGTCACGATGTGAGAGACCTCGACGGACAGCGCCAGACCCCGTGGGTCGGGAAGGGCGCGTGCGAACGCTGCGGCGAGCGCCACGGTCCTCCCGTCCTCCTCGTCCGGCCGCTCCGGACCGGCCGCGAGCGGGGCGGGCGCCGCACCACGGTGCGCCTTGAAGAATGGAGCACTCCCCGCGCGCCGGCCCGCCTCGCGGACCGCGTCGCGCAGCGCCTCGGGGCCGGCGCCGGAGCGCGCCACGAGGAGGAGGCTCCCCTCACGCCGGATCCTCACGGCCGTCCCGCTCTCCTCGGCCAGCGCCGGGGAGAGGAGACCCGACTCGGAGGCGGTCCAGGTCTCGGTACGGGTCCGCTCGCGGAAGGCCTCGCCGGACTCGCCCCGGCGCAGGAGCCCCGAGACGAGCTTCACTGCGTCGTCCGCGTCGCGTAGCAGGTCCGCCGGATTCCTCATCACCGCCCCGATTCTAGGCAGACAAGGGGCGGAGCGCTCGAATGCCTGCTGTATCCTCACCGGCCATGGCCGCGCCGGACGCCCGAATCGCCGCGTGCGCCGCCTTCGTGGCGCGGCGCCTCATCGAATCCGGCCTCGTCCGGGCGAAATCGCCCGCCGAGGTCCGGAGGGTCGTCGAGGCCGTCCTCGTCTTCGACCGTGATCGCGAGCGTCAGCTCGAGGTCGAGGTCGACAAGCTCGTCCGCGCCAACACGGGCGCCCTCGGCGGCGTCGGTTTCGACTATTCCGAAGTGTTCCGGAAGGCGAAGCGCCTGCTCGCCGAGAAGAAGAAGATCCCGCTTTGAGCGGCGGAGCCTGCGGATGAGGACGTTCGAAGAACGGATTGCGTACCTCGACGGCCTGCGACAGGCGGCGCGGCTCGGCGGCGGAGAGGCCCGGCTGAAGAAGCAGCACGAAGCCGGAAAGCTCTCGGCGCGCGAGCGCGTCGAGCTTCTCGGTGACCCGGGCTCTTTCGAAGAGACCGACCCCTTCGTCGTCCACCGGTGCCGCGACTTCGGCATGGACGAGGCCGGCAACGCGATCCCGGGTGACGGCGTCGTTTCCGGCGCGGTCCGCGTGGACGGGCGCCCCGTCTTCGTCTTCGCGCAGGACTTCACCGTCTTCGGCGGCTCGCTCTCCGAGACGAACGCGGCGAAGGTCTGCAAGGTGATGGACCTCGCGATGAAGGCGGGCGCCCCGGTCGTCGGCCTCAACGATTCCGGTGGCGCGCGGATCCAGGAAGGGGTC
>DIAY01000040.1:0-20892 GCA_002414905.1 Holophagales bacterium UBA5066 | reverse complement strand
GCCGACATCTTCCTGCGCAACACGCTCGCCTCCGGCGTCGTCCCGCAGATCTCGGCCATCATGGGCGCCTGCGCGGGAGGGGCCGTCTACTCGCCCGCCATCACCGACTTCGTTCTCATGGTGCGTGGCACCTCCTCCATGTTCGTCACCGGGCCCGACGTCATCAAGTCGGTGACGCACGAGGAGGTGACGAAGGAAGCGCTCGGCGGCGCCGAGACCCACGCCTCCGTCTCGGGCGTCGCCCACATCGTGGCCGACTCCGACGCCGACTGCATCCTGAAGATCCGGACCCTCCTCGGCTTCCTCCCGTCCAACAACCGGCAGGACCCGCCCAGGCGCGAGTGCGCGGACCCCTGCGACCGCGAGGACGTCGCCCTCGACACCCTCGTCCCCGCGAGCGCGAACCAGCCCTACGACATGAAGGGGCTGATCGAGCGCGTCGTGGACGACGGCGAGCTCTTCGAGATCCACGCCGACTTCGCGAAGAACCTCGTCGTCGGCTTCGCGCGGCTCGGCGGACGCCCCGTCGGCATCGTCGCGAACCAGCCCGACTTCCTCGCCGGGGTCCTCGACATCGACTCCGCGACGAAGGGGGCGCGCTTCGTCCGCTTCTGCGACGCCTTCAACATCCCTCTCGTCACGTTCGAGGACGTCCCGGGCTTCCTCCCCGGCACGCAGCAGGAGTTCGGCGGGATCATCCGGCACGGCGCCAAGCTCCTTTTTGCCTTCGCCGAGGCGACCGTCCCGAAAATCACCGTCATCACGCGAAAGGCCTACGGCGGCGCCTACTGCGTCATGTCCTCCAAGCACATCCGCACAGACTTCAACTACGCCTGGCCGACGGCCGAGATCGCCGTCATGGGCCCGGAGGGAGCGGTCAACATCCTCTACGGCCGCGAGCTGGCCCAGAGCCCCGACCCGGTCGCGGCTCGCAAGGCGAAGGTCGAGGAATACCAGGAGCTCTTCGCCAACCCGTACGTCGCCGCCCAGAAGGGCTATATCGACGACGTCATCCTCCCCAGGACGACCCGCCGCCGCCTCATCCGCGCCCTCGACCTCGTCGAGAACAAGCGCGACGTCCTCCCCCCCAAGAAGCACGGGAATATTCCCCTTTGAACATCCGGGGTCTGGTCTACGCTCTACACTCTGCGTTCGGCGGAGGACCAGCGTGACGGAAAAGCTCCTCATCGCGAACCGGGGGGAGATCGCCGTCCGGATCGCCCGGGCCTGCCGCGACCTCGGGATCTCGCCTGTAGCGGTCTTCTCCGACGCCGACCGGGCAGCCCTCCACGTCCGTCATGCCGACCACGCCGTCGGTATCGGCCCCGCCCCCGCGCGCGAGTCGTACCTCCTTCCGGAGAGGCTGATCGACGCCGCGAAGAGAACCGGGGCTCGTCTCGTTCACCCCGGATTCGGCTTCCTCGCCGAGAACGCCGCGTTCGCGCGGGCGGTGCGCGACGCGGGCCTCGTCTGGGTCGGACCCGACCCGGAGTCGATCGCCGCGATGGGCAGCAAGACCGAATCCCGTGCGCGAATGAAGGCGGCGGGCGTCCCGATCGTTCCGGGAATGACGACCCCCGCGAAAGACCCGGTCGAGATCGCCGCCTTCGGGCGCGAGCACGGCTTCCCCCTCCTCCTGAAGGCCGCCGCCGGGGGCGGAGGGAAGGGGATGCGGATCGTGAGGGCCGAGGACGAGGTCCCGGCCGCCTTCGAGCGGGCCAGAAGCGAGGCGCGGTCCTTCTTCGCCGACGACGCCGTCTACTGCGAGCTCTACGTCGAGAAGCCGAGGCACGTCGAGGTCCAGGTCCTCGGCGACCGGACCGGCCGCGTCGTCTCCCTTGGCGAGCGCGAGTGCTCTCTGCAGCGGCGTCACCAGAAGGTCCTCGAGGAGTGCCCGTCTCCGGTGGTGTCGCCCGGGCTGCGCGCGCGGATGGAAGAGGCCGCCGTGGCGGCCGCCCGCTCGGTCGACTACGTCTCGGCCGGGACGGTCGAATTCCTTCTTGCGCCCGACGGCCGGTTCTTCTTCCTCGAGATGAACACGCGGATCCAGGTCGAGCATCCGGTGACCGAGATGGTCTACGGGGTCGACCTCGTTGCCGAGATGATCCGGATCGCCCTCGGCGAGCCGATGAGCTTCGAGCACCGTCCCGAGCCCCGCGGGCACGCCGTCGAGTGCCGGATCTACGCGGAGGACCCGTCCAACGGCTTCGCCCCGTCTCCCGGGACGATCCACCGCCTCCGCTGGCCGCAGGGGCCCGGTATCCGCGTCGACTCCGGCGTCGAGGAGGGGGACACGATTCCCCTCGACTACGATCCGATGGTCGCCAAGCTCGTTGCCTACGGGTCCGATCGGGACGAGGCGCTCCGGCGGATGCGCCGCGCTCTCCGCGAGACCCGGGTGGAAGGGATCGAGACGTCCATCCCGTTCTTCCTCGCCCTTCTCGACGACCCCGACGTCCTCTCCGGAAACGTCTCGACCCAGTTCCTCGAAGGGTGGACCTACCCGGGAGACCCCGCCCCGACCGACGACGCCGCGGAGCTGGCCCTCGTCGCCGCGGCGGTCGCGTCGGCCCGAACGAGCCTCTCGGTCCGTGGTTCCTCTCAGCCGCGGCCTCCCTCCTCCTGGCGAACCGCCCGGCCAACCTTCGGACACAGGGAATGAAGTACCGCGCGAAGGTCGCCGGCCCGTCCGGAGAGCGCAGCGTCGAGGTGGAGGTCCAGCTCGACCCGACCGGGGTCGTGGTCTCCCTCGACGGCCGTCCGGCTCGGTGGGACATCGTCTCCACGCCGGGCGGCGGCTTCTCGGTCCTTCGGGCCGACGGCCGGCAGGCCGAGGCGGTTCTCCGGACCGCCGGGGAAGGAACCGTCCTCGTCCGGGTCGGGGCCGAGCGCGTGACCCTCGAGCTTCTCGATGAGCTCACCGCCCGGGCACAGACCGTTGCCGGGAAGGGGGCCTACCGCGGCTCAGGAGACGTGAAGGCCGCCATTCCCGGCCGGGTCCTCAGGATCCTGGCGGGTCCGGGCGATACCGTCCTCCAGGGGCAGCCGGTCGTCGTCCTCGAGGCGATGAAGATGGAGAACGACGTCCGCGCGCCCCGGGACGGCGTCGTCCGCTCCGTCGAGGTGGCGACCGGGCAAGCGGTGGGGGCCGGACAGGTGCTCGCCACCCTCGAACCCGCTGTTTGACAGGCCGGGTACAATTCGCGCTCTGGTCCCTCAAGTGAATATCGAAGGCAGGCACAGGGCTTTGCGGGTTTACCGTTTGGATAGCCATTGGCCGAAGCATGGGTGGCTTGGGAAGTGCGCCCGCTCTCTCATCCTTTGTCCGGGAACGGTGGACTGACCGTGCCCGGAGTAACCGAACAGAACGAACGAAAAAAGGAGGACCGACCTGGAGAACCGTGAGCACGGAACCGCCCCGGCACGTTCCGGCTCTCTCCGCCTTTAACGTCTCCGGGATAATTTTTGTTTCCATTTGGAGGTTAGGAAGGATGAGAAATCGTTGGTTGAGCGCCTTCCCGGTGCTCGCGCTTCTGGTCGTCCTCGGTCTCGCCGGGGCTCCGGCTCTCGCCCAGACCACCGGAACGATCGAGGGCACGGTGGCCGACTCGAACGGAAGCCCGCTTCCGGGGGTTGCCGTCGACATCAAGTCGACCGCCCTCATCGGCGTCCGGTCGGTCGTCACCGATACGTCCGGCCGATACAAGTTCCCCGCGATTCCCCCCGGCGTCTACACGGTCTCCGCGGCCCTCTCGGGCTTCACGAAGTCCGAAAAGACGAACGTCCGCGTCTCCCTCGGCAGCACGATGACTCTCCCGGTCACGCTTTCCGTGTCGATCAAGGAAGAGGTCGTCGTCACCGGTGAGGCCCCCGTCGTCGACACGACGCGGACCGTCATCGGCTTCTCGACGACTCTCGACGCCATCCAGAAGCTCCCGCTCGGCCGCAACTTCACGTCGATCGCGTCGACGGTGGCCGGCACGGGCACGAGCACCGGCGGCGGCATCTCCGTCTACGGCGCGACGGGCCTGGAGAACCAGTACATCATCGACGGCGTCAACACCACCGGTATCAAGATCGGCGACCAGGGCAAGGCGATGAACTCCGAGTTCGTCCAGGAGGTCGAGGTCAAGACCGGCGGCTACGAGGCCGAGTACTCGCGGGCGCTCGGCGGTGTCATCAACGTCGTCACCAAGTCGGGCGGCAACGAGTTCCACGGCGACGTTTTCGGCTACTACGACAGCAACAACCTCACGGCGAACGACAAGAACGTCACCGCCAAGAACGACGTCAGCGTGGCTCCGTACGCCGGACCGACCCGTTACGACATCGGCGCCGACCTCGGCGGCTTCCTGATGAAGGACCGGATCTGGTTCTGGGGCGGCTACAACTACGTGAACCGCTCCGAGGATACGGAGATGTACACGGCCCGCACCGCGACGGGCGGCATCACGTCTCCGCTCCCGGTCGTGAACGAGACGACCCGGAACCTCTACTCCGGAAAGCTGACGTTCCGCCTCGGCGAGTCGCATACGGTCGCCCTCTCGGTATTCGGCGACCCGGGCTCGTTCGACGGTGTCCTCCAGGGAATCGTCGGCAACCCGAAGGCGAACCTCGGCACGAACGACTTCGGCGGCACCGACTTCTCCGCCAAGTGGGACGGCATCTTCGGGACGAAGTTCCTCGGGCAGATGCAGTACTCCCGCCACAAGGAGAGCGACGAGAACTACCCGCTCGGCTCCGAGGCCGTCACGTCGGCCCGGAACGTCCAGTTCGGCCTCTCGACCTGGTACTCCGAGGGGAGCCCCTACATCACCCGCGAGGACTACCAGCGCGACAACTTCAAGGGTGCCGTCACGCTGTTCCTCGGGCCGCACGAGATCAAGGGCGGCCTCGACTACGAGGATATCAAGGGCAACTACTTCGCCGCCTACGCCGGCAAGGCGCGCATCACGAACTTCTTCACGAATCCCACCCCGGAGCATCCCGCCGGGGAGTTCAGCTACGCGTCCGACCGCTACTTCGCGCAGGTCCGCAACGGCGGCCCGAACTGCGCCTACAAGTACGATGCGAACGGGGACATCGTCACCGGCAACTTCGGAACGCCCGGCCCGGCCAACACGAGCGGCGTCCTCTCGATCTACGACTGCGTCGGCTACGAAGTCGC
This sequence comes from Holophagales bacterium UBA5066, assembly GCA_002414905.1. Taxonomy (GTDB): domain Bacteria; phylum Acidobacteriota; class Thermoanaerobaculia; order UBA5066; family UBA5066; genus UBA5066. Next base: position 15,725 of record DIAY01000040.1, on the reverse strand, counting down.
GAACGCCGTCGTCAACACTCCGAAGGCCCAGAACCTCGGGTTCTTCTTCCAGGACTCCTGGAAGGTCCTCCCGAACCTGACGGTCAACCTCGGCGTCCGCTACGACGACCAGAAGCTGAAGGACGCCGACGGGATCGAGCGGATCAGCCTCAAAGATGAATGGTCGCCCCGCCTCGGCGTGGTGTGGGACTTCACGAACAACGGCAAGTCGAAGTTCTTCGCCCACTACGGCCGCTACTACACGGTCATTCCGGCCGACATCCAGACCCGCGCGCTCGGCAACGAGTACACGGTCTTCGCCTACAACTACAGCCAGGGCGTCCTCGACCCGGTCGACTCGTCGAGCGGCTACGCCTACATCCAGGGCGGCCAGATCACGCCGGACGGCCTCAAGGGGATGTACCAGGACGAGTACGTCGCCGGCATCGAGTACGAGCTGTTCAAGAACTGGTCCTTCGGGCTCAAGGGGATCTACAAGTCCCTCGGGCGAGCGATCGAAGACCGCTGCGACCTGACCGACTCCCGCCTCCCCTACCTCGCCGACTACATCCCGGCCGGCGCGCTCACCACCTGCGCCCTGGTCAACCCGGGCCAGATGGGCGACCTCGGGAACCTCAAGGACCCGCAGAACCCGGCCTGCTACTCGGCCGACGGGACGCTCTCGGGCGACTGTGAGTCGACGAACGTCCGCCGCTTCTACCGTGGCGTCGAGCTGACGGCGACCCACCGTTTCTCGAACAACTTCTACATGCTCGCGAGTTACGTCTACTCCTCGCTCAAGGGGAACTACGACGGCAACGAGAAGCAGTCGACCGGCCAGCAGGACCCGAACATCAACGCCGACTTCGACTACATCGACCTCGTTCCGAACAACTTCGGCACGTTGTCGCTCAACCACGAGCACGCGTTCAAGATCTCCGGCAACTACGCCTTCGCCTTCGGGCTCTCGGCGGGTGCGAATTTCCGCTACCTCTCAGGCGCGCCCTACGCCGTCCGCGGCTACGCGCGTCCGGGCTACACCTCGGAGCTCTACCTGACTCCGGGTCGCGGCGAGATCGGCACTCTCCCGAGCCAGTACGAGATGGACCTCCACCTCGAGTACAACCTCCGTCTCGGCGCCTTCACGATCACCCCGCTCGTCGACGTCTTCAACCTCCTGAACGGGCAGCACGCTACGAGCAGGAGTGGCATCTTCAACACTCTCGCCGACGGCAGCCGCAAGGGCCTCGACGACCGCTACAACCTCCCTGACGCGACCTTCGGGGCGGATCGCCGCAACAACGCTGCGGCCTGCCTCGCGAACCCGTCCTACGGCACGTACGGCTGCTCGACGAACAAGAACTACGGGAAGGACACGGACTGGCAGGATCCGCTCTCGGTGCGGATCGGAGCCCGCGTGTCGTTCTGACCCTTCGGTCGATCCGACCCTCGAGGGGGGCCTCCGGGCCCCCCTCTTCTCTTTCGTCGCCGGCCCGCTGCGGGAGTTCGTGGCACGCGCTTCGCTATCATCCCGGCCGCATGTCTCGACGACACTCCCTCCTGCCGGCGGTCGCGGCCTTCGGGCTTGGCCTCATCGCGCTGTCGTCGCCACTCGCGGCCCAGGCGAAGAAGCCGGCGGGCGGGGCGTTGCGTCCGAAGGTGATCTTCGTCGGGTGGGACGGTGCCGACTGGCACCTCCTCGACCGGCTCATGAACGAGGGGCGCCTCCCGAACCTCTCGGCGCTCGTCACGAACGGGCGGACCTGGGAGCTCGCGAGCTTCCAGCCGATGGCCTCCCCCCTCGTCTGGAACACGATGGTCACGGGGCGGACGCCGGTTGACCACGGCGTCGCAGACTTTCAGGAGCTCGACCCGAAGACCCGGCAACGTTTCCCGATCTCGGGGCGCTCCCGGAAGGTGCCGGCCATCTGGAACCTCGCAAGCGCGAAGGGGCTGAAGGTCGGGGTCGTCGGGTTCTGGGCGACGTGGCCGGCCGAGAAGGTGAACGGGTTCTTCATCTCCGATCGTGCCGCGCCCGTTCTCTTCGACCCTCGCCTCCTCGTCAACTCGCAGGCGCTGACCTGGCCCGAGGGTCTCGCCGACGGCGTGAGGATCATCCTGAAACGGGAATGGGACCCGCCGTACGAAGAGATCGGGAAGACGCTCCGCGTCTCGCGCGCCGAGTTCGACGCCTCGGTGAAAGCCGGGCACGACCTCGAAGACCCGATCACGGGCTACCGGAAGATCCTCGCCGCGACGCGCGTCCACGCGAAGGTCGCCCTCGACCTCTACGAGAGGGAGCGCCCCGACCTGACGATGGTCTACTTCCAGGGGACGGACGAGATCGGCCACGTCGCGGGGCGGTTCGTCGCTCCGAAGCTTCCGCAGGTCGGGGACGGCGAGTACAGGAAGTTCAAGGACGCCGTCGAGGCGATCTACGTGGACTCCGACCGGATCCTCGGGCTCTTCCGCGCCAAGGCGGGACGCGACGGCGCGACGCTCGTCCTCGGGTCGGACCACGGCTTCAAGTGGGGGACCGATCGGCCCGCGTTCTACTCCGGTGTCCAGTTCGACACCGCGTTCCTCTGGCACCGTGAACAGGGGGCCCTCGCGGCCGAGGGGCCGGCGATCATCCCGTCCAGGGTGCGAGGAAAGGCGAGCGTCTTCGACCTCGCCCCGACTCTCTGCCGCCTCCTGGGCCTCCCGCCCGACCCGAAATTCGAAGGGAAACCCGTCGCCGGCCTCGGCGGGGCGGCCCTGCCCCGTGCGGTCGCCCCGGTCTCGTGGGAGAAGACCGTGAAGGTCGAGCGCCTCGTCGTCCACGACATGAACGAGACGGAGAAGAGGGCCGCCGAGGAGTTCACGAAGAAGCTCATCGCCCTCGGCTATCTGACCGGCTCGGAGGCCGCGGCCGTCGACGCGCGCCCCGCGGATCGCGCCGGGACCGAGACCGCCGGGCACTACCAGAACCTCGCCACCTTCCTCCGCTCCCGCCACAAGTACGAGGAGAGTCTCGGGCTCTACAGGAAGGCGCTCGAGGTGAACCCGAAGGCGACGACGGCCTGGATGAACTACTCGATCGCCCTCTTCCAGGTCGACCGTTGGGCGGAGTCGGACGACGCCCTGATCAAGGCGATCCAGCTGGGCTACAACGACCCCGAGGCGGCGGCGTACCGGCGCGTCTCGACCTACATGCAGCGCATCGAGCGCCGTCCCGTCGTCCGCAAGGACCTCATCCGCTACCTTCGCTCCCTCGTCGCGGCCTTCCCGACGAACGACCGCTACGGCGCATCCCTCGGGAAGGCGCTCTTCGAGGATCAGCAGTGTGCGGAGTCGCAGGCGTTCTTCTCGAAGATCGTCTCGAGGAAGCCGTCCGACGTCGAAGCCCTGAATCTGATGGCCCTCACGTCGCTCTGCCTCCAGAAACCGGCAGAGGCGCAGGCCTGGTTCCGCAAATCGCTCGCGATCGACCCGAATCAGCCGGCCGTTCGCGAGGCGTCCGTCCAGCTCGAAAGAGGAGGCTCGTCCGTCCGATGAACCATCACCGTTCCCTCGCACTCCTGGCCGCCGCCACGCTCCTGGCGTGCCGCGCCGGTGGCGCACCGCAGGCTCCGGCCGCCGAAAAGCCGGCGTCTGCTGCGGCGACGGCCGCCGCACCGGCCGCGCCGATGCCGTCCGCCCCGCCCGCCGCCGCCCCGAAGAGCGCCGACCCGAGGACCGAGGCGCTGCTCGGATGGCTGGAGGGCTTCTTTCCGTACGGCCCCGGCGAGCTGACGCTCGATGCCCTCGACGCGGTGAGGATCCCCGGCTGGAGGCTCTACCGCGCCGTGAAGAAGAGCACCCTCGACGAGCGGGCCAACGACCAGGCGTTCGTCCTCGCCGACGATACGGGAAAGACGGCCCTCGTCGGAGACGTCTTCGTCGATGAAGCCCGTCTCAAGGCGCCGAAGCCGATCCTCGGTGAATCCGACATCGACACCCTTCGTGAGCTTCTCGGGCGGTTCCTGAGAGGCCGGTTCAAGGTCACCTTCGACCCCTCGACCGACCGGCGCTCCTTCAAAGGCCTGAAGGTCAAGCACGAGTCGGGCTATGGAGCCTACGACATCGCGGGTTTCGTTTCCTCCGAGGACGGAGCCCTTCTCCTCCTCGGACGCGCGTGGGACCGCGGCCGGAGCTTCGCCGAGCAGCGGCGGGCCCTCATCCGGCTCGAAGGGGCGCCCACCCAGGGCCCGGCCGACGCCGCGGTGACGATCGTCGAGTACTCCGACATGCAGTGCCCCTTCTGCAAGAAGAGGGCAGCCGATCTCGACGCCCTCGTCCACAAGCTCGGGAAGGAGCTGAAGATCCGCAGGGTCTCCAAGTTGTTCCCGATCTCCGAGCACACCTGGGCCTTCCGGGCGGCGTCCGCCGGGCGTTGCTTCTTCGCAAAGGACAAGGACGCCTTCTTCCGCTGGAAGTCGAGCGTCTTCGCGCGCCAGGAAACGCTTTCCGTCGGCGAGCTCGACACGTTTGCCCTCGATTTTGCCGTCTCCAATGACATCTCCGAGAGCGATTTCCGCTCCTGCTACCTTCAGGGAAGCGCCGTGACCAGGGTCCTTGACGACCTGTCGGAGGGCTTCGCGCTCCGGGTCCGTTCGACGCCGACCTACTTCGTCGACGGAGTTCCGATTTCCTGGTTCTCGGACGACCTCATGGAGGAGTACCTCCGCAAGACCTATCTGAAGGGGGCGGGGCTTCCCCTCGCCGCGCCCGCCGCTGCGAAAGCGGCGCCAGCGGCGCAGCCCGCCGGACGGAAGTAGACCCGGCAGCGCGCCGCGGAACGGCCGCACGAAAAATGGAAAGGGCGGGGTGCCTCGCAGCGCCCCGCCCTTGATTTTCTCCGGGCCCCTCTTCCGGGCCCCTCGCCTACTTGATGACGAACGGAATCGGGACGACGATCCAGGTCTTCACCTTCACGCCGTCCTTCGTCGCGGGGGTCCACTCCCACTGCTTCACGGCCGAGAGGCTCGTGTCGCCGAGGCCCACCTTCGGGGTCGTGTCGCGATAGACCGTGGCCTCCACGGCGCGGCCGTTCTCGTCCACGAGAACCCGGACGAGGACGGTGCCGGAGACCTTCCGGGAGCGGGCGAGGGTCGTCGTCTCGGGCTTGACGATCTTCGTCGCCTGCGGCGGTCGCGAGACCTGTCCGATCTCGACGAGGTCACCGGTCTTCACCTTCGGCACGGCGGCTTCCGCCGCCTTGCGGGCCTCTTCCTGGCGGGCACGGGCATCGACGGCTTCCTTCGCGAGCCGCTCGGCTTCCGCCTTGTCGGCCAGGTCGCTGGCGGCCCGCGCGGCCTCTTCCGCCTCGCGGGTCTTCTGGGCGGCGGCCTCGAGCTTCGCCTGCTCTTCGACCCGCTTCCTCGAGGCCGCGGCCTGCTCCTTCCCGATCTGGTCTTCGACCTTCTTCATCTCCTCCTGCAGCCTGGCCTGGAGCTGGGCCTGGAACTCGGGATCCTCCTTGCCGACCATCATCGGGGTCGGAGCCGGCATCGGAGTCGGTGTCGCCACGGCGACGGGTACCGGCGCGGGGGCCGCGGCGGGCTTGGCGCCCCTCCCGAAGAGGAGCCACCCGGCGACGCCGAGGACGATGACGGCCCCGCCGGCCACGAGGGGAACCGGGAGGCCGCCGAGAGCCGGCTTCTTCGCGACCGCCGGCCCTCCCGGGGTCGTCGTTCCTGGTGACGTCCCGGCGCCGAAGGAGGGCACGGCGACGGCCGCCGCCGCACGCGCGGCGCGGGCACGGTCGCGGACCTCCTTGTCCTTTCTTTCCTCGGCCGCGGCGAGCGGCTTCGGATCGATCGTCTCCTCCTGCCCCATCTCCTTGCGTTCCTTCTCGACCGCCTTCTCGAAGCGCTGGTGCATGAAGAAGGCGAGGTTGAAGGTGGAGGGGGCGTAAGGGCCCCCGTAGAGGAGCTTTCCGAGAGTCTTCCTGTAGGCGACGACGTCCGTCTCGCGCTGGGCCGGGTCCTTCGCGAGACCCCGCGCGAGGAGCCTGCCGAGGTCTTCCGGCATGGGGCTGCCGTCGACGGCGAGGACCGCTCCTGCGAGGGTGTCGCTGCCGGCCCCGGGGGAGGGCACCCTGCCGGTGAGGGCCTGCAGCAGGATCGTGGCGGCGGAGTAGATGTCGCCCGCGCCGCTCGGCTTGCCCGAGGCGAGGACCTCCGGCGCGATGTAGGGGCCGAAAGCCGCGAGAACGGCGGGCTTCTTCAGCGAAGGCAGCAGCCCGGCGCCGAGGCCTGCTCCGTAGACGCGGACGTCGCCGTCGTTGGAGATCGACACGAACCCCGGCGTCAGGAAACCGTGCGGGGCGCCCATCTTTTTCTCGAAGGGCTTGCCCGCCTCGAGGGCGACGAGGAGCTTCTCGGCGATCAGCAGCGCGTGCTCGACCGGAAGCGGGATCGACCCCTGCCCCTCACCCGAGAAGAGTCGGTCGAGCGTCCGGCCGGGGACGTACTCGATGCCGGCGAACGGGACGTCCTCCACGATGCCGAGGACCGCTCCCTTTGCGACCGCGGGACCACGGACCACCTCGAGGTACTCCGAGGCATCCTCCATCGCAGGCACGAGCGCCGCCTCGTCGACGCCGGCGCCATCGAAGACGCGGACCAGCAGGAGCGGCGAAAGTTTCGGTCCGGAGGCCGTTCCGGCACGGTAGACGCTGCCGAGTGGGTCTGATCCGAGATGGCGTGTCAGGACGTAAGGGCCGAATAGCCTGGGAATGGGACCGCTGCTGCTCATCTCTGCTCCGCCTTCGGTGGACGTCCGGGGGCGGAAAAGTCTACCTCAGCGGGGCGCCAGGGAAGCGGTTTCCTGGGCAGCCCGGGTCCGGCGGAAGCGTGCCACGTTCGCGAGATGCTCGTCGTAGGAGACGGCGAAGCGGTGCTCACCGGAACCGTTGCCGACGGCGACGAAGTAGAGGAACGGGACGTCCGCCGGCGCCACGGCCGCCTCGAGTGCGGCGGCGCCCGGGCTGGCGATCGGGCCGGGGGGCAGCCCCGGGTGCACGTAGGTGTTGTACGGATCGTCCAGGGCGAGACCATCGCGTGTCAGCGCTCCCGTCCAGAGACCCTTTCGGTGGAGGGCATAGACGGTGGTCGGGTCGCACTGCAGGGGCATCCCCACCCTCAGGCGGTTGTGGTAGACGGCCGAGACCTGCGCGCGCTCCGCCGCGACGGCCGTCTCCTTCTCGACGAGGGAGGCGAGCGTGACCGCCTCGAGAGGAGTCCGACCGAGGTCGCGCGCCCGCTCCTCGAAACGGTCGGGGAGCAGGCGGAGGAACGTGGCGACGAGGGTCGAGACGATCCCGCGCGCCCCCTGCGATCGGGTGAAGAGGTACGTGTCGGGGCCGAGAAAACCCTCGAGGGTCGGCGCCCCGGCGGGGATGCCCTCGAAGAGATCGGGCTGCGTAAAGAGGATGTCGAGCTCGGCTCTCGACGCGAGCCTTTCGTCTGCGAGGAGGCCGAAGATCTCGTCGGCCGTCAGGCCCTCGGGAATCGTCACCCGGTGGGAGAGGACCTTCCCCTCGACCAGCGTCTTCAGGACCTCCTCGGCCGTCTTCGGCCCTTCGAAGCGGTATTCGCCCGCCTTCAGGCTCTTCCCGCGGAAGAGGACCCTCAGCACGGCGTATGTGAGGTGACGGTTCCGGACGATCCTCTCCCGCTCGAGCGTCTCGAGGATCGCGCGGGTCGAGGTCCCCGAGGGGATCTCGACGATCACCGACTTGCCGTCGTAACCCTTGAACGGATTCCGGACGAGGAGAAGCCCTGCGGCCACGACCGCGACGACGGTCGTCGCGGCGAGCCAGGCGGCCCACCGCATCTGCCGCCGGCTCACCCGGCGCCCCCGCCGGGACGTGAAGAGAGCCAGTCGCGGAGGATCGTGGCGGCCGACTCCGCGTCGAGGGCCGCCCGGCGGCGGTCGGGCCGTCCGCCAGCCTCGCGGAGCGCTTCCTCTGCCGACCGCGAGGTCAGGGCCTCGCCGTGGAGGTCGACCGGAAGCCCGGAAGCCTCGGCCAGTCTGCGGGCGAAATTGCGGGCCCGGGCGGCGAAGGGGCTGTCCCGGCCGTCCTCGGGCGAGACAGGGAGGCCGACGACCAGGCGCTCCACCTCCCGTTCCCGGGCGGCGGCGGTCACCTCGGAAGCCGCCTGGGCATCGCTCCTGCGCGAGACGACGCCCACGGGGACGACGATTCTCCCGGTTTCGTCGGACACGGCGAGGCCGATCCTCCTCTCCCCGAAGTCGACTGCCAGGACGCGCATGACGCGAGAATAGGGGGGGCTCTCCGGTGGTGTCCACCAGGCCGGGTACCCCGGAGGCAATGGATGGCAGGCGGGTAGGTAGAATCCACCGGTCCCCCCGCCGGCCCCCTGCCGGCCCCGGGGGCCTACGGAGCAAACGAACGATGAAGAACGTCCTCGTCCTCTCGGCGGCTCGAACGCCGATCGGAACCTTCCTCGGGTCCCTCTCCTCCCTCAGCGCCTCGGAGATTGGCGCCCGGGCGCTCAGGACATGCCTCGAGCGCGTGGAGTTCCCCGGCTACCGGGTCGACCAGGTCCTCATGGGAAACGTCCTCCAGGCCGGCCAGGGGCAGGCCCCGGCCCGCCAGGCCATGATCGCGGCCGGTCTCCCGAAGTCGACCGGGGCCGTGACCATCCACAAGGTCTGTGGCTCGGGAATGCGTGCGGTCATGGACGGAGCCAACGCGATCCGCTCCGACGAATACGACGTCGTCCTGGCGGGAGGGATGGAGTCGATGTCCAACGCCCCCTACCTTCTCCCGAAAGGGCGGCTGGGGATGCGGATGGGGCACGGGCAGCTCCTCGACTCGATGGTCTACGACGGTCTCTGGGACCCCTACAAGAACGTTCACATGGGCACCTGCGCCGAGCTCTGCGCGGCCAAGTACGCCTTCACCCGCGAGGCCCAGGACGCCTTTTCCCTCGAGAGCTACCAGCGGGCCCGCAGGGCGAATGATTCGGGCGACTTCCGGGCGGAGATGATCCCGATCTCGATCGAGGGAAAGAAGGGGACGACCGTCGTCGACCGCGACGAGGAGCCGTTCGCCACTCCCCTCGAGAAGCTCGAGAAGATGGGGTCACTGAGGCCTGCCTTCCAGAAGGACGGCACCGTCACGGCGGCGAACTCCTCGAAGATCAACGACGGCGCGGCGGCGCTCCTGCTCGCGAGCGAGGGAGCGGCCCAGGAGGCCGGGATCAAGCCGATCGGCCGGATCGTGGCGTACGCCTCGCACGCCCAGGAGCCGGAGTGGTTCACGACGGCCCCCTCCTTCGCGGCGAAGAAGGCTCTCGAGAAGGCGGGCATTCCCCTCTCGCAGATCGACCTCTTCGAGGTGAACGAGGCCTTCGCCGTCGTGACGATGGCCTTCCTGAAGGACATGGAAATCGACCCGAACAAGGTCAACGTCAACGGAGGCGCCGTCGCGATGGGGCACCCCATCGGGGCCTCCGGCGCCCGCATCCTCGTCACGCTCCTTCACGCGCTGAAGGCCCGCAAGAAGAAGTACGGCCTCGCGGCGATCTGCATCGGGGGCGGCGAGGCGACTGCCATGGTGGTGGAGGCGCTGTGATCGATAAAGTCATCCATTCCCCCTCGCACCAGGAGGCGGCTGCTCGCGCCGTGGCCGACATCCCGTCGGGTGCGACCCTCGCCGTCGGCGGCTTCGGTCTCTGCGGTATCCCGGAGAACCTCATCCAGGCGCTCGCCGACCGCGACGTGAAGGACCTGACCTGCGTCTCGAACAACTGCGGCGTCGACGACTGGGGCCTCGGAGTCCTCCTCGGCAAGAAGATGATCCGGAAGATGCTCTCCTCCTACGTCGGCGAGAACGCCGAGTTCGAGCGGCAATACCTGACGGGCGAGCTGGATCTGGAGTTCTGCCCCCAGGGGACGCTCGCCGAGCGGCTCCGCGCGGGCGGGGCCGGCATCGCCGGCTTCTACACGCCGACGGGCGTCGGGACGATCGTCGCCGACGGGAAAGAGACGAAGCTCTTCGACGGGCGCGAGTACGTCCTCGAGCGCGGCATCGTGACCGAGTACGCCCTCGTCGCCGCCTGGAAGGGCGACCGGCTGGGCAACCTCGTCTACCGCAAGACCGCGAAGAACTTCAACCCGATGGTGGCCACGGCGGGGCGGATCACGATCGCCGAGGTCGAGCAGCTGGTCGAGGTCGGCGAGATCGATCCCGACGACATCGACACTCCCGGGGTCTACGTGAACAGGCTCGTCGTCGCTCCCCGCGTCAAGCGGATCGAGCGGCGTACGGTGCGGAAGGGCTGAGGGCTGCGATGGGAAAGCTCGACAGGGACGGAATCGTGGCCCGGGCTGCGCAGGAGCTGCGCGACGGGATGTACGTCAACCTCGGCATCGGGATGCCGACCCTCGTTGCGAACCGGGTCCCCGCCGGCATGGAGGTCATTTTCCAGTCGGAGAACGGCATCCTCGGCATGGGCGCCTTTCCGACGGAGGCCGAGGTCGACGCCGACCTCATCAACGCCGGAAAGGAGACGGTCACCGTCATCCCCGGCGCCGCGTTCTTCTCCTCCGCCGACTCCTTCGCGATGATCCGGGGCGGCCACATCGACCTCTGCATCCTCGGAGCGATGCAGGTCGACGCCGAGGGATCGCTGGCGAACTGGATGATCCCGGGGAAGCTCGTCAAGGGAATGGGGGGAGCGATGGACCTCGTCGGAGGGGCCCGTCGCGTCATCGTCGTCATGGATCACGTCGCCAAGAACGGCGACCGCAAGGTGCTGAACCGCTGCACGCTCCCCTTCACCGGGAAGCGCTGCGTCCACCGGATCGTCACCGACCTCGCCGTCCTCGACGTGAAGCCCGGCGGGGCGGGCCTCGTCCTGCTCGAACGGGCGCCGGGGGTGACCGTCGAGGAGATCCTGGCGGCGACCGAGCCGCCCCTCGAGGTCCCGGGCGACGTTCCCGAGATGAAACTCTGAAGTCTGGTCCGCGCGAGGCGAGCCACCGATGGCGGCGGCCACCCTTTGCGGGGGCCGCCGTGGTTCTGCTCCTACTCGCCTCGCCCGTCGCCGGCCAGTCCTCCTTCGAAAGCGATCCCTTCGCCTCGCGCTTCCGCGATCGCCCGAACCTGGACATCAAGTTCCGGATGCCGGAAGCGGGCGGCGTCATCACCGTGACGGTGTCCGACGGGAAGGGGGGGCGGCAGAGCCTCATCTCCGAGGACGTCTACGAGACCCAGGCCCCGAAGGGGGGCGTCGTCACGCTCGAGTATCAGGACATCAAGCTCACGGCCGACTACGTCCGGGCCGACCGCAAGACCAGGCAGGTCGTCGCCGAGGGAGACGTCGTCCTCGAGCAGGGACCTTCGCGCCTGACGGGCCTGCGCCTCGAGATGGACCTGACCGACAAGACCGGAATCCTCACGGACGGGAAGGCCGAGCTGGCGGGCATCCTCCTCCGGGGAGCCGTCCTTGCCAAGACCGGCGCGCGAACGTTCGAGATCCGCGATGGAGCCGTCACTGCCTGTGAGGGGGATGACCCGGCGTGGGAGTTCCGCGTCCGGGACGGCGCCGTCACCCTCGACGACTACGCGAAGCTGAAATCGGTCGTCTTCCGCCTCGGCGGCATTCCGCTCCTGTACACACCGTACCTGCTCTGGCCCGCTCTTCGCGACCGGGCCTCCGGCTTCCTCATTCCGGGCGTCGGGTACAGCAGCAGCCGGGGCGGGTTTCTGGGCCTTTCCTACTACCAGGTCCTCGGCCGTTCCGCCGACGCGACGGTCACGACCGACCTCTACACGAAGAAGTACTTCGGGCTCGGCACCGAGCTGCGGTGGCGCCCGACGGCCGGGACGAGCTTTGCAGGCACGTACTACACGGTCATCGACCCGGACCAGCGATGGCAGTGGAAGACGGCCGGCTCCCTCGCGGCGGACGACCTCGCACCGAGGACCCGTGCCGTCCTGAACTGGATCGACTACTCGGATATCGCGTTTTTCCAGAGCTACGACCGCGACTTCTCCCTCACCTCTGCCCGGACGGTGGCGCAGAAGGCCTTCGTGACGCATTCCGAGGGTCCGGTTGCCTTCAACCTGAGGCTCGAGAGGGAAACGGCCCTCTACGGCACGAGCGAGGTGGTCCTTGAGAGGAAGCCGGTCCTCGAGGCACGCCTCAGGCCGACCGGTCTCTTCGGAAACAAGGTGTTCGTCGAGGCGCAGACCTCGGGCGGCTTCCTGCGCTCCATACGTCCCACGGGCCAGCCCTCGGGAGACTACGAACGCCTCGACGTCTTCCCGAAGATCTCGGCCCCTCTCTCGCCCCTGCCGTGGCTCTCGCTCAGCGCCGATGCCGGCTACCGGCTCACCCGCTACGGAGCGTCGGTCTCGGCCGACGGCCGCTCCCTCGTCGACGATCCCTACACGCGGGTCACGGCGCAGGCCGGCCTCGAGCTGACCGGTCCTTCCTTCGCCCGCGTCTTCGACGTCACTCTGGGGAAGTTCACGAAGCTCAAGCACGTCCTCGAGCCGAGGGCCGAATATCAGTACCAGACCGACCCGGGCGACCTCTCGCGGACCCCCGTCTTCGACGAGGTCGACACGATCCTGCCCTCGCACGCGGTCCGCTACGCTCTCGTCCAGAGGCTTCTCGGCAAGGAGAAGTCGGGCGTCTCGCGCGAGATCGCCTCGCTCGAGGTTTCAAGGTTCCACTACTTCGAGCTCCCGGTCGGGGCGCCTTCGACGACCTCCACCGATTCTCCGCTCGACGCCATCCTGCGCGTCAACGCGGGGTCGTCGCTCAACTTCGACGCCCGCGCCGCGTGGGACCTGAAGGCGGGGGTCGTCACCTCCACGAGCCTCTCGGCGAGCCTCGGCTCGACCTCCCGCTCCATGCGCTTCTCCTACTACGACAGCCGGCCGGTCGGCTCGGTGCGGCCTTCGACCCAGCTCCGGTTCGGAGGGGGATCGGCGATCATTCCGAAGCAGCTGCGCCTGGACCTCGAGGTGAACTACGACGTCGGGCAGGGGCGGATGCTCGAGTGGCGAAGCCTCCTGACCTGGGAGGCTTCCTGCTTCAAGATTCTTGGCGAGTACCGGGACCTGCGCATAGGCGCGATCCCGACGAAGGACTTCCGGATCGGGCTCAACCTGAAGAACATCGGCAGCTTCCTGGACTTCACCGGGCGGGTCTCGAACTGAGCCGTGGCGGACGTAGCGAACGAGACGGACCGGAGCTGGCGGGGACCGCTGAAATGAGCGGTGGCGGGACGGAGCTGATCCTCGGCGCCGGGGGGATGCTCGCGCGAGGCCTCGCGGCCGAGCGTCCCCATGCCCTTTCCCTCGGCATCCGTGACCTCGACATCACCGATCCCGCGGCCCTTGCTCGAGCCGTGGTCCCGGGTGTGAGCGTCGTCTGGAACGCCGCCGCCGACACCCGCGTCGACCTCGCCGAGACCGACCCGGCGCACCTCGCCGTCAACGACGTGGCCGTCGGCGTCCTGGCGGGCCTCTGCCGCGAAGCCGGCGCGCTCCTCGTCCACGTCTCGACCGACTACGTCTTCGACGGGCGCGCGGGCAGGCCCTGGCGCGAGGACGACCCGGTTTCGCCGGTCAACGCCTACGGCCGCGGCAAGCTCGGGGGCGAGCGCCGCGCCCTCGCGAGCGGCGCCGAGGTGCTCGTCGTGAGGACCTCGTGGGTCTTCGCGCCGGGAGGCGTCAACTTCGTCGACACGATGCTCGGCCTCGCCCGGTCGGGGAAGACGGAGCTGAAGGTCGTCGACGACCAGCGCGGCCGGCCCACCTTCGCCCCCGATCTCGCCCGCGCCCTCGTCCGGCTCGTCGCCGCAGGGGCCCGCGGCGTCGTCCACTTCGCCAACAGCGGCGAGACCACCTGGTACGGTCTCGCGAGAGAAGCGCTCGCGCGCGGTGGCTTCCCGCACGTGAGGCTCGTCCCCTGCACGACGGCGGAGTTCCCCCGGCCCGCGGCGCGGCCGGCCAACTCGGTCCTCGACACGTCGCGCTACGAACGGATCACCGGCGAGCCGCCGAGGCACTTCACGGCCGCGCTCGACGAGCACCTTCGGCTTCGAGCGGAGGCGGCGGGGGAGCCGGCCACTTGAGGCTCGACGCCACCGAGGCGAAGAGAAAGGCCGTTCATGTCGGAATGGCCTCGTTCGCCCTCCTCCTGCGGTGGCTCGACTGGAGAGGTGCCGCCCTCTGCGCCCTGGCCGCCCTCGCGTTCAATCTCCTCGTTCTCCCTCGTCTCGGAGGGAAGGCCCTCTTCCGCTCCGACGACCGCGCCCGCGGCTACCCGGTCGGCATCCTCCTCTACCCGCTCGTCGTTCTCGCGCTCGTCCTCCTCTTTCCCAGCCGCCTCTTTCTCGCGGCGGCGGGGTGGGGTTTTCTCGCCTTCGGCGACGGCTTCGCCACGCTCTGCGGCGTCACGCTCGGCGGACCTCGCCTCCCCTGGAACACGAGGAAGACCTGGAGCGGCTTCGCCGGATACGTCGTCCTCGGCAGCCTCGGCGCCCTGGCTCTTTCCTCGTTCGTCGCGGCGCGGTTCGCGTCACCCCTGGAGGCGGCCGCATTCCTCCTCGCCGGTCTCGCCGGAGCCATCGTCGAGAGCCTCCCGTCCGAGCTCGACGACAACCTCGTCCCGCCCCTCGCAGCGACGGGAGCCCTCGCGGCGCTTCTCGCGGCGCTCCCGGGCGCGGCCTCGCTCCTCGCGCCGGCGGCTCTGCGACAGCTCCTCCTGGGTCTCGCGGTGAACGTCCTCGTCTCGAGCGCCGCAGCGGCCCTTCGCGTCGTGCGTCCCTCGGGCGCGATCGCGGGCGGTCTCGCAGGCACTCTCGTTCTCGGCCTCGGGAGCTGGGAGGCCTACGCCCTCCTCTGGGCCTTCTTCGCCGGAGGCACTCTCGCAACCCGCTTCGGCCGGAAGAGGAAGGATGCGATCGGGAAGGCAGAGGAGGCGGGCGGGCGACGCGGGGCCGCGAACGTCCTCGCGAACTGCTCCGTAGCGACCTTCCTCGTCGCCTGCGCCGCGCTCACACCCGGCTCGGCGCCCCTGCTCCTCCTCGCCGCCGCGGCGGCCTTCGCAACGGCCCTCATGGATACCGTCGGCACGGAAGTGGGGCAGGCGCTCCGGACGCCGACCGTCCTCCTCCCGGACTTCCGCCGCGTCCCGCCCGGGACCGACGGCGCCGTCTCCGTCGGCGGAACCCTCGCCGGCCTCCTCGCGGCGCTTCTCCTGGCGGCCCTCGGCTTCCGCCTCGGCCTCTATCCGTCCTCCGGCATTCCCATCATCGTCGCCGCCGCCTTCGCAGGAACCGTCGTCGAGAGCCTGCTCGGCCGCGAAGGAGCCCCCTGGCGGGTCACGAACGGCCACGTCCTGAACTTCTTCAACACCCTCGCCGGCGCCACCCTCGCCCTCCTCCTCTCCTGAGAAGATCCCAGTCCCGGGGTCAGCGGGTCCCGGGGTCAGTTCCGTTTTCCGGTAGGGGGCGCTGGGGTCAGAGCGGTCTTGGAGGTCTGGGGGTAGTCTTGGGGTCAGTTCCGTTTTCCGTGGTTCGGCTCGGATGAGGGGTCGGTTCCATTCACCCCTGAATCATGAAAAGCGGAACCGACTCCGTGCCTAAACAGGATAGGAGGAACCCCCGAGGGCCTCAGTCGAGTGATCTCGTCGATTCCGCGAGGGGGCCGCGGGAGGGGTGGGGCGTCT
>DIAY01000135.1 GCA_002414905.1 Holophagales bacterium UBA5066 | reverse complement strand
CTCTAGCCTTCTCTAGCCTTCTCTGGCCTTCTCTGGCCTTCTGCGCTCCCGGTGCCAGACGGTCTTCCCGAGACTAAGACCACGGAAAGCAGGCGGCCCCCCTTCCGGGGGGCCGCGGCGTTCAGATCGTTCGTCGAGGACGGTTCCCGCCTCGTCAGGCGCCCTTGTTCGCCTTGAGGTCGAATTCGCCCTTGGTCACGCCGCCGAGAGATCCGTCGGCGTTCTGTTCCTTGTATTCCATCTCCAACTTCGAGAAGTTGAACGAGACCGACTGGACCGGAATCGGATCCGAGCCGCCCTGCCCCCCCTCGTTGTACGAGGAGATGATGAGGTCGCTGAAGGTGTACTTCAGGTAGTCCTGCTGGTCCTTGCCGGCCTTGCGGCAGCAAAGGATGGCCTTGGGTATACCCTCACCGGTGGCGCACTTGACGAACAGCTTCGGGCCGGCCTTGTTGGCCTTCATCACGAAGCTGAAGTCCTGCATCGAGACCTTCCCGGCTCCGAGCCCCTTGCCGTACGACGCCGAACCCGTCTGCTGGCAACCGAAGCCGAACGACAGGACCTCGATCTCGTCCTTGTGCTTCGAGTCCTGCGACTCTCCGGGAGCCCCGTCAACCTTCAGATAATAGTCAGCCTGTGACATGTTGTGCTTCCTCCTTTTCGACAACTTCCGAGCTATAAGGTAGGGGTCGATCCTTGCGAAATCAAGGTCAGGATCAAGGGTTTCGACAACGCTGTGACGCGCGGCACTTTCACGCCTCGCCCTTCTCCGGGCGGAGGAACGCCGCGAGCGGCTCGTTCCAGCCGGGCGGCGGTGCCGCGGGCGATGCTGTGGCGTCCCCGCCGGGGACGGGGGACCCGGGCTCGGCGCCGGCCCCCGGGGCCACGACCGTCTCCTCGACGAACTCGTAATCGGTCGTCTCCGGGTGGAGGAGGAGGAAGTCCTCCGGCCTCAGGTCCCTGAAGAAAAGAACGGCCCGTGAACGGCCTCCCGACCGGCACACGAGGCTCCCGACCGGGGCACCCGCTTCGAGGGCGCCTTCCCCGGACAGCCAGGAGAGCCAGGTCTGGACCTGCAGCTCGGCCGGGAGAAGGTTCCCAAGCGGGATACGGACGGCTCCCGCGCCCCCGGAGGTCGTACAGGACGACTTGACCCTGGAGATGAACCGTGGCCAGTCCGCTTGCGCCGCCGGACCAAGGAGCGACTCTGCAAAATCGCCCAGGGTGACGCCCCGCGCCTCCTTCTCGACTCCTTCGGCGATCTTTGCGGGCTTCTTCACCGGCACTTCGATCCGCGCTCCCCGAAAGCTCTCGTAAAACGACGAGACCGTGCGTCCCTGGCGGAAGTTCCGGCGAATGTAGGCGGCCCGTTCCTCGAAAACATCGAGGTAGGACAGTGCGACGTAAGGGTCGGCGACGGCCTTCCCCTGCGGGACGACGGCAAAGAGCGTGAAGGGAAACTGGCGAAGCCCTCCCTCGTCGTGACTCCCCCAGAGAGCCCCGGCAACGGAGCGCTTCCCGCCGGGCAGGGCGAAGAGAAAGGTATGGAGAGGGATCTCCACGCCCTTGTAATCCTCGAGGAGGGACCAGCGGCGGCTGAAGCCGTTCCCGAGCCAGTCCCGGAAGTCCTTGGAGCCCTCCTCTGTGAAGCCGGAAGAGATGAAATCCTTGTAGATGGGGAGCTTCCCGTAGAGGTGGAGCGGGTACCCCTCCAGCTTCGGAGGCCCTTCGGTCCCTGAGAGACCGTCCTTGAGCTTCGAGAAGAGACTCCACGCTGCCACTCGTTCACCTCGTTCTTCAGCTTCCGCGCCGTGCGGACGAACCCGGAGAGCCCGGCGCTCCGGGCTCTCCGGGGAAGGACCTCAGTTCGGAAGGATGGGGGGCATCGGCTCCTCGAACGCGAGTTCGAAGAGACCCTCGAGAGGCTCGTTGCGCTGGAGGGCATTGGGGATCACGACGCGGATCGTCCAGATCTTCTCTTTCTCGCGCTCCTTCTCGGGATCGTCCGAGTCGCCGCGGCGGTCGCGCTCCTCGCTCGCCACGCGCACGAAGTAGAAGAACCGCAGTGGTCCGCCGTAGGCTTCGAGGCTCCCCGTCCAACCGGCCTTCGACTCCTCGTCGCGACCCGTGATCGACATCGGCGCGTCCGAGGGTCCGAGCCGCCAGACGTACGGGTTCGGCTGCTTGCCCGTCTTGAAGTCGGTCGAAGGCCGGACGACCACCGACCGGTCGAAGAGGAAGAGGGAGTTGACCCGGTCGCCCATGAAGCGCTTACCGGGGCTCGGCGTGAACGGCAGGGGCCGGATCTCGACCTTGTGCTCCTTGATGACGGACGTGCTCCGACCGCCCCCGAAGAGGAAGAGCTGCCATCCCCGCCCGACGGCAAGGAGTCCGCGGTTGGCGTCTCCGACGAAGTCGAACTGCGGCTCCCAGCCCCAGAGGATCGGGTTCAGGGCGTACTCGTCGGCGAGGGAGCCGACGTCGGTGAGGACGCCGGAGAAGTGCCCCTGGTTGATCGACGCGAGGTCGAGCCGGTAGGTCACGCTGTTGCCGCTCCCACCCGGCTTGAGGGAGGTGCCGGCGGCATAGGCGATGCGCTCCTGCCGCAGCTGGCTCTCCCGGATGAACGGGAACTGGCCCAGCGCCTGATCCCGAATCTTCTTCACGACCGGCTCGGCCGCCTGCTGGAAGGAGGGCTGGATCGTGTCGCGGATCAGGTTCGCGCCGCGGTTCTCGACGGCGATGAGCTGGCGCCCGTAAACGCTTCGGCGTACAGCCGGGTTGCGCGAGAAGGCGTGGTATCCGCGGAGGGAGACTCCGTCCTGCGCCAGGGAGAGCTGCCGCCATGCCTTGAGCTCCTGCTCTGGGAGCGGGACGACGTTGTTCTTGAAGAGGTTCGCCGCTGCCACGAGCTCGGGCGGAGCCTTCGTCGATCCGCTCGAGCGGCGGACGGGGGCCGCCTTGCCCTTGTAATAGGCGAGCGTCGCGCTGAGCCTCCGGTTGGAAGCCGCGAAGGTCTGCACGTCGTCGAACGACAGGGCGCCCGACATGTCGGTCACCGGCGCGTCGTCCCCGCCCGTCGCCTCCGGACTCCAGCGGGTAATGGCGGCCTGGAACTCACGCCAGGAGTTCGCGCGCAGGGCCGAGCCCGGCACGACGAACCCGCCCCCGCCTCCGCCGCCCCCCCGGCCTGCGAAGCGGTCGATGTAGCGGCGCAGGTAGTCGAGCATCGTCTCGGCGTGCGCCTGGGCGAGCTGGTCGACGTCGGGACGCGTCGCGATGGAGGAGGCCTCTGCAAAGCTGATGTAGGAGACGCCGAGCGGGATCATCTGCTGCGCGTGGTTGCGCGTGAAGCAGACGTTCTCCGGGCACGTCGGCCCGATGGCCTTGTCGAGGAACTGCTGCGTGTAGGGGAGGACGCGGTAGACGAGTGCGAGATCGGCCGTCCGCGGCACGAAGGCCGACAAGGCGGTGTCCTGCCAGGCGGCCTTCTGCTCGGGCGGAATCGCGGAGATGGCCGGCAGACCCGCGGTCGCCTTCGCCTTCGCGTCGACCTGCTTCTTCGAGAACGTTTCGAGCGTCGCCTTCTGGTCGGCCGGCGTCGACTTGCGCGACGCCTCCTCGACGACCGCCTTCGGGTTCTCGGCCGCTTCGAAGGCCACGAGGTCGGCGAATGCGGTCACCTCGACGAGCATCGGTGAGATCGCGGCCGCCGCGGGGCTCCACGCCTTCTTGCTCGGGTTCTGCGGATCTCCGACGACGAGGTAGGCGTACGCGAGGATCTGGGCCTCGAGGTTTTTCCAGTCCGACTCCATCTGGCCCTTGATCCGGTTGCGCGCGTTGTCGTTGATGACGCCGGGGACGACGACCGTGTAGCGCATCAGCGTGTCGTAGTCGATGTCGAAGTTGCGCCGCCAGTCGGCCGGGCCGAAGCCCGGGAAATCCTTGCTCCCCGGCTTGGCGGTCGCAAGGTGCTTCGTCGCGTCCTCGTAGACCTTCCGGAACTCCTTGCCCGTCGCGGCGGCCCGGTCGAGATAGCTCTTCGACGCGGGGTCCTCGATCTTGAGGAGCTCCGAGTATTTCTGGACGTAAATGGCCAGCATCTGATTGAGGCGGAAATCCCACCTCGCGAGGTTCGCGACCGCCCAGAACTCCTCGAACTTTCGGATCGCCGCACCCGGGTCGGGCACCTGGATCATCTCCGGGTCCTTCGGGGCCTCCTTCACGAAAGTAGCGAGGATCTGGTCCGGGGTGCCGTCGGTGGCGATCGAAGCGACCCAGTCGTCGATCTCCTTCGAAGCTCCGGTGGCGGGCATCCCCTTCGTGTTCTGGCAGAACTGGATGAGCGGGATGATCTTCAGCTCCGACGACGCCACGATCGGCTTCTGGTCGGCTCCGGGTACCGCCTTCTTCACCGTCCACCACTTCAGGTGGTTGTCGAGGGCGCCGAAGAAGGTCCGGTAGTCGTACGGACCCGACCAGTCGAGCTGGGCCATCCGCGCCTCGCCCTCCTTCATGAGGGGGTTGGCGACGCGGGCCAGGAAGAGCTTCTGGTTGATCTTCCCGAGGAGGTCCGAAAGCTCTCCGGAAGCCGCCCCGCGGAAGAACATCGCGAAGATGAACGGGTGTTTCCGGATCTCGGACTGGCTCCGGAAGATGTCGCGTGAGATGGCGTAGGCCTTCGGGATGGAGCAGGGCTCCTTCTCGACGCACTCCTGGGCCGCCGCGACGTTCCGCTTGATCGGCTCGACGATCCTCTTGAGACCGATGTACGCCGGGATCATCCCGCCGAGGACGAGGAGAACGATGAAGGCCGAGAGGCCCCGGATGACCCAGACGGTCGTCTTGTCCTTCTGGATCGCAGCCTTGGTCCGCGCAATGAGCCCCTGCTCGGGGAAGACCTTCTTCTCGTAGAAGTCCTTGATGAAGAAGGCCCGGGACCGCTTAAAGATCTGCTCCAGATTCTCCAGGACCCCCTCGGCCGAGGCGCCGAGGAGCTCGCGGGTCGCCCGCGCGATGGGCTTGCCCTGCTGCACGCCCGACGAAAAGTAGAAACCGCGGAAGACGAACGGGTCGTCGTAGCGGGTTTCGAGGAAGATCCCCTGGAAGTAGCGCTTGAGCGAATCGCGCATCGCACGCAGCTCTTCGGGGAAGACGAAGATCCTGTCGACGTTCTGGACGATCTCCTCGGTGGCCGTGAACTTCATCCGAAGCTTGTGGATCCGGGTGAGGATCTCCTCGTAGGCCTCGTCGAACGTCGCGAGCGCGTAGGGCTTGTCCGGCCCCTGCGGGTTCGACCACCCGACGAGCTGCCGCTGGTCGACCGGGTCGAGCTTCGAGAAGAACTCGGAGAAGCCGAGGATCCGGTCCGCCTTCGTGACCATGATGAAGATCGGGAACCGGAT
The DNA here is from genome assembly GCA_002414905.1 of Holophagales bacterium UBA5066. Lineage (GTDB taxonomy): Bacteria > Acidobacteriota > Thermoanaerobaculia > UBA5066 > UBA5066 > UBA5066. The sequence goes on along the minus strand of DIAY01000135.1, from coordinate 1,837 downwards.
CTCCAGAACGCGCTGGAGGTTCATGAGCTTCGACCGGATGTTCGCGGACTTCTTGTCCTGCTCCTCGGGCGTGTCCTCGAGGAGGGACGTCGCCGGGATGACGATGAGGACGCCGTTGATCGGACAGTCCCGCCGATACTTCTTCAGCATCTTCAGGAAGGTCAACCATTCCGTGGCGTCGGGGGCCGCCTCCTCCTGGAACGTGAACCGGCCGGCGGTGTCGAGGATGACCGCCTCATTGGCAAACCACCAGTCGCAGTTGCGCGTGCCTCCCGAGCCGGAAAGGCCGTCCCCTCCGACCGGGAACTCGAGCCCCGAGTTCTTCAGCGTCGTCGACTTGCCCGACTGCGGCTCGCCGATGAGGAGGTACCAGGGGAGCGAGTAGATCTGGAGGCCCGTTCCCTTGAGCTGGGCCAGTGATTCCGTCCACTTCTGCGAGAGCTCCCGGACGGCTTCGCGGACCTCCTGCTTGGAGGCGCCGGCACCACCCTGGGCGTCGCGCGCGAGATCCTTTTCGAAGGCGCCGCCGCGGGCCTTGTCCCCCTTCTTGACGAACTTTTCGAACAGGGCGACGGCGACGGCGATGACGATCAGGCCACCGATGACGGCCCACCAGTACTGCCCGAAGCCCATCGCGCGCGCAGCGACGAGGCAGACCGGCATGAGGAGGAAGACGATCCCGAGGGTCTTGACAGGCTTCGGAAGACGGCCGAGGAGGTCCAGCAGTTCGTACATCGCCTACCTCACAGCGCTCCGATGGCCCGGGCCGCCGTCCGGATCTCGCTCATGAGCGAGCCCCAGAGGAGGAACGTCAGGAGGTAGTACATGACGAGCACGCCGAAGCTGATGATGGCGACCCGTCCGAGGGTCACGACCGGGTTCAGGCGCTTGCCCGCCGTGGCGAGCACCGTGTAAGCCTCGGGCGTGATCTTGTCGCTCTGGGAGGCCAGGTACTCCGACAGAAGGCGGTAGGTGCTCTTTCGCACCTCGGCGAGCTTCTCCGGCCGCTCGCGGTACTTTCCGCGAAAGCCGAGGGCGAGCCCGGCATAGACGATGCTGGCCAGCTCCACGTCCTCCGGCTTCAGCTCCTTGGCGATGGCGAAATACTGGTCGCCGCCGATGTTCGTGCGGAAGTATTTCTCCTCGAGGAGGCGGTCCTGCCAGTCGCGGGCGAACTCCCAGCCCGAGTGGATCAGGATCTCGTCGGCGAGGACGACGAGCGGGTACCGCGCCTGGTCGTACAGGGCCTGGAGGCGCGGATCCTGGCGGACGGCGGAGGCCTGTTCGCGGAAAATCTCGTCGAGATCCGCCGCAGCGTCCTCGATGTCGGCGCGGACGCCCTTCCTCACCTTCTGACGGAATGACGACAGGAAGAGGAACTCCTTCGCCGCCACCTTGAACAGCTCGGTCGTGTAGTCCATCTCAGCTCCCGGGTTTCGTGATGATGTAGAGCGAGAACTTGAGCTTGGGATCGAGGGCGTCGGAGAGGGCCACGTTCCGGTCACGAACGACGTTCGACCAGTACGGCCCGTCCTTCTCGATCTTGAAGTAGAAGAAGTCTTCCCTTTGCGGCAGGCCCGCCGGCGTCCTCTTCAGAAGTTCGAGGTCGAGGCCGAACAGGCGCCGCTGGCGGAGGATCGGAATGTCCCGGACCGTACCGAGCTTCATGGTGACGATCCGTCCCCGGAGGTCCTTCTCCTCCATCTCGGCCTCGATGGCCAGGAACACCTCGGTCTGTGCCGCGAGCCACTCCTCGAGGAGGTCGGCGACGAGGAGGTCCTCCCGGAGGACGAAGTCGACCTTGACGAAGCGGGAGGCGACGATCTTCTCGAGGAGC
>DIAY01000066.1:8149-9655 GCA_002414905.1 Holophagales bacterium UBA5066 | reverse complement strand
CGTGACGAGCCCTCCCGGCCCGTGTAACCTCCGGTCACTTCCAGTGGAAGGAGAGCCTCGCGAATGAAGAAGTTCATGAGTCTGTCATCTCTCGCACTGCTCGCACTCGTCCTCGTCGCCCCGCCCGTCGCGGCGGACTCCCTCGGCGTCGAGCTCGGGGTCCACGGCGGCATCGTGAACACTCCGGACGGCGACGGAGAGAGCTTCGTCGGCGGAGCGCAGGTGCGTTTCCCCCTCTTCTGGATCCTGGCCGTGGAGGGACGGGCCTCCTATTACACCGACAGCTACGACCTCGGAACCCTGGGATCCGTCGACATCGAGAACCTCCCGTTCCAGGTTTCCGGGATGATCTACCCGATCAAGCTCCCGAAAGTCGGCGTCTACCTTCTCGGCGGTGCCACCTACAGCAACCTGAAGGTGACGGGGACGAGCGTCGTCCAGGGCGAGGTGACCGAGAAGGGGTGGTCCGCCCACGCCGGGGCCGGGATCGACATCAAGATCAGCGGGAGGATGACGCTGAACGGCGATGTGAGGGCCGTCTTCCTCGACGCGAGCAGCGTCGACGAGCTGATCGACAGTGCCACGAGCAACTACAAGGGCGACTTCTGGACCGCCACGATCGGGCTCAACTTCAAGATTTTCTGACGGAGGGCTCATATGAAGAATCGACGCTCTCCCTTCCTGCCCGTCCTGGCCGCGCTCCTCGTCGCGGTTTCGCTCTCGGCCGCCGCGCAGGCGAAGGGGGCTCCGAAGCCCGGGCCCGTCGACGCAAAGACGGCCTACGAGCTGGCGAAGACGGCTGCGCTGAAGTGGCAGGCGGACGCCGAGCTCTTCGGCTTCGGCAACCTCACCACGGGACCGGTGGACACCGAGGGCCGCTCGACGGCGTGGAACCTGAAATGGACGTCGAAAGCCGCCGGGAAGATGAACATGATGAGCGTCACGAGCGGCGTCCTGACGACGTTCGTGATGGACGGAGCTGGCGGGCGGGGGATACCGGTAAAGCCCGAGACGACCTGGGACTCGAAGAAGCTCGTGCAGATGGCCGACGGGGCGGGAGGCGCCGCGCACCGGGCCAGGGGAGCGAAGGTGACGCTCGGAATCGTCGCGAACGCCGTGAAGCCCGGAACGACCCTCTGGCACGTCTCCTATGCGGGCGACGACTACAAGGAGGTCTTCCACGTCGCCATCGAGGGGGAGACCGGGAAGCTGAAGGTCCTCTCCGACTGAGGACGGGCAGGGGCGGCGGGCGGGACTTTTGCGGCGGCGGCCCTGCTAGCATTCCGCGTCCATGCCCGCCTCCGGCTTCCTCGCCCTCCTGGATGACATCGCGACCGTCCTCGACGACGTTGCGATCCTGACGAAGGTCGCCGCGAAGAAGGCCACGGCCGTCGCGGACGACGTGGCCGTCCTCTCGAAGGTCGCGGCCGAGAAGACGGCCGGCGTCCTCGGGGACGACCTGGCGCTCAACGCAGAGCAGGTGACGGGCGTCCTGGCGGAGAGGGA
>DIAY01000066.1:866-7946 GCA_002414905.1 Holophagales bacterium UBA5066 | reverse complement strand
GGATGACGCCCACCGCGCCGAGCCGGCCGGGGCCCTCCTCAGCGCGGACTTCGACCTTGCGAAGATCGAGAAGGGGAAGATCAAGGGGGCGGTCCGTACGGATTTCGTCCTCTCGGCCGAGATCGTCACGATCACGCTCGGCACGGTGGCCGCGGCGCCTTTCGTGACGCGCGTCGCCGTCCTTTCGGGGGTCGCGCTCCTGATGACGGTCGGTGTCTACGGTCTCGTCGCGGGGATCGTGAAGCTCGACGACCTCGGCCTTCTCCTGCGCCGTGGCGAGGGGGCATCGGGTTTTGCGCGCTTCCGGCGGAGCCTCGGCGGAGGGATCCTGAGCGCCGCACCCTGGCTGATGCGCTTCCTGTCGGTCGCCGGCACCGTCGCGATGTTCCTCGTCGGGGGAGGGATCCTCGTCCACGGTCTCCCGCCGCTCCACCACCTCGCCGAGCGGCTGGCGGCTGCCGGTGGTCTTCTGGGGAGCCTCGGCCCGGCGCTCGTCGGCACCCTCGCCGGGATCCTCGCGGGGGGGCTCGCGGTCCTCGTCGTCAACCTGGGGTCCCGGCTGGTTCGTAAGAGGGCCTGACGAGGGAAGGCGGCCCGTCGAGCCCGAACCGCCATGAGCCATCAGCGAACCGCCGTCGTCGTGGGGGCCGGGCCTGCCGGGCTGACTGCGGCGTACGAGCTGGCGACCCGCACCGGGTTCAAGCCCGTCGTCCTCGAGAGGAGCGAGCTCGTGGGCGGCATCGCGCGGACCGTCACCCACAACGGAAACCGGATCGATCTCGGCGGACACCGTTTCTTCTCGAAGTCCGACCGCGTGATGGACTGGTGGCTCCGGATCCTGCCTCTCCAGCGCGACGGCGCCGGCGCGTCGATCTCCTACCAGGGCTCGACGCGCACGCTCGGGGAGGACAGCGGGGGACCGGAACCGCACGACACCGGCCTCGTCATGCTCCTCCGGGAGAGGCGCTCCCGGATCTATCACCGTCGGCGCTTTTTCGATTACCCGATCCGCCTGAGCGCCTCGACCTTCCGCAACCTCGGGTTCGTCCGGTCCCTCCGGATCGGCGCCAGCTACCTCCGGGCCGTCGCACGGCCCGTCACGCCCGAGAAGAACCTCGAGGACTTTCTCGTCAACCGTTTCGGGCGCGAGCTCTACCGGACCTTCTTCCGCGACTACACCGAGAAGGTCTGGGGAGTTCCGTGCCGGAACATCGGCGCCGAGTGGGGGGCGCAGAGAATCAGGGGCCTCTCGGTCGCGAAGGCGGTCCGCCACCGTCTGCGGACGATCGTTCGCGGCGAGGCTGAAGACCTCTCGCAGAAAGGGGTCGAGACCTCGCTCGTCGAGAGGTTCCTCTACCCCAGGCTTGGTCCGGGACAGCTCTGGGAGGAGGTCGCGCGCCGCGTCGAGGCGCGGGGCGGGGAGGTCCGGCTCGGCTGCCGGGTCGACGGGCTGACCCGCGAGGGTGAGCGCCTCACGTCGGTCTCGTATACCGACAGGGAGGGGCGCCGCCACGAAATTGCCGCCGATATCGTCCTCTCGACGATGCCGCTGCGCCACCTCGTCCGGTCGCTCGACCCGCCCGCGCCTCCCGAGGCCGCCCAGGTCGCGGCCGGACTCGTCTACCGGGACTTTCTCACCGTGGGGCTGCTCCTCGACCGTCTCGAGGTCGAGGAGGAGGGGGGCGGTCTGATCCGGGACAACTGGATCTACATCCAGGAGCCGGACGTCCTCGTCGGCCGGATGCAGGTCTTCAACAACTGGAGCCCCGACCTGGTCGCCGACCCGAGCAAGGCCTGGATCGGGCTGGAGTACTTCTGCAACGCCGGGGACGAGGTGTGGCGCCTCGACGACGACGCGATGATCGCGCTCGCGGTCTCCGAGATGGAGAGGATCGGCCTCGTTGACCCCTCAAAGGTGAGGGACGGCGTCGTCATCCGGATGCCGAAGGCCTACCCGACCTATCTCGGCTCCTACGATCGCCTCCCCGTGCTCCGCGACTTTCTCGATGCCCTGCCGAACCTCTGGGTTCTCGGCCGCAACGGCATGCACCGCTACAACAACCAGGACCACTCGATGCTCACGGCGATGACCGCCGTCGACGACATCCTTGCCGGCCGGACGGACCGGTCGAGCATCTGGGACATCAACACGGAAGACGACCCCCACGAGGAGCGCACGGCCGGGCTACCATTGCGGCCGTGACGCAGGGTGTTCGCAGCGATCCGCGCGTGGACGCCACCGCCGTCAGCGTCGTCATCCCCGCTCACCGTGCCGACGAAGGCCTCCGTGCCTGTCTCGCCTCTGTCTTCGCCTGCCGGCCGGGGCCGGGCGAGGTCCTCGTCGTCGTCGACGGCGACGCACCGGGCTGTACGACCCTCGCCTCCGGGGCGGGGGCCAGGGTCTTCGCCACCGCGGGGGGAGAGGGGCCCGCGATCGCGCGGAACCGGGGTGCCCGGGAAGCGGCCGGCGTCGTGGTCCTCTTCCTCGACGCCGACGTCGTCGTGCCGGCGGACCTCGTGGACCGGGTCGCCCGGGCTTTTGACGAGGACGCCCGCCTCGACGGCGTTTTCGGTTCCTACGACGACGCCCCCGCGGGCCCCGGCGTCGTGTCGGTCTTCCGGAACCTGCTCCATCACCACGTCCACCAGACGAGCCGGCCGGAGGCCTCTTCGTTCTGGTCGGGCTGCGGCGCCGTGAGGAGCTCGGTGTTCCGGGAGAGCGGTGGCTTCGACGAGCGCTACCGGCGCCCCTCGGTGGAGGACATCGAGCTCGGCTCGCGGCTCGTCCGTTCCGGCCGTCGCATCCGCCTGGACCGGTCCCTCCAGGTGAAGCACCTCAAGCGCTGGAGTCTCGCGGGGATGGCCGTGACGGACGTTCGCGACCGCGCTCTGCCGTGGACGGAGCTGATCCTGCGTGAACGCCGGCTCCCTCGCGACCTCAACCTGAGGCCCGGCCACCGGCTCAGCACGGTGGCGGCGCTGGCGCTCGTTGCAGGGCTCGCCGTCCTCCCCGTGTCGCCCTATCCCGGCCTCCTTATCGCCGCCGGGAGCCTCCTCGCGCTTCTTGCGGCGAACCTTCCGTTCTACCGGCGCCTCGTCAGGCTCCGGGGGCCGGCCTTCCTCGTCGCCGCGATTCCCCTGCACTGGCTGCACTACCTCTGCGGCGCGCTGGGGTTCGGAGCCGGGCTCGTGCGGTACGCGCTCGCCGGGGGCCGACCGTCCTCGTCACGAAGGGTCCACGGCATCGCCGCGGGGGCGGGCTCCACGCCCGTCCCGGACGGGCGCGCCGAGAGCCCCGAGCTCGCGCCCGCCCGGCTCGTGGGTGAGCCGTGAGAGGTCGTACACGCGAGTTCGGAGCCCCCTGATGTCTCCGGCGCCGAAGACGAGGCGCACGCGGGCAGGACTCACCTCGAGGTAGGGCCCCACCCAGGCCGGTACCCGCTCGTAGTCCGAGAGGACGAGGAAGGGAGCGTGCCTCTCGAGGACCAGCGCCTCGAACGCCTCGGCGGTACCGGGGACGTCGGCGGTCGGGCGCTCGGCGTAGAAGTTCACCTGGGGCCAGGAGGTCGTCACGATCACGGCTCCCGGGACCGTGTGCTCGCGGACCCAGAGCCCGGCCTCCCTGACCGAGAGGTACGACTTCCCCTCCGCGTGGAGCCACTCGTCCGCCGTCCCGAGCTGCTGGGCGGCGGCGACGGCGAGGGTGGCGGCCATGAACGCGCGGGAGAGCGTGACGCTGCGGATCCGTATCCAGGCTTCGATCCGAATTGTCGCCGCGCCGAGGACGAGGAAGAGCCCGGGAAGGCAGAAGACCCCGAGGCGGTGGTGGAACTTCTCGAAGAGGCTGGGCACGGCGAGCGGCACGAGGACGAGCCCCGCGAGGAGGACGCCGCGATGGAGCCGCTCCGGTGCGGCCTGCGGATCGCGACGCCTGGCCAGGGAGAGGACCGTGCCGCCGAGAGCGAATGCGAGGGCGCCGAGAAGAAGAAGGAAGAGGAAGCTCCCGAGGTACGACGGAAGGTATTCGAGGTATCGCGCGAAGACGCCGAGCTGGGCCGTCCCGATCGAGCCGAGTCGCTGCACCTGGTACGACCGGAGGAGCTCGAACGGCGCCCCCCACCGCCGCGCGGAGAAGACGACGTACGACGCGAGGCCCAGGAGCCCGAGGGCGACCGACACGAGGAGCTCCCTGCGCCGGAGCCGCCGCCACATCCGAGCGGCGACGAAATGGAGTCCGAGAGCGAGGACGATCGCGGCGGCCCGGAAATGGGCGAGGAAGGCGAACGCGACGGACGGGCCGAGGAGAGGCAGCCAGACCGTCCGGCCGCGCAGGACGGATTTCGCGTAGAAGACGATCGACAGCGTCCAGAAGAAGAGAGCCGGCGTCTCGGTGAGCACCCGCTGCGTGAAGAAGAGCGACTCCCACGAGACCGCCATCAGGAAGGCGCAGACGAGGCCGGCGCGCCGCCCGAAGAGGAGCTCCCCGGCCTTGAACATGAGCCAGACCGTGCCGACCGAGAAAAGGACGTTCGCCAGGTACAGCCCGGCGGCGTCGAGACCGGCGCCGTACGAGAGCGCGCCGAGCCACGGGAGGAGCGGAGCGCGATGCCTCTCGTAGAGGGGTGCCCACGGGATCCCCGACGCGATTCGCCGGCCTTCGGTCAGATAGATCGTCGAGTCCCACCATTCGACCTCGGTGACCCCGAGCGAGGCAAGGCGGAGCAGCGCCGCGAGGCCGAGCAGCGCGGCGACGGCCCGGCCCGTCCCTCGTCCTTCCGCGTCCGCAACGGCTGTTCCGGGTATCACTCCTCCGAGTCCTCCCCCGGCCGCGCCGCCCCGAAGCCCCGCGCGGCGAGGAACGCCCGGACGGTCTCGACGTTGACCGCGCCGTCCCTCCCGAGCTCCACGACGTGAACCTCGCAGCGGGCAAGGAGCGCGCGGGCAGCGCGGGCGCGGGAAAGCACGAGCCCCGAGAGGCGGAAGAGGTCGAGAAGCGACGTCCGGAGGAGGAACTCGACCCCCTGGTAGAGGCCGACGCCGACGACCATCCCTTCCAGCAGCGCCTTCCACCCCGCCCGCCAACCGGCCGGGCGGATCGTGCAGCCGCGCCCGAGCCTGCGCCTCCCGACGAAGAGGAAGCGCGGCGTCGAGGCCCCGCGGGCGAGGCAGTCGCCGAAGGCCGCGAGGGCGACGAGGTGCTTCGGCTCGAACTCCATCCTCCGGATGAAGGTGACGTGCTCCTCGGGGAACGGGGGCGGCTCGGTGCCCAGGACGCCGATCCGGAGCGGGAACGGGTGGACGCGCCCCTTCCGGTCGACGAACGGGCTGTCTTCCGAGACGAGGCGGTACGGCGGACCGAGCATGAGGAAGCCGAGCGTGAGCGTCGTCTTCCCGCCTCCGGACGGCATCAGGAAGAGAGCCGACTCGCCCCCGGCCTCGAGGCCGAAGGCGTGGACGCGATGGAGCCCGCCGCGCTCGAGCGTTTCGGAGACGCGGGAGAGGATCGTCAGGTAGACGATCTCGTGGAGGAGGTCGAGGTCGTCGCACGAGACGTCGAGCGTGCGGCGTTCGCGGTCCCAGAGGGCGAGCGCCCTGCCGAAGTAGTCGATGTACGTGACGCTCCCGTCGGAATAGCAGACGTTCCGGGGCGTATAGACGGTTGCGGTGAGGGGCGGCAGCGCGTCGTAGTCGGGGCGCAGGCGGGCCGCGCGGATCGACAGGTGCTCGTCCCTGCGAGTCGGCGACTCCACGGCGAAGAAGGTGAAGTCGTCGGCGACGCGCCTCTGGAGCTCCTCGTCGGCGCTCTCGACCGTCACGGTCGCACCGTAGAAGGAGAGCTCGATTGCCGTCGCCGTCGTCACCGGCGCCGCAGCGCTCACGCCGCCCCCTCTCCCTTCCGGGGGGAGGCGCCGCGCGCGAGCCTCAGCGCCCGCTCGGCCGCCTCCGAGGGGGTCGAGGGCCGGAAGATCGAGGCCGGAACGAGGAGCAGCCCGTGCCTCAGGCCGCTCAGGAAGCCCGACGTGACGAACGTGACGTTGGCGACCCAGTGGTGGAAAGCGAGGGCGGCGGTCTCCCGCACGCCGAAGCCGGCGGCCCGCTCGTCCGTGAGCGCACCCCAGAGATAGTGGAGGGCGGCGGCGGAGGCGCCGAGGACGCCGAGCCCCGACCCGGCAGCCGCCGCGGCGACGAGGACGAGCAGCCAGGCGTGAAAGAGGTGGAAGTCGGTGACGTAGACGCAGACGAGGAAGGGGAACCGCGGGGCTTCGTAGGCGAAGCCGATCTGGCGGTCCTCGGAACGGACGCGATAGACGTGGAGCCCCTTCATCCCCGTCCGCGCGTACGGATAACCGAGGTGCGTCCCCCATCCCCAGAGCTGCTTCACGAAACCGCGGAACGTCCTGCGCGCCTTGTGACGCAGGACCGCACCGTGCTCGCGGAGCGCGACCCAGTCGGGGTCTCTCGCGAGGCGCCAGCAGATCTCCACGTCCTCCGAGCGGGTCGCCGCGAGGTCGTAGCCGCTGAGGTCGCGAGCGCAGGCGGCGCGGAGGGCGAGGTTGTTGTTGGAGAAGTGGAAGAAGGCCATCCGGTAGTGGCGCACGCGGCCGCTGCGATAGTCCGAGGTCGTGCCCGGCAGCTCGATGATCATCTTCCGTTCCTAGGTCGTGTTGTGGTGGAAGGTCGCATAGTAGGTGTCGAGGGCTCCGGCGCGCGGGGCGTGCTCGTGACAAACCCAGCCCCCGACCATTCCGATGTTGTCGGCGCGCAGGAAGCCGCGCTCCACCGCCTGGAGCCAGCCGGGCTCCAGGACGCAGTCATCGTCGGTGAAGGCGATCACCTCGTGCCGCGCGTGGGCGAGGACCTCGTTGCGCGCGGAGGGTATCCCGGCCTGCGCGAGGAAGTGGACCGCGAGCGGAAGCCGCCCCGCGTACGCTTCGAGCAACCCGGCCGTCCCGTCCGTCGAGCCGTTGTCGACGACGAGGACCTCGTCGGGCGGCCGCGCCTGCCGGGTGAGCGACTCGAGGCACACCGCGAGGTCGTCGGCGCGGTTCCTCGTGATGATCCCGACGGTGATCCCGAGGC
>DIAY01000066.1:0-725 GCA_002414905.1 Holophagales bacterium UBA5066 | reverse complement strand
CCGTCTTTCGGGAGCGAGGCGCCGCCTTCGAGAGCGTCGGCGAAGGCCCCGAGCGCCGTGAGGAAGCGGGCCGCCTCCGGGTGGAGAGCGGCAAGGTGTGCGAGGAGCGCACCGTGGTCGGGATGGTCCCTTCCCTCGTCGAGGAAGAGACGGACTCGTATCCGCCAGAGGGCGTCGCGAATGACGGCGAGGTCGTCCTCGAAGTAGACGCAGGGGAACGGGAGGCGCGCGACGTGCCCCGCGTTCCGTCCGTAGAGGGTCGCGAAGGCGCGGAACACCCCCTCGGCCGCCGTCCGCTGCTCCTCCACGACGGAGGCGGGGACGAGCCACGCCCTCAGCGCCGGGTCCAGAGCCGCGTAGGCGGGGGCGTGCGCGAGCGGGTCGAGAGTGACGGCGTCGGTGAAGCCCTCCTGGTGCGTCAGGATGAAAAGGAAACCGCCCGCCCGGGCGAGCCAGCTCTCTCCCGGCCTCCCCGCGGCGTCGAGCGCCTCGAGGGCGGCCCGAAGGCCGCGCCAGGCACTCCCTTCGACCTCGACGACGGGAATACCGTCCGTCGCGGAGAAGTAGTTGAGGCGCGGGGTCCAGCCGAGGAGGAAGGACGGGAGCTTCCGGCAGGAGGCAACTCCGCTCTTCGCCAGGCGCTCGAGCGCCGGCGTGGAGGCGGGCGAAATCGCCGCCGTGGCGGCGGCGGGCTCGAGAGCGACGGCCGGGGTCGCGCCCCCCAT
>DIAY01000149.1 GCA_002414905.1 Holophagales bacterium UBA5066 | reverse complement strand
GCGTCGGGACGGCGTTGCGTGGGGAATGGAGGTCTCGGGAGAGCGGCGCTGGCGAATGACGGTCCGCGTTTCGGGGAGCGGTTTCGTTGGATGGGGCATTGACGTTCCCGAGCCGGGCTTCGCACTGGGGTCGGCCGTCGCCGCCGCCGAAATGGCCCTGCCGTTCGCCCTCGTCCTCCTTTTCGGGGGAGAGCTGATTGCTCTCGGGCGGACAAGGGCGAAGGGACAAGCGGGATCGCGGCAACGGCTCTTCGGTACTTTCCGGGGTCGGCTCGCGCTCGCACTCCTCGTCTCCGGTGCCGCGCCCCTCGCGGCGGGCGCCTTGATGGTGAGGACGGCGCTGGATCGCTCTTCCGCCCACGCGACGGAGAGGCACGCGCTGCAGCTCCTCACGGAAGGACGCCGCCTTCTCGAGGAGCGGGTGGATGAGACGCCTTCCCCAGCGGATCTGAACCGGGCCGCCTCGGTGGTCGGCGTCGACCTGCTCCTGTACCGCGGCGGAGCTCTTGCCGCCGCCTCGCGGGCCGTTCCTGTCGCGGCGGGCCTGGCCCCTGAACGGCTCGCCTCGCTCGTCGCGGCCGGGCTCGCGAACGGCGCAAGCGAGGCCGCGGCGATTCGGGCCCCTGTCCGGCCGGGCGCGAGGCGGGTGGCGGAGGCGGCTGTGACGCTCTCGAGGGAGGATCGGACGACCCTTGCCGTGGTTCTCGGCGAGGACCCGGCGGGGCGGGAAGCGGTCGATGCGCTTGTCCTCCTCGCGGTCGCCGTCGCGCTCGGCGCCCTCGCGCTCGGCGGGCGCGGCGCTCTCGAGCTCTCGCGACCGCTCGAGGATCTCGTCGCGGCGGCGGAGCGTGTCGGTGCAGGCGACGCGCCCGGCCCGATCCGGATGCCGGAAGTGGTCGACCTGGCGCGGCTGGTCGACGCGTTCGGGGCCATGTCCGACAGGGTCCGGGAGCGGACGGAGCTTCTCGAGCGCGAGAGGGAAGCGGCCGTGAGCCTCCTCGGAAGCCTCACCCCGGCGGCGATCCTGTTCCGCGAGGAAGACGGCCGAATCCTGTTTGCGAACCCGGCAGCCGATGCCTTGCTCGCCGGCGGCGCCCGGATTTCCGAGCGCCTCGCGCCGGCACGCTTCGAGCCCGTTCTGGCCGCGCTCGGACACGCAAGACCGTTCGAGACGAGGGTGTCGCTCCGCGGGGTGGGGAAGGAAACGGTCCTGCGTCTCGTCGTCGCCGACCTCCCCGCCGACGCTGAGGGACATCGAACGGTTCTCCTGCTGGAGGACCTGACCGATTTCACGCGCGCCGAGCGACTCGAGACGTGGGTCGAGGCGGCCCGGGCGGTGGCGCACGACATCAAAAACCCTCTTACCCCCATCCGCCTGACGGCAGAGCGGCTCGCCCGGAGCGCGGACCGGGGGACCCCTCCCGACGCCGGCAAGCTCGGCGAAGCGGCCTCGACGATCCTCCGGCAGGTCGACCTGCTGACGGAGCGAACGGGACGACTCGCCCGATTCGCGAGCCCCGCTGCGCCGAAGAGGAGCCTTCTCGGGGGAGCAGGTCTGGCCGCGCTCCTGGCGGAAGTCGCGTCGGACTTCGCCGCTCACGCCAGGGTCAGCGTCTCCTGGGGAGCGGAAGAAGGCCTCCCGGATCTCTTCGTAGACCGTTCCCTGCTGCGCGACGCCGTGTCGAACTTCGTCCTCAACGCAGCGGAGGCTCTCGAGCAGGCGGGGGGACGAGTCGAGATCGGTGCGAGAACCGCAGTCGGACCTCGCGGCGGGCTCGAAGTCGAGGTGACGTGCGACGACGACGGACCGGGGGTACCGGAGGCCGACCTCCATCGGATCTTCGATCCGTGCTTCTCGACGAAGTTGCGGGGCTCGGGCATGGGCCTGGCGGCCGCTCGGCGGGCCGTGGAGGAGAACGGTGGACGGCTCATCGCCGAACGTTCACCTCTGGGGGGGCTCCGGATCGGCTTCGTCCTCCCGACGGCCGGCTGATATCATTTTCGCAATGCTCTCGAATGCCAGGCTCGCGCGCCGACTCGCCATCGGTCTGCTCCTCCTCGGCACGGCCGGCGCGGGAGCGTGTGGAAAGGGATTGCCGCTCGGCGGTCGAGACTCGTCCGCCCTGCCGCCCCGCGAGGACGCTCTCTTCCTGGCCGAGGCTCCCGCCGTCGTTCCCGAGGAGCTCTCTCCCGAGTTCGACGCGATGGGAGTGCGCCGCCTGTATGTGGTGGCGGCGACATTCTCGGCAAACGGCCAGGTCCGGCCCTTTCCCCCGCCGCCGAGCTCGATCCAACGACCGGTCGTCCTCGTCCTGATGGGCGAGCCGGGCGTCGAGGGAGCGCTGCGAACGGCCCAGCCGGAGATGGTGGGTGAGAAATGGGCCAACGGCGCCGCGAGCCTGGTCGCCGAAGCGAAGGCGTGGGCGAACGTCTCCGGCGTCCACCTTCATCTCCTGCCGGCGCCGGCGGATGCCCTGGCCCTCGCGAAGACGCTCGCTGTTCTCAAGTCCCGGCTCAAGGGACTGACGATCTCCGTGACGCTGCCGACCGGAGCGCCCGAGGGGACCTGGAAGCCACTCGAGGGGGTGGCGGACGAAGCCCTCGTCTTCACTTTCGGACGCCGGCCGGAGACAGCCGACACGTTCGTTCGCGAGATGTCCCAGGAGGAGGCGAAGGCGTTCCCGATTCCGTTCCGGCTCCTGTTCGTTCCGGGCGGCTACGGCGTAACGGGCTCCGGCGCCCGGGCCCGCCGGCTTCCCGACGGTGAGATCGATAAGCTCTCCGAGGACCGCAGCCTCGATTTCGATTTCGCGTCCGTGCTCTCGAGCGATCCGGGCAGCATTTACAACTTCAAGCCCCGCGCAGGCTACGAGAGGGCCAGGAGCCTCCTGTCGGAGGACGGCGGACGGGCCCGATTCGACATCCTTCCCTTTGCCGACCTGGTTCGCTTCGTCTCGGCGACCTCGCATTGGGGCGCGCCGAAGCTCGCGGGCCGGGTCTTCCTCGTCGACGGCGTTCCGCGGGACGGCCGGCTGAGCGGCTATCCGGCCATCCGTGCGCTCCTGACGGGAAAGCCCTGGGAGCCGAGCCTTTCCATCGAGCCTGCCGAGGGGACGGGAAGAGGGGGTGAGGTCTGGCTGCGCGTGTCGAATCCCGGCCCGACGCCGAGCGAGCTGACGCGCTTCGGAAACCAGATCACCATACGGCTCGAGGGGGGAGTTTTCACGGCCCTGGGCGCCGGCGACTTCGACAGGTACGAGCTCTTCGCCTCGGCCCGGGACATGAAGCAGGTGGCCCCGTTCGGACGGGCAACGGCTTGCCGGCTCTTTGAGAACTTCTTCGCGTCCGAGGAGGCGAATGTCGTCGGTCCGATCCGGATCTCCGGGGGGCGGCCCCGCGTGTTCGTCTCCTACCAGCTGACGCTGCCGGACGGGCGAACGATCACGGGAGCCGAAACCGAGGTGTCCATCTCGCCGCCGCCCGCTCCGGCCCCGGCAGCGAAAGCGAAGCCGAAGCTCCAGCCTTCGATACCGAAGCTGAAGAAGCGCTGAGGAACGGGCCCGCCTGCGGCGCCGGGGAGCAGCTCAGGCGTCGGGAAGGAGGCCCCTCTCGGCCACCACCGCTTCCGCGACCCTCACGGCCAGGAGCGCACCGGGGCGCCGGAGGTCGTCGGAGGCGAGGAGGAGGCGAACCGTGGAGCCCGTCGACGACGAGCGGATGAGAAGCGTTTCGTCGCGTCCCGCCGCGTCGACGGTGCCGGCCGGCCCATCGACGTCGGTCTCGGCGAAACCGCGGCCCGAGGCCAGAAGCATCGATCGAATGGCCTGAGGGTCTGGCGCCTCGCCGTCGAAGCGAGCCTCGAGGCGAAGGGTCGTTCCGTGGAAGATACTGGCCCGGACCGAGAGGACGCTCATGGGGAGCTCGCGCCCGAGGAGGGCCCGAACGTCTCCGGTCACCCGGGTCTCGAAGGCGTCCGTGTCGGCGGGGGAGAGGACGTTGAAGGCGCACTGGGCGCCGAGGTGGTCCTTCGGAACGCTTCGGAACGAAGCGATGGCGATCGCCTGCTGAAAGAGCTCGTCGAGGGCGTCCTTGCCCAGCTCACTGACGGGCCTGTCGATCGCCACGGTGATGGCCTGAACGGGCCGGAGGCTTTCGAGCGCGGCTACGGCGTCCGCGAGGACTGTGGCGGCCGGGTCCCGCAGGAGGAGGTGGTCGCTCGTTGGCAGGGGAGACGGGAGCGTGCCGCGCAACGCGTCGACGAAGACCCCTGCGGCTCGCTGGCCGGAAAGGTCGATGGCGACGCACGAGTCGGAGGCACGGACGGAAAGGAAGCGGGTCGTCGCGTCGGAGGTGCCGCAGAAAAATGCGATCTGGCAGGTTGAAAGGCTGTCCGGCTCGAGCGCGGCGACGTACGCCGCTTCGCCGTCATCCTCTGTCAGCAAGCCCGCGGAAGGATTGCCCGTCTGGAACAGGTGAAGGTTCGCGGCGGGGAAGTGGCGCTCACGCAGGACCGCCTTGACGTCGCGTCCGACGAGGCTCCCGGGGTCCACCACGGCGACGGAAAGACCCCTCATGCCGGAGATCCTGCCACGGGGGGCGTTCGGCGGGGGAACAGCGCCGTCACGAGGCGCGCGACCGGAGCCGACGAGGCGTAGACGAGAGCGATTCCTGCGAGACAGACATCCGGGCGCCAGGCCGCCACGGCGGCGACCACGAAGCCGAGGAGCGGAACGAGGCGGGCCGAGCGGCGCGAGCGCAGGTCCACGTCCTTGAAGGACCGGTAGCGGAACGTCGAGACCATCAGGAAGCCGAGGAGGAGGGTGATGGCGAGGAACGCTACTCCGATCCGCGGGTCCGGGAGCGGCTCGGGCAGGACCCAGATGAGACCGCAGAGGGCGCCTGCGGCGGCCGGAATGGGCAGGCCCACGAACCACCGCTTGTCGACGACGTTGAGCTGGACGTTGAATCGTGCGAGCCGGCACGCCCCGCAGACGAGAAAGAGGAACGACGCGAAAAGCCCGATCCGGCCGTAGCCCGCAAGCGCCCAGTGATAGACGAGGAACGCGGGGGCGAGTCCGAACGAGAGGACGTCGGCGAGCGAGTCGAGCTGCTCGCCGAACGCCGACGTCGAGCCCGTCATCCGGGCCACGCGACCATCGAGCGAGTCGAGGAAGCCAGCGAGGAAGATGAGCCC
>DIAY01000207.1:2618-5628 GCA_002414905.1 Holophagales bacterium UBA5066 | reverse complement strand
TCAGAAGCTCAGCAATGGACGTGGCCGAGGAGCGCGTAGACGACGATGAAGACGAGGATCGTCGAGATCAGCCCCCCTCCGAGCTTCCACGAGACCAACCCTGCGAGACAACCGCGTGCGGGACCTTCCATGGGGCACCTCCGTGCCCAGTCGTCTTGCAGGCTATGTGCCACCGATAACGGTTGGTCACCCGGCTACGTCCTTCGCGGGAATCACCTTTTCGCCGCGCAGCACCGCGTCCACGGCGGCATCGTAGCCCTCCGCCCCCACGTTTCCCGCGGCGAGAAGGGAGGCGTGGTCCTCGACGGCGTCGGGGTGAAGGTATTCGGCGAGCCAGTGCTTCTCCACGACGGGATACGCGGCCACGATCGGGAGAGAGAGGATCGCGCCGACGACGCCGTCGAGAAGGCCTCCGGCGAGGATCGCCAGGAACACGGTGAGCGCCGACAGTCTCAGCCGCTCCCCGTAAAGCCGCGGTACGAGCAGGTACGTTTCGATCAGGTGGTAGAGGATGTAGAGCCCCAGAACTGTGGCGGCCGTCCCGGGGCCGACAGTCAGCGCGACGATCCCCGCCGCCGCTGTCGCCACGAGGATTCCCGCGACGGGAATGGCGTCGCAGATGCCAGCGAAGAGTGCGAGGGGCAGAGCCACCGGAACGCGGAGAGTCGTCAGGACGACGAAGCAGAAGATTGCAAATAGCGCCGAGGTGATGAGCTGTCCGGAGGCGTAGGCCTTGACGACCGAGAAGACCTCCGGAACCGTGCGCGACATCTTTCCGCGATGGCGGCGCGGCACGTAGGCCAGGAGCCACGCGACGACCGCGCGCCCGTCGAGGAGCAGATACAGCGCCAGGATCGCTCCGAGGAACGCGCTTCCGACAGCCTCTACGAGCGTGGGCCCCCAGGTCAGAGGCTTGGACAGCACGGTCTTCAGCTCCGGCGAATGGGGCAGCTCGAGGATCGGCAGGAGCAGTTGTGCGACGAGTCCGTGACGGTCGAGCCCGGCCGTGACCGTCGAGCGCAGGTGAGGGAGCAACGACCACAGGGAGGTGACCTGCGCCGTCAGCGGAGGAATGACGAACACACAGAACGCGGCGACGGCGATGCTTCCAACGACCGCGAGGGCCGCCACCACCCAGCGCCTGCCGGCGCCGCGCCCCTCGAGTCCGTCGACTATCGGGCTCAGGGCAATAGCCAGGAGCGCGGAGAGGAGAAGCAGCTCCACGCCGGAACGAAGCCGCCAGGCCGCGAACGCGAGGAGGACCGCGCTCAGGACCTTCAGGATCGTCGACCAGGACACGCGGACCTCGTTGTAGGTGCTGGGGGACGGAAGCGGAGCTATCTGTACATGCCGTTCGAGCATGCGACGCGGCTTCAAGAGACGTGCCATAGACGAAACAGCCCGGAAAGTAAAAGGACGGCGCGGAAGCGCCGTCCTTTTGAAAGAATGTAACTGGGGGCGAGCTTTACGAGGCCGTCTTGAGGAGGTTGATGACCTTCTTTACACCCGAGATGCTCTTGGTCTTGGCGACGGCGGCCTTGGCGATTTCGCTGCTGGGCACCGTGCCCCGCAGGCTGATCGCGCCGTTCGTCGCCTCGACCTCGATCTTCAGGGCGTTCTTGCCCACTTCGGTGAGAAGAATGTTCTTGACCTTGCTCTCGAGGGCAGCGTCCTTGATCTCGAGCTCGATGTCCTTCATCGGCTTGGCTTCGTTAGCCGGGTTCTGCGTGAGCCGGTTGTCCACGTCCTCCACGCCCTTGACTGAGAGCGCGACTTCCTTCGCGAGCTCCTGGCTCTCTTTCTTGTCGACCTGTCCGGTGAGGACGGCCTTCGTGCCCATCATCTCGACGCTGATGTGGAGCGCGTCGGCGCCGAGCTTGTCGATGAGCTTGGCGCGCACCGAGATGCCGGTGATCGCCTGGGACACTTCGACGTCGGCCGGCGCCGAGGTCTGCGCGTACGCGTAGGTCGCGGGGCCGAGGGATGCGCCGAGGATCAGCGCGAGAGTGGCGGATTGGATTCGATTCGTTCTCATGGTCGTCTCTCCTTCTTTCCTGTTCGATCCGCCCGAAGGCGACATCGTGTTGTGGGTCCCGTCCGACAGAGGCGGGACGGATGCGTCAGCGTCTGTCTCTATTTCCCGATCTTTTCGCCGATCTTCTCGACGGCCTCGCCCAGCTTTCGCCTGGCCGTGCCGAGGTCGCGCTGCAGCTCACCCTCGAGGCGATCGTTCGAGCCTTCGCTCTCGAGCTCGGGATCGTTGGCCAGAGAGCCCGCGGCCTTCTTGATGCGCCCCTTGATCTCCTTGGCGGTTCCCTTGATCTCGTCGCTATTCATAGATTCCTCCTTTCGGAAGGCTCCTTGCAGGCGGCGTGCCAGGGCCTGAAGGGCCTGGAGACCCTCGCGCGCCGCACGACGGGCAAGCGCTACAACCTCGCGTGGGCAACTCTTACATGGCCCGCCGTTTGCAGATGGGGGAGAGGAGGAAACCGACATGAGAGACCGGAAGATGATGCTCCTGATCGCTGGCGTGGTTGTGGCCGTCACAGCAGCCTGCAGCCAGCCCGCCGACAAGACGGAGACGAAGATCGAGACGACGACCACCAGTCCTCAACGCAGTGTAGAGACCACTCAGGAGACGACCCAGGTGGGCAATACCATCGAGGGTCAGACCGAGACGAAGATCAAGACGGATGACGGAACCGTCAAGACGAACGTTGGGACGTACGTCGGGACGGTGACAGTCTACGAGCCAGGGAAGAAGCTCGAGGTTCTCACTGGCGAGAGCGATCGGCACTCCTTCTCTCTGGATCCCAAGGATGCAACGGTCAGCATCGACGGCACTGTCGCCGTCGGTGCAAGGGTCCGGGTCGTGGAAGAGAAGGGCGACAAGGGTTCCCGGATTGCCGTGAGCGTTGATCGGATGTAGTCCCTGAGTCCGAGACGGCGGACGCGAGGATCGAGAATCAGGAGCGTCGGCGGAAAGCCGGCTCCTGACGCCTGGTCTCGT
>DIAY01000207.1:0-2418 GCA_002414905.1 Holophagales bacterium UBA5066 | reverse complement strand
CGCTGAGCCTCGGTACGCAGTTCGCTCAGAGGCGCCTCGGGGCCACCCTGCACGCTTGCCGCACACTCCGTCACGAGTACGCGACGCCGTTCTCCGCCGCCTTCCTCCATCTCGAACGCACCCGGCGAGCGGTGGCGCGTTGGGAGGGGGCGCGCCCGGGCGATCTCCTCGAAGGGCTCGAGGCCTGCCGGCGCCAGCTCGAGGAGTCTTCACGGCTCCTCGACGGGCTCTCGGCCGTCAGCGACGCCCGCCAGGGCGAGCCGGCTCTCGTGGATCTGGCGGCCCTCGTCGCCAGCTCCTTGGCCGCAGCTCGGCCCGAGCTCGAACGCCGCGGCCTCGAGACGCGTTTCGAAGCTCCCACGGAGACGATCCGGGTGCTTGGCTTCGCGGACGAGCTCGAAGATGCGGTGCGTCATGCTCTGCTGGCCGTCTCGCGCTGGGCGGCGTCGGGCCAGGCCTTCATCGAGACCGGAACGCCGTCCGGCACCGCCACCTTCTCCTTCCAGGTCCCCCTCGCCGGTGAGCCGCCCGGAGACGACCTTTTCCGCTCCCGCGGACGCAATGGCAAGGACTTCGGAACTTTCCTCGCGCGATGGACGTTCGAATCGCATGGAGGCAGCTTTGTGTGCGTAGCCGCCGACCGGACCCTGACGCTGACGGGCACCCTTCCGCTGGCGGCAAGATGAAAGTGCTCGTCGTGGAGGATGACGCCGAGACGCGGGACATCCTCCAGGCCTTTCTCGCGGACACGGGCCTGGATGTACGCACCGCGGCAACGCTCGCCGAGGCGAAAGCGGCTCTCTCGGCTTTCGACCCCGACGTCTGCCTCACCGACCTGAAGCTTCCAGACGGCGACGGGCTCGATCTCCTCCGCGAAGCCGGTGCGGGCGGCTCCGCCCGCGAGACCGTTGTTCTGACGGGCCACGGCTCGATCGACACCGCAATCGAGGCGATGAAGGCCGGCGCCTTCGATTTCCTTCTGAAGCCGCTCCGCCCCTCTCAGCTCGAGGCCGTCTTCGACCGGCTCAAAATGGGCGCCCGGGACACGAATGTCGACGAGGATCTCTGGAAGACATTTCGCGAGTCGGGCCGCTTCGGGGCAATCGTGGGCGCCTCCACCGCGACGCAGGAGCTCTGCGCGATCGTCTCGAGACTCGCCCGCTCGGATGCTCCGGTCATGATCACGGGTGAGAGCGGAAGCGGCAAGGAGGTGGCGGCCCAGACGATCCACGCGCTCTCGCGCCGAAGGCACAAGGCCCTCGTCGCGATCAACTGCGGTGCCGTCTCGGCAAACCTCGTCGAGAGCGAGCTCTTCGGCCACGAGAGAGGGGCGTTCACTGGTGCCGACAAGCGCAGGGTCGGGTACTTCGAGGTCGCCAGGGAAGGGACGCTCTTTCTCGACGAGGTGACGGAAATGTCCGCGGAGCTCCAGATCAGGTTCCTGAGGATCCTGGAAACGCGGACGTTTCGGCGTGTCGGGGGGAATGAAGAAATTTCAACGGACGTTCGCATCATCTCGAGCTCGAACAGGGACCCCCTCGAGGCGATAGAGAAGAAGGTCCTGCGCGAGGACCTTTACTACCGATTGAACGTCCTGCCGATCCACATCCTCCCGCTTCGGGAGAGGCCGGACGACGTTCCGATCCTCGCGAAGCACTTCCTCGACCTCGTCACGCAGGCCGAAGGCGGCTCGCGGCGACGTTTCTCGGCCGGGACGCTCGACCGGCTCGCCGCTCACTCCTGGCCTGGAAACGTCCGTGAGCTCCGCAACGTCGTCCACCGCGCCTACGTTCTCTCGGACGGCGTTTCCATCGAAGAAGCGGTCGTGCAGAAAATTCTCTCGGGCCATCCGAGCGGGAGTTTTCCGGCTGTTCAGCCAACTGGTCCTTCGATTGAGGAGGCGACCGTCGCCCCCCCTGCGGCGCCGGAGGCTTCGGATGGTGATCCTGTGCTACCGGAAAGCGGGATCGCTCCTCTCCCGATCGAGGTTCGCGTCGGGGATTCTCTCCGGGATGTAGAGCGTCGCCTCCTCGAGCGGACGCTCGAGGCCGTCGGCGGAAACAAGCGAAAGGCCGCCGAGATGCTTCGGGTGAGCCTCAAGACGATCTACAACAAGCTCAAGGAATTCCAGATCGAAGGGTGACGGCCCGCGGATCGCGCGGGCCGTCACGTACCTGGCGACGGGCTCAGATGGGTCTGCGACCCTGGATGACCCGAATCAGCACGACGACGATGGCGACGACGAGAAGGATGTGGATCAGTCCACCCATCGTGTAAGACGTGACTATCCCCAGCAGCCAGAGAATGAGCAGGATCATGACTATTGTCCAAAGCATCTCGTACCTCCTCCGCCGCTTCCGCAACTGTCGTGCCACTCCGCGCTTCCCACAACGTGGCATCGGCGTTGCGTCAACGTAT
>DIAY01000204.1 GCA_002414905.1 Holophagales bacterium UBA5066 | reverse complement strand
AGATGTGTATAAGAGACAGCTCTCGGAGGGCGTGAAGAAGCGACCCGCGGTCCTGTTCCAGGTCTCCCTCGTCGTCCTTCTCGGACGCTGGGTCGACACCTGGCTCCTCGTCGCACCGCCCGGCGAAGCGGCACCCGGCTTCCCGCTCTACGCCATCTCCGGGGCGATTCTCGTCACGCTCGGGATGGGCGTTCTCTTCCTGCGTCTCCACTCCGGGCCGTCGTTGAAGACCGCTTCGCCAGGCCCGGAGACATTGATGAGCGGCGCGGCCGCGGCCCCGCGACGCTGAAGGCACGCCCCGGCGTGGACGCCGGGGCGTGGCCGGGGTCAGCGAGGCGGGGTGTCTGCCCAGGAGATCTCGCGGAGGAGTACCTGCCCGTTCAGGCGCGGAAGGAACCGGACGCGATCGTCGACGCCGTAGGTCCTCTTCCGGTTGTAAACCGGGATCAGTGGCAGCTCTTCGATGCTGATCCGCATCGCCCCGTGAAGCTCTCCGAGCCGATCTGCCGGTTTCAGAATCGTCCCGGCGCGCTCGATGATCGTGTCGAGATCGGGGTTGGAGTAGGCGCCGAAGTTCGAAGCGCCCCAGCGTCCCTCGACCCGCGAATGGAGGAGGCCGTTCAGAGCGTGCGAGGCCTCCCCGTTGCACGACCAGCCGACGGAGAAGAACGGGCTCTCCTGACGGCCCAGACGCTCGGAAAACCGAGCCCAGTCGATCCCGACGACGGTGGCCCGGATCCCGGCCTCCGCGAGCTGCTCCTCGATCGCCGGGCCGACGCTCGGGGCGAAGGCGCTGGACATTTCGAGGGTCACGTCGATGCCCTGCGGGAAACCGGCGCGTCGGAGCAGCTCGCGGGCGCGGTCGAGCTGCGGCCGGAGCTCTCTCTGTCCGGGGAGAAAGCCGAAGACGGAAGGTGGAACGATTTCGTCAGCCGGGACGGCTTCGATGCCGGAGCGCTCGATCAGCTTGCCGGGATCGAGCGCCAAGTAGATCGCCTGCCGGACCTCCTTCTGCAGCAGCGGCCCGGGAATGCGGAAGTTCACTCCGAGCACGTCGACGATGAGGCCCGGGTGGCTCACGAAGCGGACTCCGCGGGGGGCTCCTGCGAGATCGCTTCTCTTGAGCTCGCGCGTGAGGAAGATCTCGCCTGCCATCAGCGCCCGCGCGCGAGCCTCCGAGTCAGGGAAGACCCGGAACTCGGCCTCCCGGATCGGTGGCTTGCCCCCCCAGTACGACTCGTTCGCCGCGACTCTCAGGGATCGTCCGGGAAGGTGCTGGACGACGCGGTACGGTCCGGTCCCCACTGCCTGGACGAGCTCCTCCTGTGTGCCCGCCGGGACGATCCCGACGCTTGCGAGCTCGTTCAGGAGCACCGGTTCCGGCACCGTGGTCCCGAGCTCGAGGGTTGCTTCGTCGAGGACGTCGATGCGGGAGATCGAACGGGGCCAGACCGCCGACTTGAGGCGGCGGGCCCGCTCGAGGCTGAACTTCACGTCGATTGCCGAGAGGAGCCGGCCGTCGTGGAAGCGGGTACCGGGGCGGATGTGAAAGCGCCACGAGAGCTCCGTCGGGTTTCCCCACCCGTCCGCAAGGGCGGGGACGATCCCCATCTCGCGGTCGAAGGTGACGAGAGGCTCGTAGATGTTCGCGAGGACGGAATGCGTGGCGCTGTCGTCGTGCCGGTGCGGGTCGAGCGTACGGACGTCCTGCTCCATGGCGAGCGGAAGCGTGTCCGGGTGTCGGGAGCCGCGACAGGAAGCGAGCCCTGCAGCGAGGAGGACGATGGTGAGCCGTACTCTTCGCATGGGCCGATCTTAAGCCGGGAAGCCCTGGTTCAAGCTGGAACGAGAGGGCCGTCGCGGAGGAAGTCGGGGGGACCGGCCGGGCGTTTTCGCCAGGGTGGTGGAAGGCCCGGATCGAGGTGCGCCACAGTCAGGGGGAGAGCCTGGAGGCGCTCCGGGAGCCGGGCAAGACGGTATCGAGTGCTCTCTTCGAGAAGGCCGAGGAAATGCCGGCAACGCCTGGCTCTGGAGCGCAGGAGGCCGCGCCCCTCCTACCGGACAGGCGGATTCAGCGCTCCCGCATCCTTCGCCGCTTCCGCCAGAGCCTTTCGGCGTGCCGGCTCGAATTCGTCTCCGCTCTTCCAGACCGGCATGCCCTTGGCGTTGGCCAGCCGGCATCCCAGGTAGAAGTCGAGCTGCACGTCCTCGACGGCTCCGGAGAGATCCCAGTCCTCCCGGAACGCGTCGGAGGGCTGGTGGTAGTCGCTCTTTTCGAACCGCTCCCGTTCCTGGCGCCCGAACCCCTCGGGCTTGCCGATGACGTCGTTGCCTCCCCCGAGGTAGGCGGCTGGAATGCCGACCTGGGCGAGGCTGTACTGGTCGGAGCGGTAGAAGGCGCCTCGGTCAGGGAACGCGTCGGGTTTTACCGTCCGCCCCTGCATCGCCGCCAGGGCCTCGACGTCGGCGTCGAGGGACGACTTGCCGAGGCCGATCATCGTGAGGTCTCGCGTCTTCCCGAACCACCCGATCATGTCGACGTTGATGTCGGCCGCGATCCGACCTGCCGGGAAGGGGGGATGGGCCGCGAGCCACTGCGATCCGAGGAGCCCCTGCTCCTCTCCCGCGACGAACGCGAAGACGATCGAGCGGGCCGGCTTTGCCGGGAGGCTCGCGAAGGCGCGGGCCACCGAGAGGACCGCGGCGACACCGGATGCGTTGTCCAGGGCGCCGTGGTAGATGAGCTCCTCGCCGGGCTTCGGCCCGGGCTTGAGGCCCAGGTGGTCGTGGTGAGCGGTGTAGAGGACGGCCTCCTTCGCGCGCACCGGGTCGGAGCCGCGCAGCACGGCGATGACGTTGCCGGACTCCTTCCGCGAGATCTCATTGTGCAGAGCGAAGGACATCTTCACGCCGAGCGGCACGGGCCGGAATGACCGGTCCTGGGCGGCGGACCTGAGCTGGTCGAGGTCCTTCCCTCCGAGGGCGGCGATCGACCTCGCCAGCTCTTCGGTCGCCCACCCCTTCACCTGCACGCGCGGCTTCCCGTCGTCCGGAAGCTCGAACAGCTCGCCGCTCCACGAGGACTTCACGACCTGCCACGGGTAGCCGGCCGAAGGGGTCGTGTGGATGATGATCGCGCCCGCGGCTCCCTTGCTCCCGGCCATGGCGTACTTATAGTCCCACCGGCCGTAGCGCAGGCGCGTCTTCCCGGCAAAAAGGTCGGGCTCGGACGCGCTCCCCTCGGGATCGTTGTTCATGATCAGGAGGACCTTGCCAGCGAGATCGGCACTCTTGAAGTCGTCCCAGCGGTACTCGGGTGCCTGGATCCCGTAGCCGACAAAGACGATCTCGGCGTCCTCGACCTTCGCCTCGGGCAGCTGGACGCCCGACGACCCGACGAAGCTCTCGCCGGGCACGCCTTGCGTCACGCCTCTGTCGGAGCGGAACACCGCCCCAGCGGCGGAGGCCGGCCGGATTCCGACGAGCGGGACCTTCTGGATGAAGCCCCCTTCGGGTGCGCCGGGAGCGAGGCCGAGCGCCTCGAGCTGCGACTGGAGGTAGGCCTCGGCGAAGCGATCTCCACGAGTCGTGGGGCCCCGGCCCTCGAGGAGGTCCGATGCGAGGAAGCGGATGTGGGCGCGGAGCCTCTCGGGCGTGATGTCTCTGGCGGCTTCGCGCTCTGCGGCGGGGACCTGGGGGCCGATGGCGCGCCCGGTGCCGGAAAGGGAGAGGAGACCCGCGAGGAGAACGCCGAGGCCGCTCTTCATGCCGGGAAGTCTACGTCTCCGGGGCGGTGGCCAGGCGACTCGTTGACCTTATTGACAGTGCGGCAAACTTGAAAACAAGGCCGGCCCGGCATAAGGTCGAAACGTGAACACTCTGGCTGGTCCAGACCCTGGAATGATCGGAGTCCGTCGCTTTGGCCCGTCGGTGGGACGGAACGGATGACGCTGCGCACGTGGACATTCGAAGGAGCCGCCCACGCCGGGACTCGAGGTAGAGAACGTGCCAGGGTCTCCTGACCGCTCGCATCCCGTGGAGGGTGCATCCCTCAATGACGGGCTGCCCATCGCGCCATCGATGGGTCCGGCAATCCGGATCATCGGCGGCGGCATCGCCGGCTCCACGGTGGATCGTCGTGTGGTGGGAACCTCCGCCCTGGCGTGCGTGATCGGGGTCGGAGCGGCTGGAGTCGCCCAGCTCCTTTCGGCCTCGATCTCGCTGATCACCAACGTCGCCTTCCACGGGAAAGTGTCGTTTGCGAACAGCTCGCCGGTGGGCAACACGCTCGGTGCGTGGGTCATTCTCATCCCCGTGCTCGGCGCCGTCGTCGTCGGTCTGATCGCGCGCTTCGGATCTCCTGCCATCCGGGGTCACGGTATTCCGGAGGCGATGGAACAGGTGCTGTTCAATCAGAGCCGGATTCCGGCGAGAGTTCTCTTCCTCAAGCCGATCTCTGCCGTCATCTCCATCGGCACGGGCGGCCCCTTCGGAGCGGAGGGTCCGATCATCGCCACGGGTGGGGCGCTGGGCTCGCTCGTCGGGCAGTTCGCGAAGATCTCGGCGGACGAGCGCAAGACCCTGCTGGCGGCCGGCGCCGCGGCGGGAATGGCGGCGACGTTCGGCTCCCCGGTCGCCGCGGTCCTGCTCGCGGTCGAGCTCCTTCTCTTCGAATACCGGCCACGGTCGCTGATCCCGGTCATCCTCGCGTCTGTGTCCGCGGCGGGCGTTCGCGTCGTCTTCGACGGGATGGCGCCAGCGTTCTCCGTGCCCGATCTGCCGGCCCCGGCCCCCTCCGCGCTCGTCGCCTACGTGGTCGTCGGCGCCGTCGCCGGACTCTGCTCGGTGTTCATCACGAAAGCCGTGTATGCCGTGGAGGACGGCTTTGCCCGCCTGCCCATCCACTGGATGTGGTGGCCGGCGCTGGGGGCTCTGCCGGTCGGCCTCATCGGCCTGTTCGTCCCCGCCACCATGGGAGTCGGCTACGACAACATCGAGCACATGGTGTCCGGGAGCCTCACGGGAACGGCGCTCGCCGTGTTGTGCACCTGCAAGCTGGTCTCGTGGCTCTTCTCTCTGGGGAGCGGGACCTCCGGCGGGACGCTCGCACCGCTCTTCACGATAGGGGGTGGCGTCGGCGCCGGCACCGCCGCGGTCATTTCCCTCCTCGTGCCTTCGGCCGGTATCGACCTGCGTATCGGGGCGCTCGTCGGGATGGCGGCGTTGTTCACCGGCGCGTCTCGTGCCCCCCTGGCGTCGGTGGTTTTCGCGTTCGAAGCGACACGCCAGCCGCTCGGGCTCCTCCCGCTGCTCGGCGGCTGCGGCGCGGCCTACCTCATCTCCTGCTTCATGATGAGGACGTCGATCATGACGGAGAAGATCGCACGCCGCGGCCGGCCCATCCCGTCGGAATACGCTGCCGATCAGCTCGAGCAGGTTCTCGTGCGAGATGTGGGGCTGTGTGACGTCGTCACGCTGAAACACTCCGACGCCGTGGGCGACGTGCAGGCCTGGCTTCGGTCGGGCGTGTCCGGGACCGCGCACCACGGATTTCCCGTCCTCGACGACGGCGCTCGCGTTCTCGGCGTGCTTACTCAGCGCGACGTGCTCGCCGCGACGTCCCGCGGCGAGCCTCTCTCCCACCTCGTGAGGCGGCCGGCGGTCGCGATCGATCCTTCCGCGACGCTTCGCGAGGCCGCCGACACGATGTTGAACGAGGGGGTCGGCAGGCTGCCCGTGATGGAAGGTGGTCGGCTCGTCGGCATCGTGACCCGAAGCGATCTCCTCGAAGGGCACAGGGTTCGCCTCGACGCGACGAATCACATCGAGCGCGCTCGCGGTGTCGGGTTCACGAGAACCTGAATCTCGCCGGCGTCAGAGCAATGGGCGTCTCTCGAGCCGCGAAGGCCTCCTGACGCCGGCCCGGGCGTCTTCTCGGACAGGCCCGGTAAATGCTAAGCTCGGCGCCACAGGCCTTCGAAGGCCTGCGGATCGTCTCGTCGGCGTTCAGACACCCGTCACCGGGAGAACCTGACCTTTGCGCCCAGGAAATTCCGGAGAGAGACGGCGCGCCGGATCCGAGCTCGCCGGCTGGCTCCAGGCCCTGCGGGACGATGATCAATCGATTTCATCGGCGAGAGCCGAACCGAGGAGGATCTCACATTGAGCGAGCGCAATATCTTCGTCACGGCAGAGGATCGGAAGCGTCTGATCGGGATGATGCAGGTGTCCGCCACTCCCCGGGACCGCGAGGATATGGGTGAGCTGCTCTCAGAGATCCATCGTGCGACGGTGGTGCCTGCGTCCGATATCCCGCCGGACGTGATCACGATGAATTCCCAGGCGCGTCTCCTCGATCTCGACCAGGGCACGACTCTGGAGTACACCCTCGTCTACCCTCACGACGCCGATTTCGCCAAGGGGAGGATCTCCGTGCTCGCACCGATCGGCGCCGCCATGCTCGGCTATCGCGTCGGGGACGAGATCGAATGGACGGTCCCGGGCGGCGTCCGGCATCTGCGGGTCGAGTCGGTCGCCTACCAGCCCGAAGCGTCAGGCCACTACACCCGGTAGGCTCGACCTCCCTCGGGCGAGCGGTCGTCTTCGGCAGCGTGTCCAGAGATCATCGGAAGCGACCGGGTGGCGACTGTGCGCCCTGTTTGCATGATTAACAGCACGTTAATCTTGAAAACGAGACCCGTCTGGCATAGGGTCGGAGCATGGATGCTCTCCCCGGTCTCGCGCTCGGAACGAGCAGGCGCCGGTCGCTCCGGCTCTTTGGAGCCGTCGAGCTGCATATAACGGCGGAACGGCCGGCAGGAGAGATTTCAAAGGAGGCCCGGACATGACTCACTACCCGTATCTCATCATCGGCGGCGGAATGGCGGCCGACGCCGCCATCCGCGGCATTCGGGAGCTCGACGCCGACCGGCCGATCGGCCTCATCAGTGCCGAGCCGGATGCGCCGTACAGGCGCCCTCCGCTCTCGAAGGGACTCTGGAAGGACGAGGAGCTCGACGGCATCTGGTGCGGTACCGAAGGCACCGGCGTCGATCTGCACCTTGGTCGCCGGGCGACGACGATCGACCTTGCCGGCCGGCGAGTCCTCGACGATCGGGGTGAAACCTACACGTTCGACAAGCTGCTCCTGGCAACCGGCGGAAGCCCCCGGCGGCTCCCGAGCGGCGCCGAAGGCGTCGTCTATTTCCGAACGCTCGAGGACTACCGGCGCCTGCGGGCCGTCGCTGACAAGGGCGGACGGTTCGCGGTGATCGGCGGGGGCTTCATCGGCTCCGAGATCGCGGCGGCTCTCGCCCTGAAGGGGCGCGAGGTCGTGATGCTGTTTCCCGATGACGGCATCGGTGCGCGGATCTTCCCCGCCGATCTGGTCCATTTCCTCGTCGACTACTTCAGAGAGAAGGGCGTCGAGGTGAGATCCGGGCAGAAGGTCTCGAACGTCCTCGCCGACCCAGCGGGATTCGTGGTCGAGACCGCAGATGGGGGGCGCCTCACGGTGGACTCGGTCGTGGCCGGCCTCGGAATCATTCCCGAGACCCAGCTCGCCTCCGCCGCCGGCCTCGAGGTCGACAACGGCATCCTGGTCGACGAGCGGCTCCGGACGAGTCACCCCTCCGTCTTCGCCGCGGGCGACGTCGCCCGCTTCACGATCCCTGTTCTCGGCACCCGGCTTCGCTTCGAGCACGAGGACAACAGCGTGACCATGGGGCACGCGGCCGGGCGTTCGATGGCCGGCGACGAGTCCCCGTACACACACCTGCCCTTCTTCTACTCCGACCTCTTCGACCTCGGCTACGAGGCGGTCGGACAGCTGGATCCGCGAGGTGAGACCGTCGCCGACTGGAAGGTCCCGTTCCGGGAGGGGGTCGTCTACTACCTCGCGGAAGGACGGGTGCGCGGCGTGCTGCTCTGGAACGTCTGGGGGCAGGTCGACGCCGCCAGGGCGCTCATCGCCCAGCCCGGACCCTTCGGCGCAGCCGATCTCGTCGGCCGGCTTCCGGCCTGACGCGTCGCCGGCTCTCCTGGCTTCGGGCGCGGTCAGCCGAGAAGGCGCCAGAACGTCCACCCCTCGTGGGGAACGCCGGCATCCTCGACGGAGGTATACCCTGCCTGGCGCGCAAAGCTCTCGAGGGTGCCGCGGCGGAGAAGGGTCCCGGTCCCTGCGGGACCTTCGCCGCACATGGAGGACGCCAGGCAGGTGAGGACGCTCCAGCCGTAGTTCAGCCGGTCGTTCGGGGGGGCCGGCAGCGTGAACCGTTCGCCGATCCTCATCTCGGCGACGAGGACGGTCCCGGACGGCGCCGCGAGCCGGCGCATGGCGGCGAGCGCTTCCACGGGACGTGGCATGTCGTGGATCGCCTCGAAGGCGATCACGAGGTCGTACCCCTCGTGGAGCTCCGGCGCGGCGGCGTCGCAGGCGTGGAACTCCGTCCGCTCTGCGACCCCGTGAGCCCGCGCATTAGCGCGGGCGTCCTCGACGGCGGCTCGGTCGAGGTCGAGTCCGTCGACCCGGACGAGCGGGTAGCCGCGCGCGAGGGCGATCGACGCCCAGCCCGAGCCGCAGCCGATGTCCAGGACGCGCGCGGGGGGCTCGGCCTGGAGTCGCGTGTCGACTTCGGGGATGGCCGGGAGCCACTCGGTTGCGAGCTGGCGCAGGAACGCTGCGCGTCCCAGGTCACCTTGGGCCGTCCGGGCGTCGTCGGTCCCGTCCGGGATCCCCGCACCGCTCCGGAAAGCCTCCAGCAGCTCCGGGAGCTTGTGGGCCAGCGCAACGAGGCTGCGCGGCCGGGCGGCGGACCAGAGGAGACTCTCGCGGTCGGTCAGCACCTCGGCGGAAGCAGGGGGAAGGAAGAAGCGGCGCTCCTCGGGTGGCGCCGACGGGTCCGAGCAGCCGAGGAATTCGGCGGCCGCCTGCTGCTCGAGCCACTCTCTCACGTAGCGCTCGTGCGTCCCCGTCCGGGCGGCGAGCTCGGCGGCGGTGGCGGGGCCGTGCCGCCCGAGGTCGTCGTACAGGCCGAGGCGTTCCCCGAGGTAGATCGTCAGGACGTCCTGGAAGGCGAGCGTGGCGTCGGAGAGTCGGGCGGCGAGGCGATGCGCGTCGGTGGTCACCGCAGGATGTTCGCATCCCGTGGTCTGATTCACGTCGGGCTCCGGAAGGAGACGGTAATCGCCTGTCGGCCGTGCATTCGCCGGACCGCTTGATCAGGTCGAGAAGCTTTCTCTGGCTCTCCCCGATCCCCGGACCGAAGACCGATTCCGTTGTTCGCATCGGCTCATCTCGCTCTCAGCCGGCTGTCGCGGCCGAGAGGTCTCGTATCCGCGCGCACGACTCCACGGACAGGCCTTCCCCGTTGATCATCGGCAACGCGGTCAGGCTGCGAAAAGTCGCGCTTCAGCTAGTCGCCGTCGCCCCGGCGCCTCCGGGACACGGCCCAGACCAGAATCAGAACGACGACGACCAGGACCGGGGCCCACCCGTAGAACCCCATCCCGCCCATCCCGAACCAACCTCCGTTGTGCATGGCGAGCTCCTTTTCTGCCGGCGTCCGCCGCCCGCGGCCCGGAGTTGGCGCCGATCGGCGCCCCAGGGGGTCTCACGTCTACTTCTGCTTTTCGTTCTCGCTCGTCTTCATCATGGGGCAATCGTCCATCGGCGACATCGCGCCTCCCATGCCTCCACTGTGCATGTGCCGGCCCATGTGCCCCATCATCGAAGACTGTGTCTCCGCCATCATGGCGTGCATCGCCTTTCGCTGCGTGACGAGCTCGTTGAGAACGGCCGCCATCGGCTTTTCCAGTGCGTCGGGGGCCTTGGACTCTTTCGCCGCATTCATCTCCGCAACGAGCTTGTCCAGGGTCGCGTCCATGGCCTTGACCTTGTCCTGCATGGCCTGTCTCCTGGCCATCATTGCCTCGCACTCGGC
The DNA here is from genome assembly GCA_002414905.1 of Holophagales bacterium UBA5066. GTDB lineage: Bacteria > Acidobacteriota > Thermoanaerobaculia > UBA5066 > UBA5066 > UBA5066. The sequence continues at coordinate 5,909 of DIAY01000204.1, read as the reverse complement.
CTTCATACCGCTGGCCTCAGTGCCGGCCTTGGCACTGGCGTGATGTTCGGTGGCCATCTTGCCCATATGAGAGCTCTTGGCGGCCGGGGTGGGCGACTGCGCGACCGCGCTTCCGGCCAGCGCGAGCACGACAGCTGTCACGACGGCGGGAACGACGGCCTCGAGATCGCGGGTTTTCATCGATTCGTCTCCTTCTTTGCGGCTCAGCGGGCCGCTCGTGCAAGCATTACAGAAAGAACTACATCAAGACGCGCCCGGGGCGCTGGGAGCTCACCGCGCACCGGTCATCCCGGTGCCCATGCCGCGGCCGCCGTTCATCATGCTGCCCATGACGACGTAGCCGTCATTCGTCGCGTTGTCGTTCACGACGGCGTAGGACATGACCATGCCGGCTCCGCCCTGGTTCATTCGGACTCGGATCTGAAGGCCCGCGTCGCCCGCCGTGAACTTCGAGTGGACATTCAGGAGGACGTCGTTGAACTGGTGCGAGGAGAAGCCCGCCAGGTTGAAGGGCAGGCTCTTCGCACCCGACCCCGCGGGCGAGGACCCGTCGGCGTCGACAATCTCGACGACGCCGGTGGCGCCGGTCGGCGACGTGCTGACGACATTCACGTTCACGCGGTTTCCGGGCTCGGGCAGGAGGCCGAGCATGTACATCGCGTACTCGTCCGTGCCGTGCGAGCCGCCCATCGGCATCGACGTCATCCCCATACGACTCGGCATCCCCGTGAAGGCCAGGCCGTAGGCCCCCGCACCGGTCTGGTTGTAGACGCGGACCGTCGCCGAGATCGGGAAGCTCGCGACGACTCGAATCGCGCCGAAGCCGGACGCGAGGCCGAAATTCGCCTGAACGACGTCGGGCAGGTACGTGATCGGCTGGGTGAGGTTCACGGTCGTCGTGGCGGCGGGAGCAGACGAGGCCGCGTCTGCGGCGTGGAAGTAGAGCGTGGCCGTGCCCGTACCGGTCGCCTTGATCCAGAGGTCGGTCACGAAAAACGAGCTGAGCTTTCCCTCACCGCGGACGCCGGCAGGAATGATCAGGTCCTCGCTCCCGTTCGTCATGCCGTCCGTCGGACCCCCAGTCCCTCCGCCACCCATCTGTGCAACGGCCGGAACGCTGACGAGGGACACAGCGAGAGCCACCATGCCGAGGATTGACCTGAGATACCTCATGAAGTCCTCCTTGTTTTCGAGGTCGGTTGACACTTGTCGCGAACCGCCTATCTCGGATATAACCAAATAGCCGCATAGCAATGGATGTGTGTGTGTCAGGGACGAGGTCCGGACGCAGATACCTCTCCTCGTCAGTGCCCATCGGGTCCCCTGGCCGCGGTCGGCTCGTCCCCGGTCAGGAATCGCTCGATCTCGCGTTCGCGATCGATCTCCGCCGGACTGCGGGGGTTCAACCGGCGCATCTCCTCGAGCTCCTCGACCGTGACGCGTGGCAGGTGGCGCAGTGGTCCGCGAAGTGCGCACGGCCTTGTGCCAGCACCTGCGCGGAGACCAGGACCGGGTTGCGCGCATCGCGCACCGGCTCCGGGGTGGCCAGCTGCCGGGAGCTCCGGGCAGCCCACGCCTCCAGCGCCGACGGCTCCTCGCGCGCGCTCAAGCCGCGGTGTGCCAGCCAGGCGAGGAGCGCCCCGCACACGGCGAGAGCCACGAAGACTCCGACCAGCAGGGCACGGCAGGTTCTGGACACGAGGCGCTCTCTCCTCCTCGGTGGCTCCGGATCAGGCCTTCTTCTTTTCCAGCGTCATGCCGCATTTCGGGCACTTGCCAGGCTCGGCCTGCTGGACCTCGGGGTGCATCGGGCACGTGTACATGGCCACCATGTTTCCAATACGAACCTCAGTGGCTTCGAGGCCCGCCTTTCCTTTCGTCGCCTCGATCGCGACGCGAGCGCCCGGCTTCACGTCGGCGAGCGTCGCGGGCGCCTTCCCCCTGGTGTAGACGGTCGCCGAGGTCACGGCGACCGCGATGTTCTTGCCATCCGCTCCCTTGACCTCTATCCGTGTCTTCTCGACACGGGTGACGGTCCCCATGATGTGGTCGTGGCCCTCGTGGGCGAAGGCGGCGGTCGTCGCAATGAGCATTGCGAAAGCGGCGGTCAGCATCAGAGTACGTTTCATCTCGGCTCCTGTCCCTTCGGTCGCAAGTGGCCTCCCGCCCGACGTAACGTGTCGCGCGGCGTGTGGACCTTGCCCGCAAGTCAGAAGGTACGCCGCCGACATTAGAGGGTCCTTAGAGCCGATTCCTCGCCTGCCAGCCGGCTGCCAGGCAATGGGGCACGGGCTCCGGAGTCCCTCCCGGTGGCGTCACCCCTCACACGTCGGCGCGACGCAGCCTCAGCGCGTTCGCGATGACGGAAACGGACGAGAAGCTCATGGCCGCGGCCGCTATGACCGGGCTGAGCAGGAGCCCAAAGAACGGGTAGAGGACACCCGCCGCGACAGGGATTCCGAGGGCGTTGTAGACGAAGGCGAAGAACAGGTTCTGCTTGATGTTCGCCATCGTCTTACGGCTCAGCCGGCGGGCCCGGACGATGCCGCGGAGGTCGCCCTTCACGAGGGTGACTCCCGCGCTTTCCATAGCCACGTCCGTGCCCGTCCCCATGGCGATGCCCACCTCAGCCTGCGCCAGGGCCGGAGCGTCGTTGATGCCATCACCTGCCATCGCGACCACGCGGCCCTGAGCCTGAAATCGCTTGACTGTTTCGACCTTCTGGTCCGGAAGGACCTCGGCCACCACCTCGTCGATTCCCAGGCTGCGCGCCACGGCTTGGGCCGTCGTGCGGCTGTCGCCGGTGAGCATCACGATCCGCAGCCCCTCGGCGTGCAGCGCCCGGATGGCCTCCGCCGTGCCTTCCTTGATCGGGTCGGCGACGCCCACCAACCCGCCGGGCTTCCCGTCGACCACCACGAACATCACCGTCTGGCCTTCGCTGCGCAGGGCCTCGGACCTCTCCCCGAGAGAGCCGAGGCCGATGCCGAGATCGGCCATCAGACCGGCGTTCCCCAGGGCGACCGTGCGGCCGTCGACCGTGCCTCGAACGCCCTTTCCCGTGACGCTCTGGAAGTCCGTCGAGGTCCCGAGCTCCACGCCTCGCTCCTGGGCGCCGTTGACGATGGCGGCGGCCAGCGGGTGCTCGCTGCCGCGCTCGAGGGTGGCCGCGAGGCGAAGAAGCGTCGCCTCGTCCAAACCGGAAGCCGGAAGCACCGTGACGAGCTTCGGCTTCCCCTCGGTGAGGGTCCCGGTCTTGTCCGTGACGAGCGTGTCGACCTTCCTGAAGAGCTCGATCGCCTCGGCGTTGCGGAAGAGGACTCCCATCGAAGCCCCCTTTCCCGTGGCCACCATGATCGACATCGGCGTGGCGAGACCGAGGGCGCACGGGCAGGCGATGATCAGGACGGCCACGGCGTTGACGAGAGCGTGAGCCAGTCGAGGCTGCGGCCCGAAGAGCGCCCAGGCCGCGAACGTGAGGCCCGCGGCCGCGAGGACCGAAAGGACGAACCAGCCCGAGACGACGTCCGCGAGCTTCTGGATGGGGGCGCGACTCCTTTGCGCCTCGGAGACCATCGCGACGATGCGCGCCAGCAGCGTGTCGGCCCCGACTTTCTCCGCGCGCATCACGAGTCCGCCCGTCCCGTTGACGGTGGCTCCGACGACCTTATCGCCGACACCCTTCTCCACCGGGATCGGCTCGCCCGAGACCATCGACTCGTCGATCGAGCTGGACCCCTCGAGGACGACCCCGTCGACGGGAACCTTCTCGCCGGGCCTCACGCGGAGCCGGTCACCGGCCTTTACGATGTCGAGGGAAACGTCCTCTTCCGAACCGTCTTCGCTCAGTCTGCGGGCCGTCTTCGCGGCCAGGCCAAGCAGTTTCCGGATCGCGGCCCCCGTCTGGTCGCGGGCCTTCAACTCGAGGACCTGCCCGAGGAGAACGAGCGCCGTGATGGACGCCGCGGCCTCGAAGTAGACGGCGACCTGCCCTCCCTCCTGACGGAACGCTGCGGGGAAGAGGCCGGGGAAAAGGGCCGCGACGAGGCTGTAGACGTAGGACACGCTGACGCCCAGACCGATCAGCGTGAACATGTTCAGGCTCTGATTGCGGAGCGAAGCGACTCCCCGCACGTAGAACGGCCAGGCTGCCCAGGTGCAGACCGGTGTCGCCAGAAGGAGCTCGAACAGGGTCCGCCAGCGGGCCGGGATGGCGTGAGCGATCGGGGCGCCCGGAATGAGCATGTCGCCCATCACGAGCACAACCGTCGCGATCGCAAGGGGCACGGCGACCCGGAACCGTCGGCGCATGTCGACGTACTCCGGGTTCGGGCCGTCATCGGCCGTGACGACCCGAGGTTCGAGGGCCATACCGCAGATGGGACAGCTCCCGGGCCCGTCGCGGACGATCTCCGGGTGCATGGGGCAGGTCCATTCCGCTCCGTCGGCCGACGGAGCGGTCACGGACCCGGGGACGGGGACGGGGACGGGACGAGCCTCCGGCCCCTGCGCTCCGGCGCCAGCCGGCAGAAACGACCCGGGGTCCGCGTCGAACCGCGCCTTGCAGCCGGCCGAGCAGAAGGCAAAAGATTCGCCTTTCCACTCGCTCTTGTATGCCGATGTCGCAGGGTCCACCTTCATCCCGCAGACCGGGTCCGTGGTTCCGGGGAACATTCCGTTGATCTTCATGGTCCTTCCTTTCACCGCCTCATTTCGGGACCGCCCGCTCACGCGGGGACGGGGGCCGCGTCGGGATTCTCGGGCTCTCCCTTCGGCAGGCTTCGCTCCTTCCAGAGCATGTAGACGGCCGGGTAGACGAGGAGCTCCAGAGCGAAGGACGTGACGAGACCGCCGACCATCGGCGCGGCGATCCGCTTCATCACGTCGGCACCCGCACCGACCGACCACATGATGGGGATGAGGCCGAAGGTCGCGGCGAAGACCGTCATCGCCTTCGGCCTCACGCGCTTGACCGCCCCGTGGATGATCGCCTCGGTCAGCTCGGCCCGGTTCCTGAGGAGCCCTTGCGCCTTCGCCTCGTCGTACGAGAGATCGAGGAAGAGGAGCATGAAGACACCCGTCTCGGCGTCGAGCCCCATCAGGGCGATGACGCCCACCCAGACGGCGATGGAGAGGTTGTAGCCGAGGAGGTAGAGGAACCAGACGGCGCCGATGATGGAGAACGGCACGGCGAGGAGGACGATCATCGTCTTCACCGCCGACTTCGTGTTCATGTACATCAGGAGCCAGATGAGGACGAGCGTCACCGGTACGACGACCTTCAGCCGCTCCTTGACCCGGATCATGTTCTCGTACTGGCCGCTCCAGACGAGGGTCATGCCCGGAGGGAGCTTCACCTGCGAGGCGACGACGCTCTTGGCCTCCTCGACGAAGCGCCCGACGTCTTCCTTGCCGGTGTCGAAGTCGACGTAGACATAGCCCGAGAGGAGACCGTTCTCGTTCCGGATCATCGCCGGGCCGTTCACGAGGCGGATGTCAGCGAGCTGCCCCAGGGGGACCTGCGCGCCCGACATCGTGCGGACGAGGACGCGCTTGAGAAGCGTGAGGTTCTCGCGCAGCTCGCGCGGGTAGCGAAGGTTCACCGAGTAGCGCTCGCGCCCCTTGAGGACCGTCGTCACGGGCTCGCCGCCGATCGCCGTCATGATGACGGCGTTCACGTCGTCGACGGTGAGGCCGTAGCGGGCCAGCGCGTCGCGCTTGAGGTCGAAGTCGAGGAAGTAGCCTCCGACGACACGCTCGGCGTAGGCCGAACGGGTGGCGGGCAGCGTCAGGACGGCGCTCTCGACCTCCTTGCCGATCTTCTCGATCTCGGGAAGGCTCGAGCCGAAGACCTTGATGCCGATCGGTGTCCGGATGCCGGTGGAGAGCATGTCGATGCGCGCCTTGAT
>DIAY01000002.1 GCA_002414905.1 Holophagales bacterium UBA5066 | reverse complement strand
TGAAGAGCATGCCGCGCTGCCAAGGACGGCGATGGTCAGGACGGCGAGGACGACGTTGAAACGAAGGGTTCGATGGAGCATCTGTTTCTCCGGATTCAGCCCGGCTGCGGCTCGGGCGAGGCAACGACGAAAGAAAGGGTGTCCCTGAGGCCCACGGCGGAGCCCGCAAGCGGAAACTGTCTCAGGATCGTCCCGGCGGCCGCCCCTTCATAAAGCTGCTCCCGGACGCCGCCGAGGCGGAAGCCCCGCGCCTCGAAGGCGAGCCGGACTCGCTCGAAATCACGACCGATCAGGTCCGGCATGACGTAGAGGACGTCCCCCGATCCACGGTTCACAAGGACGTCGACGGGCGTATCGGGATCGGTCGAGGCGCCCGGAACGACCCCCTGCGCGACGACGCCCTGGGCTGCCGGGAGTCGAATGGCCGAAACGGTCCCCTCCCTCAGTCCCTCCCGGGCGAGGGCCAGGGCCGCCGTTCGGGCCGTCAGTCCTGAGAGGTCGGGAGTCCGGACGATCTCGGGTCCCAGGGAGAGGAAGACCCGAAGGTCCTGCCCTGCCTTGACGGCCATTCCGGCAGCGGGACTCTGCCCGCGGACACGATGGACCGGGATCTCCTCCTCGAACGCCTCCTGCGACTGGTCCACGACGACGCGAAGACCTCGTTCGGCCGCGAGTGCCGTCGCCTCGTCCACCGACCGGCCGGTCAGGTCGGGGACCTCCTCCGCCTTGCCGACGACGAACCGGGAAAACGAGATCCAGGCCGCTACGCCGAGGATCCCGGCAAGGAGGAGGGCGTAGAAGATCCGTGCCAGAACGCCACTCATTCCGCCGGACTTTAGCAGGGGGCGTGCCTTGACCCCGGCCCCCCCTCCAGTGAGACTCCGGCTCGATGCTCGAACACTCCCGGAGTACCAAGCCCCTCAGGCCCGCGGGTGCGCCCGCCCTCCCGCTCTCGAGAGCCGACCTCCACGTCCACACCAACGCGTCCATCTTCAAGTATTTCAAGGCGGCCAACAGCCACGACTCCTACAACAACCCGGAGGAGGTCTACCGGCTCGCGAAAGCCCGCGGGATGGACTTCGTCACCTTCTCCGACCACGACACCGTCGAGGGCTGCCTGAGATTCCAGGATCGCCACCCCGACCTCACCGACTTCTTCGTCTCGGTCGAGGTGGAGACCTGGTTCCCGAAGACGGGTCACCGGATCCACGTCAACGTCTTCGGCCTGACCCGGCAGCAGCATGCCGTCATCGACCGGAAGCGCCGGAGCATCTTCGAGCTCGTCGACTACCTGCGGGCCGAGAACCTCCTGTACTCCGCCAACCACCTCTTCCAGTCGTACCGGATGCGCCAGGCTCCCGAGGTCTTCTTCGAGACGATGCTCACTCTCTTCGACGTGTTCGAGGTGAAGAACGGCTCGATGGCCTACCAGCACAACGCCCTCGTCGAGGACCTGATGGTCGTGGCGAAGGAGAAGAGGGGAAATCTCGCCCTCGTGGGCGGCTCCGACGCCCACACCTATCCCCCCATCGCTTCGGTCTTCACGATGGCGCCCGGAGGGACCTGGCAGGAGTTCCTCGCGTCCGTCCGACGCGGCGAATGCCTCTCGTGGGGCTCGGAGATGGGCTTTACGAAGGTCCTCGGCGATGTCTACCGGAGCATCGGAAAGCACTACCAGCAGGTCTCCGACCTGAAGAACCCCGAGTACACGCCGCGCGAGAAGGCGCAGCACATCTTCTTCTCTCTCGTGTCCGTTCCTCTCTTCGCCAGCGGGTTTCCCGCGGCCGTCTTCAGCCTCAACTACGCCAAGCAGGTCGCCCTCTCCAAGAACCTGACGATGCACTTCCGGAAGAAGGGCCTCTCACGGTCGAGGGAGGGGTGACGAAGCGCCCTGCGGGCGCCGGCCCCCTCGTCGGAGCCCACATGAGCGCGGCGGGCGGTCTCTCCCGGGCCGTCGAACGGGCTGTCGCGGCCGGCTGCCGGACTCTCCAGGTCTTCACGAAGAACTCGAATCAATGGGCCGGCAAGCCTGTCGACCCCATTGAGGCCGCGGCTTTTCGATGCGCCGCAGATGCAGCCGGGCTCGCTCCTCTCGTCTCCCACTCCGCCTACCTCATCAACCTCGCTTCGCCCGATCCCGTCGTTCGCACCCGCTCCGTCGAGGCGCTCGTCGACGAAATCGGCCGCTGCGACGCGAACGGCATCCCGTTTCTCGTCCTCCATCCCGGCTCGCACGGCGGCGACGGCGAGGAAGAGGGCCTCGACCGGATTGCCCGCGGCCTCGACGAGGCGGCGGCGAAGGCCCCCTCCTCGAAGGCCACCGTCCTCCTCGAGACGGCGGCGGGCCAGGGCGCCTCCCTCGGCCACGACTTCGCCCAGCTCGGCGCCATCCTGGCCCGGGCCGACTCCCGCCCGCGCCTCGCCCTCTGCTTCGACACGTGTCACGTCCACGCCGCCGGGTACGACCTCGTCTCGAGGGACGGCTGGCGAAAGACCCTGGACGAGCTCGACACCGCCTGCGGCCTCGGCCTCGTGAAGGTCATCCACGCGAACGACTCGAAGAAGGAACGTGGCTGCCGCGTCGACCGCCACGAGCGAATCGGGCACGGCACCATCGGCACGAAAGGCTTCGCGAACCTGATGACCGAGCCCGCCTTCGAGAATGTCCCGAAGATCCTCGAGACCCCGAAGGATGACGAGGGACGCTGGGACCGTGAAGGGCTCGCCGCGCTGCGCAAGCTCGCGCGGAGCAAGGCGAGCTAGCGCCGCGACGAGCCAGAGCTCGTTCCCCAGCGGTGCCTGGCGACCCCCTCGCAGAGTGTAGAGTGTAGACCAGACCCCCTTCTGCCC
>DIAY01000297.1 GCA_002414905.1 Holophagales bacterium UBA5066 | reverse complement strand
CCGCGACTCCCACGCCGAATGTCTCGCCTCGGGAGGCGAGGGAGGCGGCGGCGGTCGCCGAAGCGAGGACGCTCGTGGCCGGGAACCAGGCGGTTGCGGCGAAGAGTCTCCTGACGCCGCTCGCGGGGCCGGGCTCGGGGCGCGCGGTGCGAAAGGCGCTCCTCGAGGCGGCGATTCTCGCGAAGGACTATCGCCTGGCGGCGGAGCAGGGAGCTTCGCTCGCGCCGTTCCAGGAGGGCGAGGACGCCCCGATGTTCTACGCGGCGATCGCCCTCTTCGAGACAGGGAAGAAGAAAGAGGCGAAGGCGCTCGCCGAGAGGGCCCTTCCCCGTCTGAAGTCGACGCCGTACGTCGACTACTACGCCAAGAGGATCCGGAGCGAGATGTAGACGGGCCGGATGGGCCGGGCTCCTGCGCCTAAAACGGTTGCTTTCCAGCACGTCATCGAGTAGTGTTCAAAATGTGGTCAGCTGTTCTCGTGTACGGCGTCTTTATCTGTCAGGAGGTTCCATGAGACTCGGAAACGCCCTTTTCGCCTCGGTCCTGGTCGCAGGTTCGGTCGCGGTGAGCGCCGCGCCGGCGGGGCAGCTCTCTCACGAGCCGCTGCACTGCGTTCCCACCACGGGAAACGCGAAGGTCGTGGCCACCTGGGCGGGCGCCGGGCAGGTGACGATGGCGCGGCTCTACTTCCGCAGTTCCGGCGCGAAGGAAGAGTCGTTCCTCGAGCTGCGCCGCACGAGCACGCCGAACGGTTACTGGGCCGTGCTTCCCGTGCCCGCGCCGGAGGCGACGGCGGTTCGATACCGCATCGTCCTGAAGGACTCGGACGGGAAGGCCGCCTCGAGCGCCCCGGTGGAGGTTCCGGTCTCGGCCTCCTGCCCGGTGACGCTCTCGGCCGACGAGCTGGCCTATGCGAAGAACCTCGTCGTGGGGCAGACGGGCACGGCCCAGACGGCAGTGCCGGCCGGGTTCTCGTGCGCCGGGGTCGTCGCCTTCATCGCGTCGAACGGCGACCTGAAGTCGCTTCCGCCCTGCACCGACGCCCTTGCCATGAACCGAACGACGGCAGCGGCAGCACCGGCGGAGAAGCCGGCCGGACGTTCGACGACGTCGTCGTCGATGCGTCTCGACAATCCGCCGCTGGTGATCGGCGGGCAGGCGCCTGTGAGCGGGACGATCCCGACGCCGGCCCCGACGCAGCCGCCGATCTCGCCGGCCCGACCGAACTGAACCGAACTGGAAGCCATCCCGGCCCGGCCGGGATGACTTCGTTATGCCCGCCAGTGTCCGCACGGAGGTCCTGATGAGACGGTCAGCCAGAAGGCTCAGCACGCTCGCCCTGATGATCGCCGCCGCACTGGTGGCGACGGTTGCCCCTGCCGCGGTCTACGCTCCGATCGGGGACGCGGAGCTCGTCGGACGCGCCCCTGCGGCAGCGCTCGTCAGGGCCGTGGCGTCGGAGACGGGGTCGCTCTCTTCGGGGCTCGTGGAGACCCGGACGCGCTTCGAGGTGATCGAGGCGCTTCGCGGCGGTCTCGGGCGCGAGGTGGAGGTCGGCGTCCTCGGCGGCGACCTCGGAGGAGGGAAGACGCTCGTCGTTCCCGACGTGCCGCGGTTCGAGGCGGGACGGCTCTACCTTCTCCTTCTCTCGCCGCGCGACGACGGGCGCTACGCCGTGGTCGAGCAGTCGCTCGGGGCCTTCGACGTCGTCAAGGACGAAGCCGGTACGCGCTGGGTGACGCGGCTCTCCTTCTCGGAGAAGAACGCGCGGCCGGTGGCCGTGAAGGGCGCCGACGGCGCGATGCGGGCCGAGCTCGAGCCGATGCGGCGGCTCGACATGGTCATCGCGGCAATTCGCGAAGCCGGGGACAACCCGGTGGAGCTGAGCTCCTGCGTGGGCGAGGCGCATGGAAAGACGACCCCGGTGCGCGAGACGCGCGGCCTTTCAGTCCTTTGGGATTCGAGCTGGAACGGGCAGCGGGCCCGCTGGAACCCCTCGGCGTCGGCGTCTGTGAGCGCCTGCGACGTGTTGCCGGCCAGCGCCGGTCAGGGAGGGGTGCTCGGAGGCGGTCTCGAGGAGCTCGTCCAGGCGGCTACGGAGTGGTCGAACGTTCCGTTCGTGGCGAAGGGCGCGGAGATCTTCTACGGCGCTCCCTCGGGGATCGCGAGCAGCTGCCCGGAGACCTCGGCCGTGAACTCGGGCCAGGTCGTCGTCGCTTTCGACGACACGGCGGAGACCGGGGCTGCGCTGAATTGCGGCGGAGCGGGAGTCCTCGCGATCGGCGCCTGGCTGACGGACGGCTCCTCGAACCCGTGGAAGAACGAGTCGTACAAGACGATCAAGGCCGGACAGGTGTGGGTGCGCCGGACGGAGTGCCCGGTCTATCCGACGGACCTCTTCTACGCCGTTCTTCTCCACGGTCTCGGCAACACGCTCGGTCTCTCGAACTCCGACGTCTCTCAGAACGCGAACGACGTCGACCCGACCGACAACATCCGGGGCGTGATGGTGACGACGTTCGGGGCGACGCTGCCTACGGGCCTCGGGACCGATGACATCGACGGTGCCTCGTGGCTCTACACGCCCGAGACGCCAGAGGGCCTTCAGGCGGCGTTCTACTTCCCGAATCCCTCGTACAAGGGCGGGGCAGTGCAGTTCGCCGACCGCTCGCGCGGGAAGCCGCAGACCTGGGAGTGGAACTTCGGCGACGGCCCCGCCCTCTCGAACGTCCCGAACCCGGTCCATGCCTACTCGGCGCCGGGGCGCTACACGGTGTCCCTGAAGGTCACCCGGACCGTGAACAGCGTCGTCGAGACGTCTTCGATCTCGCAGCTCATCTCGGTCCTGACGGACATCGTCCCGACCCTGACACCGGTGCCGGCGACGGTCGAGGTGGGCAGTGCCGTGACCCTGGGACTGAAGATGACCAGGGGGAGGGCGAAGAGCCCGGCCCAGCTCGACTTCGACGACGGGACCTCCGCGTTGCCGACCTCGGGGGACGGGGTGACCTTCGCGAACACCGTTCACACGTTCGCGGAGCCTGGCAAGTACTACGTGCGGGCGACGGTCCAGGACGTAGACGACGCCGTCGCTCCGGGCGTGACGGGTGCAGAGAACTTCGCGACGACGGCCTCCGTCGTAACCGTCTATCCCGTGGCATGCACCGGCCCCGCGGGCACGCCGGTAATGACCCTCCCGGATACGGTGAGGCTCGGGAACAACCTCTTCGTCTCCTGGACGGCAGACCCGACTCTCGACCCGCGGATCGACTATTACGACGTGCAGGTCTCGTCGACCGAGAGCTTCGCGGGGGGGACGGTGTGGTCCTACCAGGCGGTCTCGGATTTCATCGTTCACTGGGTCGGGACAGTTCCGTCGAGCGGCAAGCTCTACGCGCGCGTGAGTACCGTCAAGCAGTGCGCGACGGTGCTCACGAGCAGTTGGTCGAACGTGGCGAGCTCGACGGTCGAGCGGCCGCCGACGGTCGTCTCCACCACGACGTTCCCTGCCGCGATGTTCTACCGCATCGGTTCGGGGGCGACGACGCCGACGGCGAAGTACTGCTACCTGAATGCCGTCTACTCGACGGCAGACGCCGCCCTGGCGCTCTCGCTCTCCGGCACGGACGCCGCCGCGTTCACCCTGGACAAGGCCGCGCTGACGATCAAGGCGGGTGAGACGGGCTGCGTGACGGTGACGCCGGTTGAGTCGGTGAAGACGAGTGCCGGCCGCCGCGTGGCGACGCTCTTTGCGACCTACGGTTCGACCGCGATCGGCTCGAGCGTGGAGATCCTCGTCTCGAGCTCGAATCCGCCGCCCGCGGGAACGATCTTCCGCGCGGCGGCCTCGAAGCTGAATTTCTCGGCGCCGACGGGGCAGACCCCGCTCCCGATGACGCTCTCTGTGAACATCACTCCGCCTCCGCAGGCGGGGCAGACGATCGAGCTCGAGGTCTCCCGCAGACCTTCGTGGGTCACCATCGACCAGCCGGCCGGCGGCCTGAAGTTCGATTCGAACGGTCAGCTCGTCCTGACGGTGAAGGTCGACCGCGCNNGGGCTCGACGAGTCGCCGGGCTCGTTCTTCGTCGCCTCGGCCGTCGAAGGGCCCGGCCTCCATGGGGCGTTCTTCTCCTCGGACGGCTGGCTCCGGAACGACACGAACGTGGACGATCTTCCGGTGGAGTTCTGGTACACGCCGGCCGGCAAGAAGGGAACGTCGGACGCAGGGGTCCTCCTCGCCAGGACAACGGTCAAGGCGAACAGGACGCTGCGGTACTCCTCGATGCTCTCGACGATCTTCGGGCTGCCGGAGGGCTCGACGGGCATGGTGGAGCTGCGCAGCCGCTTCGCGGGCGCTTTCAGCCTCCGCTCCAGGACGGAGTCGAGCACGGGTGGTGACCCGGCGCTCCTCTTCGGCGCGGAGATGCCCGCCGTCTCCGCTACGGACGGAGTTACCGCCTCGAGCGGCGAGGCCGTCGTGCCCGGCATCGTTTCCAGCGCGAAGGGTCGTACGAACCTCATCCTCGCGAACGTCTCGCGCGAGGGAGCCACGGCGACCGTGACGGTGAAGGACGCCAACGGCACTTCTTCGGGGGAGGTCAGCGGGATTGACGTTCCGCCGTTCAGCCGCGTGCAGATCGACGGTGTGGCGGCTGCGGCCGGCCTGCCGAACCTCGACCTCGGCTCGGTCTCGGTGAAGGTGACGGCTGGTACTGGTCGAGTCGTTCCCGTCGCCTCGGTCATCGACAACGCTTCGAACAGCTTCAGCCTCGTGAAGGGGCGGCGGGTCGGCTCGGGCGCGTTCCGCGCGCTCATCGTCCCCGGCGTCGTCCGTGTGACGGGCGCCTACGAGACGAGCTACCGGACGGCGCTGAACATCGCGAACGGCACCTCGACCCCCGCGAACCTCCAGCTCGTCTACCGCTACTACGATCTCGACCTCGCCGGGAAGCCGGGCGAAGCCGTGGTGAACGTGACGATTCCGGCGCTTGGATCGCTTCCGGCCGCTCAGTCCCCGGA
>DIAY01000210.1:2996-11270 GCA_002414905.1 Holophagales bacterium UBA5066 | reverse complement strand
CGGTACTCCGAGGCGGAGTAATTCATGATGTTGTCGCCGAAGACCTTGGTATTCCCGACGATCGTGTGAACGTTGTCGGGGGTCAGGATCTCGGTGGCGAAGAGGCCGATCCTCACGACGGTCCCGGTGATCCCGCCGGCCTGGATGAAGTCGCCCACCTTGAACGGACGCAGGACGATGACGAAGACGCCGGCCGCGAAGTTCGAGAGGAGCCCCGCCCAGGCGGCGCCGATGGCAATGCCCATCGCGGCGACGAGGGCGGCGAACGACGTCGTCTCCACGCCGAAGTAGCCGAGGATCGCGACGACGAGAAGGACATTCAGCGAGACGCTGATGATCGAGGCGACGTACCGCAGGATCGTCGGATCGACCTTCTGCTTCTCGAGCGCGACCGAGACGAGCCGTACCGCGAGGTGGATGAGGTAGCGCCCGACGATGAAGACCGCCAGCGCCCCGAGGAGCTTCAGACCGACGTTCGTCGCGGTCTGGGTGACGGATTGCAGGATCTGGTCCCAGTTGATGTTCATCGACCCTCCCTGGCCCCGGGAAGGCTCCGGGGCGTCTTCGAGTCGCGCTCCGATGGCGCAATCGCGAATCTGTCAGGGAAGTGGGCTTGCGGGGAGAGGAACAGGCTCAGCGGCCGGGGTACATGCGGTCCCACCGCGCCTCGCGGTCGCGCAGCTCCTCCTCGAGGGCGCACTCCGAGCAGAGGAGACCCGACTCCTCCCACTCGTCCAGGACGGTGTTCGGGCAGCCCGCCCGAGAGCACGCCACGCACCTGGCGACCCGGGGCTCGGCGGCGGCCGTCCGGTCCGCCCTGCGGAGGAAGGGGAGTGCGAAGCGGAACCGCTTGCGCGGGGGAACGTTGGAGCGGATCCCGGAGTCGGGAAGGTCGGCGCTCATCGGTGTCCTTTCAGGAGTCCGCCGTTCTGCAGGCGTCCACCAGCGTGCCGAGGGCGCGCCGGGCGCGGACCTCAGCGGCCGGGTCGTCGAGGAGGCGGGAGGCGTGGTGGTAGGCGAGCATCACGCCGTACATGTCGTTGGCGAACTGCTCCGGGTCCGTTTCAGGGCGGAACTGCCCCTCCCGGACGATCGACCTCACCACGTCGGCGAGGAAATCCATCCAGTTCCTCTGGAGCGTCACGAGGAGGTCGCGGCTCGGGCCGGGGCGGTCGTCGAGGTCGGTGACCATCGCGACGAAAAAGCACCCTCCCGAAGAGGGGTCCGACTGCGACCAGGCGAGCCAGCGGTCGAAGAGCGCCTGGATGCGGGGAACGCCCCGGGGAGCGGCGAGGGAGGGCCTGACGACGCCTTCGACGAACCGGGCGGCGCCGTATTCGAGGACCTGGATCTGGAGCGCCTCCTTGGAGTGGAAGTGCGAGAAAAGCCCGCTCTTGGAGAGGTCGAGCTCCTGGGCGAGACGGCCGATCGACAGGCCCGACAGCCCGACCCGGCTCGCGAGACCGACCGCGTGCCTCAGGATGGTCTCGCGGGTCGCTTCGCCCTTTCCCATGAACAAGAAAAATAGCACGACCGTTCGTTCTTTCGAGAAAAATCCCGGATACCCGGCGCGGCGCATTCCGCGTAGGATCCGTCGACGCTCGCCCGCGGGCGGCCCGTTCGGGCTCTCTCTTGCGGACACCGAGCCACCAAGAAAGGAGTCCTCGATGTTCCGCAACCGCACGTCGGCCGTTCCGGCCTTCGCCCTCGCCCTGCTCCTTGCAGGGTGCCAGAAGGACGCCGGCGCAACTGCTCCGGCAGCCACCACCCCCGCCGCCGTCGAGCCAAAGACCGACGACGAGAAGGTCCTCTACGCCATGGGGATCGTCATGGGCCGCAACCTCGCCGGGCTCGAGCTCTCGGCAGCCGACCTCGACATGCTCAAGATCGGCATGACCGACGAAGCGCTCGGCAAGGACAAGAAGGTCTCGCTGGAGGAGTACGGTCCGAAGATCCAGGCCTTCGCGCAGGTGCGCACCAGCGCCGTCGCCGCGAAGGAGAAGGTCGCTTCCGAGGCGTATCTTGCGAAGGCGGCCGCCGACAAGGGGGCCCAGAAGAAGCCCTCCGGCCTCATCTACACCGAGATCGCGGCCGGCTCCGGGCCGAGCCCCGTGCCGAGCGACACGGTGAAGGTCCACTACACCGGCAAGCTCGTCGACGGGACCGTCTTCGACAGCTCCGTCCAGCGCGGCCAGCCCGCCGAGTTCACGCTCGGGGGCGTGATCCCCTGCTGGCAGGAAGGCGTCCAGCTCATGAAGAAGGGTGGCAAGGCACAGCTCGTCTGCCCGTCGGCCCTCGCCTACGGCGACGCCGGCTCGGCCCCGAAGATCAAGCCGGGCGCCACGCTCATCTTCGACGTCGAGCTTCTCGACATCATGCCGAAGGCCGCCGCCCCAAAGAAGTAGTCACCGGGTCGCGGGGCCGGCCAGCCGGCCCCGCGATCTTTCGGCTCCGGCCGCGGCCGGCCGGCCCGCGAGCCTCGAGAATGCCCGTCCCCCTTCCGGCGGACGACCTGTCCGGGCCTTCCAAAGCGCCTGGACCCGGCACCTCCCGAACGCGCTTCCCTCACCTTGACGCGCCGCCACGGCGAGTGCATCCTGTCCGGTGCCTGAGATCGCGTTTCATCTCTCGCCGGCCCTGAACATGCCTCATACGCGCCACCCCGCCACCCTCCTCGACCTCCGAAAGGGAGAGGAAGCCATCCTCGACCGGATCGATCTCCCCGCGGACATTTCCCAGCGGCTCATGGAGCTCGGGTTCCTTCCCGGGAGCCGGATCGCCGCCTCGTTCCGCGCTCCGGGCGGAGACCCGCGCGTCTTCCGCGTCGACGGCACCGAGGTGGCGCTCCGCTGCGAGACGGCGGCCTGCCTCCACGTTCGCCCGGCTCCGAAGAAGGACGCTGCGAGCGCATCGTGACCACTCCGGCCGGCACCCCGGCGCTCGCGGACTCACCGCCCGGCAAAGACTCTCTTCCAGCCGCCGGCCCCCGGCCCTCCCGCGTCGTGGCCGTCGTCGGTCCGCCCAACTCCGGCAAGTCGACGCTCTTCAACCGCCTCACGGGTCTGCGGCAGAAGGTTGCGAACTTCCCGGGCGTCACGGTCGAGCAGCACCTCGGGAAGCTGAAGCTCGAGGATGCGGCGGAGGTCGACATCATCGACCTTCCCGGCGTCTACAGCCTCTCCCCCCGCTCGGAGGACGAACAGGTGACGCACGACGTCCTGATGGGCCGGATGCCGGGCGTCCCCAGACCCGACACGATCCTCCTCATCCTCGACGTCACGAACCTCGGCCGCCACCTCGTCCTGGCGGCGCCGATCCTCGCGCTGGGCCTGCCGACGCTCATCGTCCTGAACATGGCCGACGAGCTGGAGAAGCGCGGCGGCGACGTGGATCCCGAATCGCTCGCCCTCCGCCTCGGCGTGCCGGTCGCCCTCATCAGCGCGGCGAGCGGTGAAGGCTACGAGACGGTCCTGCAGTTCCTGCGCGGGCGGATCGGAGTTCCCCGCCCGATGGATCTCCTGCCCGCCCTCACCGACCTCCCCCGCTGTCGCGCGTGGGCTGCGAGCCTGGGCGAGGCGGCGAAGTACCAGGCTCCCGCGCCCCCGCTCTGGACGCACCGGCTCGACACCGTCTTCCTGCATCCCGTCGCGGGCCCGCTCGTCTTCCTCGTCGTCGTCGTCGCCGTCTTCCAGACGATCTTCACGGCCGCGACACCCCTCATGGACCTCATCGACCGCGCGGTCGGCGCCTCCGGCGCCTGGCTCGGGGCAGTCCTTCCCGCCGGCGTCCTCCGCCAGCTCCTCGTCGAGGGCGTCTGGGCGGGTGTCGGCTCGGTCATCGTCTTCCTCCCCCAGATCCTCCTGCTCTTCCTCTTCATCGGCATCCTGGAGGACTCCGGATACCTCGCGCGCGCCGCCCTCATCGCGGATCGGACGATGGCGAAAGCCGGCCTGCAGGGCAAATCGTTCATCCCCCTCCTCTCGGCCTACGCCTGCGCCGTGCCGGCGATCATGGCCACGCGCGTCATCGAGAACAAACGCGACCGGATCGCGACGATCCTCATCGCTCCGTTCATGACCTGCTCGGCCCGCCTGCCGGTCTACACGCTGATCATCGCGGCGTTCCTCCCGGAGAGGCCTCTCGTCGGTCCCTTCCTCGGCACCCGCGCCGCCGCGCTGCTCGGCCTCTATCTCCTCGGTTTCGTGGCGGCCGTCGTGACGGCCCGCGCCCTGAAGTCGTCGGTGCTGCAGAGCGAGAAGACGCCGTTCGTCCTCGAGATGCCTCCTTACCGGATGCCGACCCTTCGCGGCCTCGGCCTGCGGCTCCTCGACCGTGCGAAGATCTTCCTGCACCGGGCCGGAACGGTCATCCTCGTCACGTCGATCGTCCTCTGGGCACTGGCGCACGTCCCGCTGAAAGACGGTGCGGCTCCCCGGATCGCCGACAGCTTCGCCGGGACGATCGGCCGGGTCGTCGAGCCGGTCATCGCGCCCCTCGGGTTCAACTGGAAGATCGGCATCGGTCTCGTCAGCTCCATCGCAGCCCGCGAGGTGATCGTCGGAACCCTCGGCACGATCTACGGCATGGAAGGGGACGCTCACAGCAAGGGGTTGCAGGAAGCGCTCCGCCACGATCTGACGCCCGCCGGCGCCGTCGCCCTCCTCGTTTTCTTCGCGTTCGCCATGCAGTGCATGTCGACGATCGCGGTCGTACGGCGTGAAACCGGCGGCTGGACCTGGCCCATCCTTCAGTTCTCCTACATGAGCATCCTCGCCTGGGTCGGTGCCTTCGTCGCCTTCCGCGTCGTCACCGCCCTGATGGGCTGACCCGCTGACGTGCAGATCCTCGTTGCGGTCCTCGCCGCCCTTCTTCTCGTCCCAGCCGTCTCCTGCCGGAAGGAAACGGACCCGGTCCACGCGGCGCTCGACGAGCTCGCTTCGGCGGCCGACGACCGCGACGCCGACGCCGCGGGCAAGCTCCTTGCGACGGCCTACGCCGATGCCGACCATTCCGATCGCATAGCGGCCCTCCAGACGATCCGTCGTTACTTTGCAGCCTACGAGCGGATCTCGACGTCGTTCTCCGACGTGAAGATCGATCGCAAGCCCGACCTCGCTCGCGCCACCTTCACCGCGAACTTCAACGGTGCGCCACGGAAGCTCGGCTCCCTCGAAGGGATGCTCCCGCGCTCGGCGAAAGTGAAGTTCGAGATGAACTTCGTCCCGGAAGACGGGCGATGGAAGGTTGCGTGGGCTGCGTGGACGCTCGTGTCGGAGGACTCAGGGCCTTAAGTCAACGGAGAGCCACCCGCTGTCTCAGGAACCGCCGTCAAACGGCAGTTTCAGCTGTGGCCCGTCCTCGCTGGGCGCCGGGATCACGACGGAAGTCAAAGAGAAGCCGTGGACCGAGACGCCGACGAGACGCACCGGCCGGTGCCCCGCTTCCGTCTTCGCGAGAAGCGCCCGCGCCCGCGAGGAGATCTCGGTCCCGTCTCGCGTCCCCTCTGGCCGCGACTGGCTTCGCGTCACGGTGACGAAGCCGGCGTACCGGATCTTGACCGTCACCGTCCGCGCGAAGAGGCTCTTGCGCCCGAGCCACGCGGCGCAGCGCAGGCTCAGGTCGTCGACCTCGGCCTCGATCTCGGAGAGCGAGGTCAGATCCTCCGCATAGGTTTCCTCGGCGCCGCAGGACTTCGCCGCCCGGTTCGGGACGACGGGCCGCTCGTCGACGCCGTGCGCGAGGCGGACGAGGGTCTCGGCGAAGCGCCCGACGACCTCCCGCAGCCGGGTGGGGTCGGCCGTCCTCAGGTCGACGGTGCGGACGACCCCGACCTCGTGGAGGCGCTTCGCGGTCGCGGGACCGACACCCCAGATCGCCTCCACGGGAAGCTTCTCCAGAAAAGCCTCGACCCGCTCGGGAGCGATCACGGTGAGGCCGTCGGGCTTCTTCCAGCCGCTCGCAATCTTGGCGAGGAGCTTGTTCGGGGCGACACCGGCCGAGGCGGTGAGAGACGTCGCCTCGCGGATCGCCGCCTTCAGCCGGCGGGCGACCGCCATGCCGAGCGCCTCGCCCCAGGCGTTCTCGGTGACGTCGAGATACGCCTCGTCGACCGAGAGCGGCTCGACGAGGGGTGTCACGCTCCTGAAGATCGCCATGATCCGGGAGGAGACGGCCTTGTACCGCGCCATGTCGGGGCGGACGACCACCAGCTTCGGGCAGAGGCGGAGGGCCTGCGCCATCGGCATCGCGGAATGGACGCCGAAGGCGCGCGCCTCGTAGCTCGCTCCCGCCACGACGCCGCGCCGCGCGGCATCGCCACCTACGGCGACGGGCCGTCCGCGGAGCGAGGGGTCGTCGCGCTGCTCGACGGAGGTGAAGAAGGCGTCCATGTCGACGTGGACGATCCGGCGGAGCTCGGGCACCGCCGGATTCTGAACCTCTTTGGGCGCAAGTTTCGCGTTACTTCGGCTGAAACGCCTTCAGATCGAGGATCTCGCCGATCCGCCGCCGGAACTCCCCGGCCTCGAGCGAGGAAGCCTGCCTGCCCGACTCCTTCTCGATCCGGCCGAGCGCCTCGGTCCAGACCCGCTCGCGGCGGGCGATCTCGTCGGGGTCCTTCACCTTTCCGAACTCCTGGACGAGCTTGTTGTGCCGGCAGAGCATCCGGAAAGCGTCGTGGGTGTTGGGTCGCCGGAGCGGAAGCCCGAGGATCCGCACGTCGTTGCCGACCTTGTGGATCGGCTGGCCCCACTCGCCGTACCCGCCGAAGATCGTCCCGAGCTTTTCGAGCGCGCTGGCCAGCCGCGGCTCGTTCGCCCTCTTCAGGATTGTCGTGATGAGAGGGAGCGTGACGTTGCGAAAGAGCGTCGGGTCGGTGAGTCGCACGCTCACCCCGAGCTCTTCCTTCTCGATCTTGAGGATGTCCTCGGTCCGGATCCGGTTGTCCGTGGCGAGGTGGACCCGTGCGCCGATCGCCTCGGGGCGTGTCAGGGAGGCGAGGATCCCCTCGACGACCCGGTCGACGGTGACGAGGTTCAGCTCGGCGGAGCGGTCGGCGGGGAAGACCATCGCGATCGAGGCGATGGCCGCCGCCTTTGTCTCGCCGAACGGCGTCGACCGCAGCACGTCGAGCGCTTCTTGCGCCCGGCCGAAGGCGTTCACGGGGGCGTTGACGACCTTCGTGTCACCCCGGTTGTTGCCGGTGCGCGAGTCGCCGATGACGATGGCGGGAAGGAGCTGGATGACCCGGAGGCCGTCGACGACCATGTGCTGGTCGGTTTCCATCGAGGCCATCGCCTTCGTCAGCTCGTAGAAGTTGTTGTAGAAGTTCTTGGGGAAGACGAGCGCGCTCTCCTGAGCCATGGAACGCTTCTTGCGCCCGTGGATGTAGGAGGTCTCGATGGCGACGTGAAGGATGAACCGCGACCCCTTTGCCCGCTGAAGGCGGAGGGAGAAGGCGAGGGCGTTCTTGGCACCGAGGACGTTCGCCCGAAACGAGCTTTCGTAGGTGTCGTCGAAGGAGACGGAGGCCGCGCAGTGGACGACGTGCGTGACCGTCTTCTCGAGGGTCGCAAGGTCCTTCTCGCCGATCCCGAGGAGCGGTTTCTCGATGTCGCCGGCGATGAAGCGGAACTTCCTCGCGGCGCGCCCGCCGATACCGATCCGCGAGAGGAGCAGGAGGCCGCGGTCGGTGGGTGACAGAACCCGGAGAACTTCCTTCGTCTTCGGGTCACGCACCGTCTGCGGGCGAACGACCGAGACGATCTCGGCAATTCGCCCGTCGGAGGCGGCCTGGGCCAGGATCTCCTGGCCCAGAAAACCCGTGGCCCCCGTGAGGAGGACGCGGAGCTTCGGGCTGCGGCCCCGGGCGGCCAGCTTCTCCCCGGCGGCGGTCTGGAGCCTTGCGATCCGGGCCTTCACTTCCCGTTCGGAAACGGGGGTCGCTTCCCGGAACCGGAAGAAGACCTCCCGGTCGACGACGCCGATCATCTGCCGTGCGCCGCGTTCGACCGCCTTCGAGCCGGTCATCCGGCCGAGCCGTCCAGCCATCCGCATCCCGAGCGCGTTGATCTTCTTCATCGCGTCGCGGACGGAGTCCTCGTTGCCCGTCACCTGGACGAGCCGGCTGGCGAGGAACTGGGCGGTCACCTCGAGCGGGTTGCGGTCGCGATGGGCCTGGATGAGGAGCTCGTCGGGGTCGATGGGGCGGAGGACTTCGCGTCCCGTGACGGCGCTCATCCGGGCGATGTAGCGGGACGGCGAGCTCGTCCAGAG
>DIAY01000210.1:0-2856 GCA_002414905.1 Holophagales bacterium UBA5066 | reverse complement strand
CGCGGCGACGGCCTCCCTCGGGGCGGCCCGTGGCGCCCTGGCCGCGGCAACGGGCTTCCTGCGAGGTGCGGCAGCGCGCTTCACGGGGACACCAGAGGCCTTCGGGGCGGCGGGACGCTCAGCGCGGGCGGCGGGCGCTTTCGAGGCGGCCACAGAAGCCGCCTTGCGGCGGCGGGGCGTCGGTTTCGACATGGGACTCCTCCGGGACACCCGATTGTGCCTTGAACGCCCGTGGAGCCGAAATACCGGGCTAACGCGGCACGTTCCCGCCCGGCGGGACGGGCTCGAGGTTCCAGATGTCCCGGGCGTATTCCCGGATCGTCCGGTCGGAGGAGAACTTGCCCATCCGGCCGACGTTGAGGACCGCCTTGCGAGTCCAGCCCGCCGGGTCGGCCCACTGCGACGAGACCCGCTCCTGGGCGGCGGCGTACGCGTCGAAGTCGGCGAGGTGGAAGTAGGGATCGGGGTTCTCGACGACGTGCTCGACGAGCCACGAGAAAATCCCGGGCTCGAACGGAGCGAAGAGGGGCGTCTGGAACGCATCGAGGACCCGCTTCACCCGGGGGTCGGTCTCCAGGACTTGCCGGGCCGGATACGTGCCGGACCCCTTCAGGCCCTCGATCTCGTCCGCGGTGTGTCCGAAGATGAAGATGTTCTCCTCGCCCACCTCTTCCATGATCTCGACGTTGGCACCGTCGAGCGTCCCGATCGTCAACGCGCCGTTCATCGAGAGCTTCATGTTGCCGGTTCCGGAGGCTTCCATGCCGGCGGTGGAGATCTGCTCGGAGAGGTCGGCGGCCGGGATGATCCGCTCTGCGAGAGAGACGCGGTAGTCGGGAAGGAAGACGCACTTCAGGAGACCCCGCACGCGCGTGTCGCGGTTGATCCGTTCGCCGACCGAGTGGATGAGCTTGATGACCTGCTTGGCGACCCAGTATCCCGGGGCCGCCTTCCCCGCGAAGACGAACGTCCTCGGCGCCTTCGGCTCGATGCCGTCCTCCACGATGCGGAAGTAGAGGTGAACGACGTGGAGGGCGTTCAGGAGCTGGCGCTTGTAGAGGTGGATTCGCTTGATCTGAATGTCGAAGAGCGAGTCGGGGTCGACGCGTGCCCGCGTCAGGTCGGCGATGACGCGCGCGAGGCGCACCTTGTTCTCCCGCTTCACGTGCCGGAAGCGCTCCTGGAACGCCGCATCCTCGGCGAGGCGGTCGAGCGGCTCGCGCAGGAGACCGTAGTCGGTGACCCAGCCCGGACCGGCCACTTCGGTCAGGAGCGAGGCGAGCCCGGGGTTCGACTTCAGGAGCCAGCGCCGTGGCGTGACGCCGTTCGTCTTGTTGTTGAACCGCTCCGGGTGGAGCCGGTGCAGGTCGGGGAAGAGGTTCTCGGTGATGAGGCGGGAGTGGAGCGCCGCGACACCGTTGATCGAGTGGCTTCCGGCGGCGGCCAGCTGCGCCATCCGCACGTGCTTCGGCTCTCCCTCCTCGATCATCGAGACGCGAGAGAGGATCTCCTGGTCGCCGGGTGCGAGGTGGGCCACCTCGTCGAGGAAGCGCCGGTTCACCTCGTAGATGATCTGGAGGTGCCGCGGGAGGACCGTCTCCACGAGCGGCAGGGGCCACTTCTCGAGCGCCTCGGGGAGGAGGGTGTGGTTCGTGTAGCCGAGCGTGGCGACGGTCATCTCCCACGCCCGTTCCCAGACGATGTCGTGCTCGTCGACGAAGAGGCGCATCAGCTCGGCGACGGCGAGGGCGGGGTGCGTGTCGTTGAGCTGGATCGCGATCCTGTCGGAGAAGCGGTCGATCGGATGCCCCTCCCGCAGGAAGCGCCGGAGGATGTCGCGCAGCGCGCAGGCGACGAAGAAGTACTCCTGCAGGAGCCGGAGCTCCTTGCCCTTCTGGACCTTGTCCGAGGGGTAGAGGACCTTCGAGATCGTCTCCGAGCCGATGGCCTCCTGCACCGCCTGGACGTAGTCGCCCGAGTTGAACGACTCCATATTGAAGTCGTCAGAGGCGCGGGCCGAGTAGAGCCGTAAAGCGTTGACCGTCTCCCCGCCATAGCCGACAACCGGCATCTCGTGCGGGACGCCGACGAGGAGCTTCCAGTCCATCCACATCGGGTTGTACTGACTCTTGCGGTCGACGGTGTCGACGATGCGGCCGTAGACCGGGACGAGGACCGCCTCCTCGGGGCGCTCCACCGTCCAGGGCATCGCGGCGTCGAGCCAGCGGTCGGGCCGCTCCTTCTGGTAGCCGTTGTCGATCTCCTGCCGGAAGAGGCCGTACTGGTAGAAGAGGCCGTAGCCGAAGCCCGGGAGATGGAGCGTGGCGAGCGAGTCGAGGAAGCAGGCGGCGAGGCGGCCGAGGCCTCCGTTTCCGAGGCCCGCGTCGACCTCCTCCTCGCGAACCTCGCTGAAGTCGTGGCCGAGCGCCTCGAGCGCCTCGTTCACCTCCTCGAAGATGCCGAGGTTGTAGAGGGAGTCGGTGAGGGAGCGTCCGATGAGGAATTCCATCGAGAGGTAGTAGACCCGGCGGGCGCCCGCCTCCTGGTAGCGTTTCTCCGTGGCGAGAAGGCGTTCCCAGGCCACGTCCCTTACGGCGAGGCCGAGCGCCTGGAAGAGGTCGCCCTGCGTTGCGGCCTCCCAGACCTTGCCGAGCGAGTGGGTTACGTGCCAGCGAATGGCCGCCTTCAGCTCCTCCGTCGTCCTGGCGGGAGCAGGCGGGCCAGCGCTCACTTCGACCCCATCGCCGCGACGGCGTCCTCGAGGGTGTCGTGAAGCGGCAGGACCTTGTCCAGGCGGGTCAGCCTGAAGACGGCCTTCACGGCGTCCCGGGGACCTGCGATCCGCAGCTCGCATCT
>DIAY01000025.1:1736-8718 GCA_002414905.1 Holophagales bacterium UBA5066 | reverse complement strand
CTTCAACGGTCTCGTCATCGCCCGGAGCGGCGGTGGCGTTCGGGAGACCTTTACCGTGCGCAAGATCTCCCAGGGAATCGGCGTGGAGCGGACGTTCCCCGTCCACTCGCCCATCCTGGACAAGATCGAAGTGGAACGCCACGGTATCGTTCGCCGCGCGAAGCTTTACTACCTCAGGGAGCTTCGCGGCAAGGCCGCCCGAATCGCCGAAAAGCGGAAGGCCTGATCTTCCGGGGGCGAAGGCCCCCCCACGACGCGCACGCCGCGTCCGCCGGACGAGGAGAGGGATGGACCGTCGACCGGGCTCCCCGAGATCGTCGACCCGAACCGCAGCGGCGGAGCGCCGGGAAGGCCGTTCTTCCTCGGTGGAGCGGGAGCACGCGCGCGTCGCCGCCCTCCTCGAGGCCGAGGACGCGGCGCGTGCCGGTGGAGCGCTCCTCGTCGCGGGCTTCGACGAGGCCGGACGGGGGGCGCTGGCCGGCCCCGTGTTCGCGGCCGCGGTGGTGCTGCCGGCCGCCACGATCATCCCGGGACTCGACGATTCCAAGGTCCTCTCGGCCGAGGTGCGCGAGGACCTCGCGCCGCGCGTGAGGAAGGCGGCTGTAGCGTGGGGCGTCGGCTCGGCCACGGCCGCGGAGATCGACGCCCTCGGGATCGTTCCGGCGACGTTTCTGGCGATGCGGCGGGCCCTCGATGGCCTTGGCGCCTTCGGGACGAAGCCCGATCTCGTCCTCGTCGATGGCTTCCCGATCCCGGGCCTGCCGATCTCCCAGAAGGCTGTCGTCCGGGGTGACGCTACCGTGGCGTGCATCGCCGCAGCCTCGATCCTCGCGAAGACGTCGCGGGATGCCGTCCTGCGCGGGCTGGACGCCGCGCAGCCCTGGTACGGGTTCGCCGCGCACAAGGGCTACGGAAGCGCCGCCCACCTCGCTGCGCTGAGGCGTCACGGGCCCTCGCCAGACCACCGCCTGAGCTTTGCGGGGGTCCTTTCTTCGGGCCGAACCGCATCGACCATTGCGGCGGCCTGAGGAATCGGGCGAAGATCAGCCGTGGCCACCAAGCGGGAAGCCCTCATCTCGTCTGCGGAGAAGTCGCTGCAGAAGGGGAAGGTCGATGCCGCACTGCGGGATTACCTGAAGGTCCTCGAGGAGACCCCGAACGACATCAACATCCTGAACAAGGCCGGCGACCTCAACGTCCGGCTCGGCAGGAACGACGAGTCGATCAGCTACTTCCTGCGCATCGCCGAGTACTACGCCCGGGACGGCTTCTACGTCCGGGCCATCGCGATGTACAAGAAGATCAACAAGCTCGACCCGGCCCGGCTCGACATCTACGAGAAACTCGCGGAGCTGTACGTCAAGCAGCAGCTCTGGATGGAAGCCAAGAGCAATTACCAGGTCCTCGCCGACTACCTCCTGAAGCAGGATAACCTCGGTGGCACGATCGGGATCTACCAGAAGATGGTCGGCATCGAGCCGCAGAACCTGCAGCTCCACGTGAAGCTCGCCGACCTCTTCACGCAGGCCAAACGGATTCCCGAGGCGCTCCGGGAGTACGCGGTCGTCGCGGGGGCGCTCGCCGAGCGCGGTGCGAACGAGGAGGCGATCCGGGTCTACGAGAAGGCCCTGAAGCTGGCCCCGGACAACGTCGAGATTCTGCGGACCCTCGTTCCCCTCCTGCTGTCGATCAACTCGATCGAGCCGGCACGGTCCGCGCTCCGCAAGGGGCTGGAGGCGAGCCCGCGCTCCGTTCCGCTGTTCCTTCTCTACGCCGAGACGGCACTTGCCGCGAACGACATGGCCGAGGCGCGGAGCTTCTCCGACAAAGCCCGCGCGGTCGATCCGGAAAACGAAGACGTCCTGGCTGCGGTCGTGAAGATTCAGCTCAAGGGGCGGCGTCCCGATCTCGCGTGGCTGGCGGCGGCCCCCCTCGCGGACGCCGCGGTCCGCAAGGGAGAGGCGAAGAAGGCGCTCGCCCTTCTCGTCCCGATCGCGCGGGCCGCGCCCGATGTCGACGATCTCGTCAAGAAGATCGTCGACATCGCCTCGGGAATTGGCGACGAGGCAACGGCCCTGCCCTTCCGGTCCGCCCTTGCGGAGCTGTATCGAAAGAAGGGGAAAGTCGCCGAGGCTGCGGATCTCCTGCGCCTTTGCACCCGCGTCCAGCCGGACAACGCCGAGTTCCGCTCCCGTCTCGCCCAGCTCGAGCCCCAGGCGGCCGTTGCGCCGGTCGTCCCTCCGCGCGTCCCTCCGTCGACGATGGACCGGCAAATGGAGGTCTCGCTCTCGGGCTTCGAGTCCCTTCCGCCGCGGACGGAACCCGCGCCGGCCCCGACACCGCCGTCTTTCGTGGCTCCCGAGGCTGTCGAGTCGGTCGACGAGTTCGAGTTCGACCTCGACGATGCAGAGGTGGTCGAAGCACCGGGTCCCGTCGTTGCCGCCGAGGTGCCGCTCCCGCCGGTGACGCCACCCCGGGGCTTCGCAGCTCCGCCGCCGACACCGCGGAGAGGGCTGATCGTTCCTCCCGCGAGTGCTCCCGCCTTTGAGCGCACGGACGAGTTCGAGCCCTCCTGGGGCTCCGTATCGGCGGCAGAGGCGCTCGATGCTTACGAGGCGCGCCAGGCCGAGGCCGCTCGTGCGGCGGACCCTCAGCCCGCCTTCCGGGCCGAGGAGATCGAGGAGATCGAAGAGCTCCACGAACAGGCGGTGCTCCCGCCTGAGTCCGTTGCACCGCCGATTCTGGTCGACTTTTCAGCGCTCGACCTCTCCCTCGAGCCACCGCCGGGCTTCGGACCCGGGGTCGCTCTCGGCGCGGAGTCTTTCCCGGTTCCGCACCTGGAGTCCGTCGAGCTGCCCGAGATGGCATGGCCCTCGACTCTGTTTCCGGAAGCGGAACCGGAACCGGAACCGGAGGAGGAAGCGCATGGTCCGGCCTCGTTCGGAGCGCTTCCTCGACCCACGTCGGGAGACGCGGCGCTCGACGACGCCCTGGTCGAGGCCGACGTCTTCCGGAGATACGGGCTTCTCGAGAAGGCCGTGGACCAGCTCCGGCCCTGGATCGAACGGGTGCCGGACAACCTCAGGATCCGCGAGAAGCTCTTCGAGCTCTTCCTCGAACAGGGAAGCCGCGCGGAGGCGCGCGAACAGGCCGAGATCCTGGCCGAAGCCTACGGAGCCACCGGGCGCGAGGATCGTATCCGCGGTCTCGAGGGACTTCTCGGCGAGCCTCTACGGGAGATCTCGCCCGAACCGCAAGTCTCTCCGGTCCCCGTGGACACGCCACCTGCTGAAGAGTTCGTCCTCGAGGAGGCTGAGGCCGAGGCGCTCACGGCGGGAGAGGCAGACGAGGCGGAGACAGCTGTCGCAGCTCCACCGGACGAGCCGTCCGAGATAGAGGTCTCGTCGGAAGTCGAGGAGTCGCCGGCGGAACTGGTCGAGCCGGCCGAGCCGGACGCGATCCCGGTTCTCGACCTCCAGGCGTTGGAGGAGCCGCCGACGGAAGTGATCTCCGCCGTCGTGCCGGCTGTCGTGCCCGTCGAGCTGGAAACCGCACCGGAGGCGTTCGTGGGGGCCCCTGCCGAGGGCGAGCCGTATCTCGAATCGGCCGATCCGGCGGCTGAAGGACTCTCGCCGGAAGAAGCGCCAGCTGCGGAGCTGGCGGGGCCGGCGGTCGAGGAGCCCTCGCCGATTTCGGAGACTGTCGGAGAACCCGAAGCAGTTGTCGAGGCCATCCGGCCGGACGAAGCCATCGTCCCCGAAGGCCGGCCGAAGGCCAGGCCGAAGCTGTCGACCGAAGATATCCTCGGCCTTGGGAAAGGTCCGGCGGCCCCGCCGTCGAAGAAGGTCCGAACCGTCCGACCCGAGGACGTCGAGCTGGATCTCCTCGGCGCGAAGGCGCCGAAGGCGAAGCCCGGGAAGCCTTCGAAGATCGAGCCGGTCCTTTCCGACGAATTCCTCCGTTCGTTCCGGAAGCCGGCTCCTCCGGCCCCTGTCCCGGTCCCGGCTGCCGTTCCGGAGACGCCTGCTCCTGCTGCGATGGCGGAGGAGCCGTCGCAGCCTGAGATCGTGCCGGTCGAACCCGTCGAAGCTCAGATCTCGGAGGAGATCGGCGAGCTCTCCGTCAGACAGGACTTTTCCCCGCCGGAGACGGCGGCACCCGATCTCGAGGTCGCCGTCGAGGTTCCGGCCGGGCCATCTCCGGAGGAGCTTTCCGAGCTCGACTTCTGCCTCGAACAGGGGATGGTCGTCGACGCCGCCGAGCGCCTCCAGTCGCTCGAAGGCCGCTTCCCCGGAGATCCCGAGCTCGCCGCCCGGCGGCTGCGCCTCGAAGGAGGACGTGGGGGCTCTGACGCCTCACGTGCGGCGCTGCACGACATCCTCTCCGACGACCTCGACTCGGTTCTCGACGCCGAGCTGGGAAGGGCACTGACGGAAGACATGGTTCGCGAGTCGCCGTCGACGAGCGTGCCGGCGCAGGTCTTCCCGGCCGGGTCCCCGGCCGTCGACGACTCGGGTCTCTTCTCCGACGAGCAGGAGTTCTTCAACTTCGCCGACGAGCTCCACACCGAGCTACGCCGTGACGTCGAGATCGTGCCTCCGGAGGAAGGGCGGGAGGTTTCCCTCGAGGAGATTTTCCGCGACTTCAAGAAGGGGGTCGAGCAGCAGCTCTCCCCCGAGGACTTCGAGACCCACTACAACCTCGGGATCGCCTACAAGGAGATGGGCCTGACCGACGAGGCGATCGGCGAGTTCCAGCTCGCCGCCAAGGACCCGCTTCACGCCGTGGAGTGCTGCGCGATGCTGGGTCTGTGCTTCCTCGAGAAGGGCCTCCCTCAGCTCGCCGTGAAGTGGTACCGCAAGGGGCTCGAGACGATCGGCATCAAGGAAGACGACCGGCTCGGCATCCAGTACGCCCTCGCCGGGGTCCACGAGCAGGTCGGAGACCGCGAAGCGGCCTACCGAACCTACCTCGAGATCTTCGGCGCCAACGCCGGGTACCGCGACGTTCCCGATCGGCTCAAGGAGCTCAAGCCCCACGTAGCGTCCTGAGGGCCGGGCCGGAGGCCAGGCGACGGTGGGTACGCTCAGGCCTTCCCGGACCGCTTCCCTTTTGCCGGCCCTGTCTTTTTCGTCCCTCCATGGCCGGAGTTCGTCCGGGAGGTTCCCTGCGTCTTCCTGCCCGGGGCTTTCTCCTGAAGCCTCTCGTGGTAGTCGACCGGAGCCCTCGTGCTCAACCCCTCGCCGCGCCGGGCCGCATCGAACGCCGAGCGAAGCGTTTCCATCATCTCGTCCCGTCTCCGGTAGAGCCGCCTGAGAGGCCGCGGTGCGTGCCGCGCCAGGGCGTAGGCCGTCAGGAGAGGCAGAGCGATCGTCGCGTCGCAGTAGCAGACGACGGTGTCGGGGAGGGCGCTCGGGTCGATCTTTCCCCATGAAACCGCCTCGGAAGGCGTCGCGCCTGAAAGGCCGCCCGTGTCGGGCCTCGCGTCGGTGAACTGGAGGAAAAAATCGTGACCCGCTTCGTCGATCCCGAGGACTTCCTGGATCTGGGGCTCGGTCTGGAGCAGGAAGTTCTTCGGGCTTCCGCCTCCGATGATGAGGACCGCGCTGCGTCCGCCCGCCCGTTTGGCCGCGTAGACGATCGAGGCGGTCTCGTTCACGTCGGCCGAGACGTCGAAGGAGAAGCTTCCTCCCTCGAGGGCGCGCCTCGCGACGTTCATGCCGATCGAGGAGTCGCCCGGGGAGCTCGTGTAGAGCGGGACGTCGTACCGGTAGGCCGAGGCGAGGACCGACTGGTCCGGCGGGACCCCGAGCTTCTTCTGGCGCGCCGCCAGGTAGCGTCCCGCGAGCCAGTGGAACTCGGCCGTCGACATCGGCCGCTGGAAATCGGGCGCCTTGAGCATCTCGCGAAAGAAGGCGTCGGTGTCGAGGAGGACCTCGTAGGGGAAGACGATGTCGTAGATCCTGATGACGCCGTCGTTGCGCAGGGCCACGTCGTCGAACGTCGGCTTCCCCTCGTGGATCGGCATCCCGAGCCCGTGGTGGACGTCGTGGTAGAGGTTCGCACCGGTCGAGATCATCCAGTCGATGAAGCCGGCCTTCATCAGCGGGATGAGACAGGCCAGACCGAGCCCCGCGGGGGTGAGCGCGCCCGTCAGCGAGACACCGACGGTGACGTCCGGGTCGAGCATCCTCTTCACGAAAAGGCCACAACCCTCCCGGAGGCGGGCGGCGTTGTACGCCGAGAAGGTCTGGTCGATCAGGTCGGCGGCCCGGACGCTGCCACTGACGGGCCGGGGAGCGATCCTGCGGCCGGAAAGGAACGGGCTTTTCGTTTTCAGCTTGGCCATACGGCCGGGAACCGTAGCAGGGCCGGATGGAAACGGAAAGGGGCGTCGCGCCGGTATCATCGAGGCTCCGATGAGCCGCGCCCCCTCCGCAGGCCCGAGCGACGCGCCGCTCCTCTCCGTACGGTCCCTCGCTGTGGCGTTCGGCGGGACGCGCGTCGTCGACGAGGTGTCGTTCGACATGGAGCGGGGTGAGGTCGTGGCCCTCGTCGGCGAGTCGGGCTCGGGCAAGACGGTCACAGGCCTCTCTCTCCTCGATCTCGTGCCCGAGCCGGGACGGCGGGTCGCCGGAGAAATCCTCTTCGAAGGGCGCGACGTCGGCGCGCTTTCGGCACAGGAGCTGCGCCACCTGCGCGGCGGAGGAATCGGCTTCGTATTCCAGGAGCCGGGCGCCGCCCTGGATCCCGTGAGGACGATCGGCAGCGAACTGGTCGCCGTGCTCCGGCGTCACCGCGGCCTGTCCCGCTCCGAGGCCCGCGTGGAAGCGCTTGCGTGGCTCTCGCGCGTGGCGCTGCCGGACCCGGAGGCGCGGATGGGCGACCTGCCGCACCGGATGTCTGGTGGGATGCAGCAGCGCGCGATGATCGCTCTGGCGCTGGCGGGAGGACCGGGGCTCCTCGTCGCCGACGAGCCGAC
>DIAY01000025.1:0-1599 GCA_002414905.1 Holophagales bacterium UBA5066 | reverse complement strand
GCTCGACGTCACCATCCAGGCGCAAATCCTCGAGCTCCTCCTGCGCCTGGGCGACGAGCTCGGGCTGGCGGTCCTCTTCATCACTCACGACCTGGGCATCGTCGCGGCGATAGCCGACCGTGCCCTCGTGATGTACGCGGGCGAGATCGTCGAGGAGGCCCCCGTGGAGCGTCTTCTCGCGGCACCCGAGCACCCCTACACGAAAGCGCTCCTCGCCTCGTGCCCCGACGCGGGCGCCGGGGACGGGCGGGCGAGGCTCCGGGCCATTGGCGGCACCATGCCCGAGCCGGGAGACTGGCCTCCGGGCTGCCGCTTTGCCCCGCGCTGCCCGGTGGCGTTCGCCCGATGCGCCGTGGAGCATCCCTGCGCCGTGGCCCGCCCGGGAGGCCGGGTCGCGTGCTTCCTCGCCGAGGAGGAGCGTCCGTGACGGCCGTCGCTTCCTTCGCGGGTGCCGGGCGCGAGCCCCTCCTCTGCGTCCGGGGCCTCACGAAGTCCTTTCGTGCTTCGCGGGCCGTTCTCTGGGGCGGGACCCGACGCGAAGTTCGCGCCGTGTCCGACGTCTCCTTCGATCTCGTCAGCGGCCGGACTCTCGCCCTCGTCGGCGAGTCGGGATCCGGCAAGAGCACGACGGCACGGCTCGTCCTTCGCCTCCTCGCACCGGACGGAGGCAAGGTCCGTTTCGACGGGCGAGACTGGTTCGCGCTTCCTCTTTCGGATCTGAACCGGGCGCGTCGGGACGTCGGCGTCGTCTTCCAGGACCCTGGCAGCTCCCTGAACCCGCGAATGAAGGTCGGCACCATCGTCGGTGAGCCGCTCGCCATCCACCGCATCGGCACCCGGGCCGAGCGCCGCGAGCGGGTCGGAGCCCTGCTGAACGCCGTCGGCCTTCCCCCGCAGGCCGCCGAGCGGCGGCCGGAAGAGTTTTCCGGCGGCCAGCGGCAGAGGATCGCCATCGCCCGGGCGCTGGCCACGGAGCCGAAGCTCATCGTCCTCGACGAGCCGGTCTCCGCGCTCGACGTCTCCATCCGCGCCCAGGTCCTGAATCTCCTGCTCGAGCTGCAGGAGACGACCCCGTCGAGGCCCGCGTATCTCTTCATCGGGCACGACCTCGGTGTCGTGAAACACCTGGCCGACCGGACCGCGGTGATGTATCTCGGGCGGATCGTCGAGGAGGGGCCGACGCGGGAGGTCCTCGGATCGCCCCGGCACCCCTACACGGCCCTCCTCCTCGCCTCCCGGCCCGGACTCGGCAGGAGGGGAGATCCGGGCGCCTCGCGACGCCGGAGGGCGGCGGGCGAGCCCCCGTCGTCTGCCAGCCCACCGCCCGGGTGTCCCTTTCATCCCCGGTGTCCGCGGGCGGGCGATCTCTGCCGGGAGCAGTATCCGGTCGAGCGGATCGAGCCCGGAGAGTCCGCCCGGCGCTTCGCCTGCCACGACCCGGAGCCCCCCTCGACGGGAAACTTTTTCCGCGCTTCTTCGTAAGGGATTGGCGTGGATACACCTCGCAAGGAGGACGCCTTGAACATCGACAATCGGGAGTGCCGATTCCCGCGCCGTGCGGCCGCGGCCGCGCTCCTGGCCCTCACCCCCTTCTGGAAC
>DIAY01000189.1 GCA_002414905.1 Holophagales bacterium UBA5066 | reverse complement strand
GCGTCGGCGAGCGTCTGACCCGGAAGAAGACCGGGCTCGCCCTCTGTGCCGGCGCGGGGAAGGCGCAGGACGTCGCCCGGGAGGTCGTCCGGCCCGATGACGGCGCCGTCGGCGAGCAGGAACGCCCGCTCGACGACGTTCTGCAGCTCGCGGACGTTGCCCGGCCAGGGGCGCCGCTTCAGCTCCTCCACCGCCTCCGGCGAGAACGTCGGTGGGCGGCGCCCGCGTCGGCGGGCGAGCTTGGCGGCGAAGTGGGCGGCGAGCGCGGGGACGTCCTCCGGTCGCTCGGCGAGCGTCGGGACGCGAATCGGGACGACGGCGAGGCGGAAGTAGAGGTCCTCGCGGAAGGTCCCTGAGGCGATCATCTTCGGCAGGTCGCGGTTCGTGGCGGCGATGATCCGCACGTCGGTCGCGATCGTCCGCGTCCCGCCGACCCGCGAGATCTTCCCGTCCTGGATCGCGCGGAGGATCTTCGCCTGCGTCCGGGGCGACATGTCGCCGATCTCGTCGAGGAAGAGCGTGCCGCCGTCGGCCAGCTCCCACTTGCCCTTTCGGTCCTCGGTCGCTCCCGTGAACGACCCCTTCACGTGCCCGAAGAGCTCGCTCTCGATGAGGTCCTCCGGAATGGCTGCGCCGTTCACCTCGACGAACGGGCCGGAGGCGCGGGGAGAAGCCCGGTGGAGGGCGCGCGCGGCGACCTCCTTGCCGACGCCGCTCTCGCCGGTGATGAGGACGCGCGCGTCCGAAGCGCCGGCCCGGCGGACCTCCTCCCTGAGGCGGGTCATCACGGGCCCTTCGCCCAGGAGCGTCTCCTCCTCCTCGAGCCGCTCCCGCTGACGCGCCACCTCGCGCGCCAGGACGTCGCGCTCGCGGGCGAGACGGCTCCGCTCGAGCGAGCGTTCGAGCGTCAGAAGGACCCTCTCGAGAGCGAGCGGCTTCTCGAGGAAGTCGTCGGCGCCGCGCTTGACCGCCTGGACCGCCGTCTCCACCGTCCCGTGACCCGAGATCATCACGACCGGCAGGTCGTGGCCGCGGGAGCGGATCTGGTCGAGGACGGCGAGGCCGTCGATGTCGGGAAGCCAGACGTCGAGGAAAAGCGCCCCGGCCGATGCGCCGCCCGGCTCGGAAAGCCGCTCGAGAACCGACGTCCCGTCCTCGAACTCCTCCACGCGATACCCCTCGTCGCCGAGGATCTGCGCGAGCGTCCGCCGGATTCCCGGCGCGTCGTCGCAGACGAAAACCGTCTGGCCCCGACCGGGGGCGCTCACGGTCTCCTCCGTGCGTGGGGAGTCAGGAAACGGGCCATTCGAGGACGAAGCGACATCCGCGGGGCGAATTCTCCTCCAGGACGACCCTTCCGCGGTGCCCGGCGGCGATTCGCGACGTGATGGAGAGCCCGAGACCGAACCCTTCGGCTTTCGTCGAGAAGGTCGGCTCGAAGACGAGGTCCCGCTCCTCGGCCGGGATCCCCGGCCCGTCGTCGGTGACGACGACGCGGGCCCGGCCGTCGCCGACCGAGGCCTGAATGCGCACCTCCCCGCCGGGAGGGGTTGCGAAAACGGCGTTGTCGACGAGGTTGACGACCGCGCGCTTGATCTGCTGCGCATCGCCCCTCACCGCGACGAGGCCTTCCGGCACGTCGGCCGAGATCCTCACGCCCGCCTTCGTCCCGTCGTAGAGCTTCACGACCTGGGCGACGATCGAGCCGAGGTCGCAGTCGCCGAAGCTCGTCTCGGGAAGCCGTGCAAAGCGGTGGAAGGCGTCGACGAGCGCGGCGAGGGTCCGCACCTCCTGGACGATCGTGTCGGCTCCGTCCTCGACGACCTTCGCGAGCTCCGGGTCGCAGCCGGTCGAGCCGCGCGCCTTGCGGCGGATCCTCTCGGCAGCGAGCCGAACGGGCGTGAGCGGGTTCTTGATCTCGTGCGCCATCCGGCGGGCCGCTTCCTCCCAGGCCGCAGCGCGCTCGGCCCGCACGAGGGCCGTCGTGTCCTCGAGCGTCACGACCCAGGCCGTTCTCTCGCCGGCTTCTCCCGGGACGTTCGTGGCGTGCACCTCGACGACGAGCGGCTCGCGCGCTCCGGGCGCCGCCAGCGAGAGGGTCGCCTCGCGAGGGCCCGTGCCGCGGAACGCACGGTCGAGCAGCTCGAGGAGCGGCGCCCTCCACTCCTCGTCGAGAAGGGCAGCCATGGGCGTTCCCGGGGGCGCACTCGCCCTGCGGAGCATCCTCAGCGCGGCGTCGTTCCTCCCCTCGAGCCGGGTCTCGCCCGGCCCCTCACCCTGGATCGGCCCGAACGCCAGGACGCCGACGTCCAGATGCGCCAGGATCGTCCGGATCCTGAGGCGGTCCTCCTCCTGCCGGGCGTACGCCGACTGCAGCTCGGCGTTGGCGGCGACGAGCCGGCCGCGGCTCTCGCGCAGCTCATCGGTCATCGCGTTGAAGGCGAGCCCGAGCGTGGCGATCTCGTCGGTGCCCTCCACTTCGACCTGCGAGTCGAAATCGCCCGCCCCCACCCGCCGTACCGAGGCGGCGAGCGCCGCGATCGGGCGCGTCACGCGACGCGCCAGCAGGAGCCCTATCCAGACCGCGGCGAGCAGGACGAG
Organism: Holophagales bacterium UBA5066; assembly: GCA_002414905.1. GTDB lineage: Bacteria > Acidobacteriota > Thermoanaerobaculia > UBA5066 > UBA5066 > UBA5066. The sequence goes on along the minus strand of DIAY01000189.1, from coordinate 6,370 downwards.
GAGGGCGAGGAGCAGGAACAGGAGGACCTGCACCGCCTGCAGCGACGTCCTCTCGGCCTCCAGCTGGGCGAAGGCCGAAGTGGCGCGCGAGAGCATCCGGAGCGGTCCGGCCTCGGCGGGCGGATCGTAGGTGCCAAGGACGAGGATGCCGGCGGGGAAGGCGACGATCGTCCGCCCGACCTGCCCGCCCCCATCGATCACGTCGATGCGCCGGACGGAGCCGCGGGTACGGGCCGCGGAGATCCACTCCGCCGAAGGTTCCGAAACGTCGCGCAGCGGCCAGCGTGGTGAGCCCACGGCGAGCGTCGCGGCGCTCGTGGACCCGTCCGGGGGCCTCAGCTCGAGGTAGTCGATTCCCGAGTCCTCGCGGCTGGACGCGAGGAGGGCGAGCCGGGCCGTGGCGCCCTTCGCTTCGCCGAGCGAGACCGCCAGCCGCGAGGCGACCCGCCTCTCCCTCTCGGCGGCGCGTTCCCGCACCAGCTCCACCACCTCGCGCCCCGCCGAAACCGTCTCGGTCACCGGCGGCTGGAACCAGATCTCCACGCTTCGCTGCAGGAGGCCGGTCGTCGGCAGGATCAGGAGGGCGATGGGAAGAAGGGCGAGTCCGACGTGCGTCAGGACGACGCGGACGCGGAAGCGGGAGCCGAAAACCCCGCGCCGGGAATCGAGGACGAGCCGCGCCGCACTCCGCCCGATGACGAGGAGCAGGGCGAGGATGAGGACGACGACGATGTAGAAGAGGACGAACAGCAGGACCCGGTTCGTGGCGGCGGGCGGCGCGAGAGCGCGGGCCCTCAGGACGAGGGCGTAGATCCCCGCGAGCGCAAGGCCGAGGGTGAGGCCGACGCCGAGGAGGACCCGGTTATCCCGTGCCCAAGGAGTCTTCACGGCGCCTCGCCCCCGCCCTTCCAGTAGAAGACGGGAGACCGGCGCCAGTCGGTCATGGCGCGCGTCGGGACGAACCCCAGGGTCACGTCGGTCCCGTAGAGGCTGCGGACCCTCACGACGAGCGGCTTGCCGATGAGGTGCGGCCCCATCGTGAACGTGGGAAGCCCGGGGAGCGTCGTAAGCACCCGCTCGGTCTCCTCCCGGTCCGGAAGGACGACCGTCTCGAGGAGGCGCCCGTCGAGGCGGCGCTCGACGGTGAAGTCGCCGCTCACGGGCCGGTAGGTCGCGGTGATGGCGTACCGCCGTTCGTCCTTCAGGCCGTCCCACCACTTGTTGCGCGAGACGAAGAGCCGGATCTCCCAGGCGACGGTGGTCGGGAGGCCGGAGAGGAGCCGCTTGAGCGCGTCGGGCGGCAGGCCGGGGGAGAGGTGCGTCGTGACCCGGACCTCCCGCCCGCTCAGAACCGTCTCGACCTGAGGGATTCGCAGCTCCTCATCGGCGGCAGGCGCCGCCGGGACCGCAAGGAAGGCCGCGATCAGGACCGCAAAGTGGATCAGGAACCGGCGGGCGCGCACCCGCGCATTGTGCGCGGAATCCTCAGCGCCCGGCGAGGGCCACGGACTCGTGGGCCGGCTCGGAGCGGCGGAGGTGCTCGCTGGCGGCGGCCTGGCGAATCTTCCTGGCGAGCGCCGTGTGGAGCGCGTGCCCGGCGCGGTGCGCCACGATGTGCCCGATGACCGGACGCCCGACGAGGGCGAGGTCGCCGATCAGATCGAGCGCCTTGTGCCGGACGAACTCGTCGGCGAAGCGAAGGCCGCCGTTCATGACGTCACTGTCGCCGACGACGATGCAGTTATCCGTGCTCGCGCCCCGCGCGAGCCCCTTGGCGCGAAGGTAGTCGTACTCGGCGAGGAACCCGAACGTCCGGGCCGGGGCGAGGTGCTCGGCGTAGACGTCGGGAGTGAGGACGAGCGAGATCGACTGCCGGCCGACCGCGGGGTTGGGGAAGTCGATGGAGTAGGAGACACGGAGCTCTTTCGACGGGCGGATCTCGATCCACTTGCCTTCTTCGCTGTGAACGGAGAGCGTCTTCGTTACCACGAAGGGGCGCGCGGCCGAGCCGAGGGAGACGATGCCCCCCTTGCGGATCTCGGCGACCCACGGAGCGGAGCTGCCGTCGAGGATCGGGACCTCGGGGCCGTCGATCTCCACCGTCAAGTTGTCGAGGCCGAGCCCGACCGCGGCGGAGAGGAGATGCTCGATCGTCCCGACCTCGCGTCCGGCCTCCCCGAGAGAGGTCGCGTACTCGAGCCGGCCCGCCTCTTCGGCCAGGGCCGGGATGACGACACCGACGTCGGTCCTCACGAAGGTGATTCCCCTGCCGGCGGGGGCAGGGCGAAGGGTGGTGCGAACCTCGAGCCCGGAATGAAGGCCGACGCCGGAGACCGAGATCGTGCGGCCGAGGGTCGTCTGCAACCTCATCACGCACCCCTCTACGCACATGGGATGCCAGCCGGACGTTCCGAAAACCGCTGGTTTCGGGTGGCTTATCGCCTGCACTGGCTTCTGGCCGTTGAGTATTCGCATCACCGTGTGGCGTTGACGCGACACTCTGGCTCCAGAGGAACCGACCATCGCCCGGCGATTCAGCGGGCGCCGCGTCGCCGCGAGCGGCTGTCGTCACGGGCATACTCCGGTCCGTGACCGCTCGCCCTGCCGCCCCGGCCGCCAGAAAAAAGGAAGACGCTGTCCGGCCCGTCGCCCGGAACCGCAAGGCGTTCCACGAGTACTTCATCGAGGACAAGCTGGAGGCGGGCCTCGAGCTGACCGGCACCGAGGTGAAATCGCTCCGTGAGGGACGCGCGAACCTGACGGACGGCTGGGTCGAGTTCGCCAAGGGGCAGGCTTGGCTCCACGGCGTTCACGTATCCCCTTACGACGCGGGCTCGTACATGAATCCCGACCCGGTGAGGAAGCGCCGCCTCCTCCTCCACAAGCGCGAGATCCTGAAGTGGGCGACGAAGGTCCAGCGCTCGAGCGCGACCTGCGTCCCCCTCTCGCTCTACTTCAAGGGCCCGCGCGCCAAGGTCGAGATCGCCCTCGTCACCGGCAAGAAACTCCACGACAAGCGCGAGACGATCAAGCGGCGCGAGGCCGACCGCGAAAGCCGCGCGGCGATCAAGGCGGGCCGGACGCGGTAGCGCGAGCGGCGTCAAATTTCGGTGCAATGCCCTCGCAATGGGGGCAGACTCGACAAATGTCGCGCGCTGCAGTCGGCTTTCTCGTGTCCCTGCTCTGTGTTACCCAGTGGACCGTCGAAGCGGAGACGCGCCCGGCTCCCCGCAGGCTCTCCCCCGTCGGCGTCAACGGTTTGACGACGACCAGCCCGGGGCAATGGACCTGGGCCGGCGGTCCGGATCGGATCGCCGAGCTCGAGCGCATCGGCGTCTACGGGATGAAAGGCGTGGCGGCGCCGGAAAACGTGCCGGGGGCGAGATACGGTGCGGCCACGTGGGCCGACGGAAACGGGAACCGCTGGCTCTTCGGCGGCTACGGATTCGCGACGCATGCGATGCAGGGATCGCTGAACGACCTCTGGAAGTGGGACGGCACGAGCTGGACCTGGGTCAGCGGATCGAACGCGTACGGGCAGCTCGGCACCTACGGCGAGCTGGGAGTCACCGCACCGGGGAACGTACCGGGTGCGAGATACGGGGCGGTCACATGGATCGACGGCTCCGGGAATCTCTGGCTCTTCGGCGGTCAGGGCCGAGCGGCGGCCTCGTCGTTTGACGGTCGGCTGAGCGACCTATGGAAGTGGGACGGCACGAACTGGACCTGGATGAGCGGCCCGAGTGTCGGCGCGCAGCCGGGCGTGTACGGCACGCTGGGTGTCGCGACACCCGGGAATCGGCCGGGCGCCCGTCGCGATGCCTCGGCGTGGAGGAGCTCTGACGGCAGTTTCTGGCTGTTCGGCGGCAACGGCTATGGGGCGAATCCGTCCGGTTCGGGCCCCCTCAACGACCTCTGGAGATGGGACGGAGCGGCCTGGACCTGGATGGGCGGGGCGAGCGCCTATGGCCAGGCGGGCGTCTACGGAACGAAGGGGACAGCGAGCCCGACGAACTTCCCGGGAGGCCGGTACGGGGCGGCAGCGAGTGTCGGCCCGGACGGCAAGGCTCGGCTCTTCGGTGGCTATGGCGTCTCGGCTTCCGGAACTGGCTGGCTCAACGACCTCTGGACCTGGAACGGCGCCGGCTGGATCTGGATCAGCGGATCGAACGGCCCGAACCAGCCGGGCGCATACGGCACGAAGGGCGTCTCTGCGCCAGAAAACGTCCCGGGCGCCAGGGTTGGCGCAATCTCCTGGACGGATGCGAGCGGGAGCCTCTTCCTCCTCGGAGGGCAGGAGGAGCCGTCCAGCAGCGACTGGACGTCGCTCAGCGATCTCTGGAAGTGGGACGGCGTCAACTGGACCTGGGTCGGTGGCGCGAACGCGCCGGACCAGCCCGGCACGTACGGGACGAAAGGTGTGCCGGCCGCAGGGAACGAGCCCGGCGCTCGCTTCTCTCCAGGAATGTCGCGGGACGCGTCAGGGAACGTCTACCTGTTCGGTGGTCTCGGAGCCTCGGCGACGGGCCGTATCGGCGTCCTGAATGACCTCTGGGGCTGGGACGGCACCGCATGGACGTGGCTGAGCGGTTCGGACGGAACGAGCCAGGCGGGTGTCTACGGGACGAAGGGGTTCGCGAGCTCAGCGAATAGCCCGGGCGCCCGGACGGGAGCCGTCACGTGGCGAACGGCAGATGGCAGCAAATGGCTCTTCGGCGGCTACGGATACTCGGCGGCAGGTCTGGGCTATCTGAACGACCTTTGGCATTGGGACGGCACGAACTGGATCTGGGTCAGCGGCGCGGACGTCGAGGAGGAGGCGGGCGTCTACGGAACGAAGGGAACCCCTGCGCCGGCGAACGTCCCTGGCGCCAGGAGCTACGCCGTGTCGTGGCTCGACGCCGGTGGGAATCTCTGGCTCTTCGGGGGCGTCAACGACCCCTACGAGCAGAGCCTCCTGAACGACCTCTGGAAATGGGACGGCACGAACTGGACCTGGGTCAGCGGAAGTCAGAACCCGGGGCACCCGGGAAACTACGGGACGAAGGGCGTGCCGGCCTCGGCGAATGTGCCGCCGTGTCGCCACAGCGCCGTCTCGTGGACCGCCGCGAGCGGCAGCCTCTGGCTGTTCGGCGGAAACGGGTGGCCGGTGAGCCCGGGCGGAGAGCTGAACGACCTCTGGCGCTGGGACGGGACGAACTGGACCTGGATGAGCGGCTCGAACAACGGAGATCTTGACGGGTACTTCGGGGCACAGGGCGTTCCCGCGCCCGAGAACGCCCCGCGCGGCCGGGTGAGCGCCGCGGCATGGGTGGACGGAAGCGGCAAGTTCTGGCTTTTTGGCGGGACGAACTACGACTACTGGGTGAAGCTCAACGACCTCTGGAGGTGGGACGGCGTGTACTGGACTTGGATGAGCGGCTCGACCCGGTTCAACGAGTCCGGCGTGTATGGAACTCTCGGGGTCTCGGCTCCGGGGAACGTCCCCGGGGCGCGCTACGGTTCGAGCTCGTGGACCGACCTGAACGGCAACCTTTGGCTTTCCGGGGGAAATGGTGGCCTGAACGACTTGTGGCGCTGGGACGGGACGAACTGGGCCTGGATGAGCGGGACAGCTGCGTTGAACCAGCCGGGCGTCTACGGGGACCTCGGCGTGCCTTCTCCTGCCAACACCCCGGGAGGACGCTCCGAGGCTGCGTCCTGGGCAGACGCGCAAGGCCGCTTCTGGCTCTTCGGAGGCAATGGTCGCGACTCCACCAGCGCAAGAGGAACGCTACGCGATCTCTGGGCTTACGAGCCCCCGAGCTGTTCGCCTCCGGTGGCGACCATCACCGCGCCGGATTCGCTCCTCGAAGGGAGCGGCGCGCAGGTCGCGTTCGTACCCGAGGCCGGCGCTGGCGCCACGTACGAGTGGACGATTACGCGGGGAACGCTCGAATCGGGTCAGGGTACAGCGGCTGTCACGTTCTCGGCGACTCCCGGAGAGACGAGCATCGTCGTCGCGGTCGTCGTAAGGAATGGCGACTGCGCCGCGTCGAGGGAGAAGACGATCCCCATCGGCATTTACTACCGGCTCGGCGTCGTCCGCAACGGCTCGGGCAGCGACCAGGTCGTCTCGAACGCTCCCGCCGGCAGCGAGATCTCCTGCGGCCTCTCGTGCTCGGCCGTCCTCGCGAGCGGGACCTCAGTCACGCTCCTTGCCTACCCCGGGCCGAATTCGCGCTTCTCCGGCTGGCTGGGCGGAGGGTGCTCAGGCACGGGCGCCTGCACCGTGACGATGGACGGAGCGAAGTCGGTTTCGGCGACTTTCTTCCAGAAGGCGGCGGCGCGCTTCTACACGGTCACACCGTGCCGCATTCTCGACACGCGC
>DIAY01000103.1 GCA_002414905.1 Holophagales bacterium UBA5066 | reverse complement strand
TTCCACGACTCCGGGAGCAGCGTGTACGAGACTGAGAGGAAGACGGGCGAGGCGTCATCCCCCTGAGAGTTGGACGAGCAGCCGGCGACGGAGAGAATTCCGGCCAGGACGGCGGCGGCGATTGGCGTTCGGTTCTTCATCTTCGGCTCCGTGTCCCGGCCTCAGAGCGCCTTCATGACGCGCGGCGTGATGAAGATCATGAGCTCGTCCGTTTCCTCGGTTGTCGTCTTGTTCCGGAAAAGGCCCCCGAGGAGAGGGATCTTCCAGAGGCCGGGAATCATGCTCTGCCCGTCGTTGGCCGTCAGCTTGAAGATGCCGCCGATCATCCCGGTTCCGCCGTCCCGCACCATCAGGGTGGTCGAGGCGTCGCGGGTGATGAGCGGGACGTTCTGGCCACCGGCCACGTTCGCTCCAGGTGCCGGCTCCCGGCGCTGGATCTTGATATCGAGAATGACCGTACCCTCCGCGGTGATCTGCGGGGTGACGTCGAGCCGGAGCGTCGCGTCGATATAGAGGACCGTCGTCGTGTTGTTCACGGTCGTCTGGACGGGAATCTGGAAACCCGACTGGACCGAGGCCGACTTGTTCGTCTGCGTCAGGATCTTCGGAGACGAGACGATCTTTACGAGACCGCGGGCCTCGGCGGCACTGAGAGCCATGTCGAGACGGAACGTGTCGAGAATGTTCCCGACGCTCGCCCGGAGGAGCTCGTTCCCGTTCGGCAGCGAGACGGTCCCCGCGACCGATCCGTTGTTCGGAAAGACGAGTCCGGTCGTGTTCCCGTGCGCCTGGTCCGCGACCGCGTTGAAGCCCCAGGAGATACCGAGCCTCTTGCTGAACGTCCGGGTCGCCTCGACGATCCGGGCTTCGATCATCACCTGCGGCACCGGAGTGTCGAGGCTCTTGATGAGATCGAGGACCGTTGGGAGGTATTCCGGCAGCTCCCTGATGATGAGGAGGTTCGACCGACCGTCGACAAAGATGTCGCCCCGCGCGGACATGACCTTCTTCGCCGTGGCGGCCGCGGCCTCAGCCGTCGCGTACGACAGCTTCTGGATGACCGTCTTCGTGGGCCGGTTGTTCTCCTGCGCCTTCAACAGCGACTGCCGGCCGGCTTCTTCGCTCGCCAGCTTCTGCGTCGCGGCGATCCGCATCACGTTCCCCTCGAGGACGTAGCCGAGCCCGTTGATTTTCAGGATGAGCTCGAGGGCCTGGTCCCATGGGATATCCGTGAGCGACACCGTGACGGTTCCGCGGACGTCCGGGTCGAGGACGATGTTGAGGTTCGTCAACTCGCTGAACTTCTGCAGCGTGTCCTTGATGTCGGCGTCCTTGAGGTTCAGGGTGAGGGGCTCGCCGGTGTACTGCCGCTCGGTCTGGCCGATCGCCCTGGACTCGAAGGGGCTAGAGAGATCTCTCGGCTGCCCGTCCTTCTCCTGCTGAACTGCGAGCGTCTCCGCAGCTTCGAGCAGAGCCTGGTCGTCCGCGGCCATCCGTTTCCGGGTAACCCGAGCCGGCGGGACCGGCGAGACCGGTGGAACCACGGTAATCTCGGGCGACGCTACGGCGACGGTCTCGGGGAGGTGCGCCGGAGCGCTCGAAGCCGGGATGGCGACCATCACGGGCTCCGAAGGAGCGGGCTGCTGCGCGGAGGCAGCCGGGACCGGACCTGCGGTGCGAATCTCAGGCTGCGCGGCCACCGGACGGGCGTCAGGGGCAGCGACGGTCGAAGCTATGGCGGTTTCGGATGCGGCGGGAGGCGTTGCGATGACGGTCTCGGCCACGACGGCCGGGACCGGCTCGGGAGCAGCCACGATCGGCTGGTCCGCATCGTCGGCCTCGTGGGCTTCGTAGGAACCTGCTGCTGGAGCCGTCGCGGCCGGGGCGGAAGCCGCCAAAGCGATCCGGGACGGTGCGGCAGGACCGGGGAAGGAGACAGAAACCGCGGAACCACTCTGCCGAAGCGTAGGAAGCGATTCACCCGCGAGGTCGAACACGACCCGCGTGACGGCCGTCGGTTCGGTCCGGAACTGGGAGACCCGTACCCGCGTCACGCCTCCGGAGTCGACATCCTGCGCCCGAAATCTGGAAGCATTCTTCACGCCGCTCAGGTCGAGCACGAAGCGGGGCGGGTTCGAGAGCGTGAATGCCTCGTACGAGAGCTCCCCATCCCCTTCCAGGCGGACCGACAGGGAGCCGTCTTCGCGGCGCGTGTCGACACGCGACAGCCGTGTCGCTGCCTTGCCCCTCGCGGTGTGCTGGGCGACGACGATCGGCTCGGTTCGAGTTGCGGTGGTAGCGACGACCGGGACGGGGGAGACGGAGACGACCGGAGACGGCTCCGGAAGCGCTTCGGCCACCTCCGACGGCGTTCCGCCGACCGGATCGGCCTGCGCGAGGACAGGCTCTTCGATACGGGGGATCAGCGTCACGGACATCGCGTGCGACGACGGATCCCCGGAGATCTTCGAATCCAGAGCGCCCCGTCCCGTCAGCTCGAAGCGGACCTGCGGCTGACCGAGCTCCGTAAAGGACCTCATGTCGAGGTGCGTGACGAGCGTTCCGTCAGCGCGTGGGGGTTCGAGACCCGCCCTCGCAACCGTGCCGGGGAGGTCTACCACGAGAGTTTTGGACCCCTCCCGTGCGTACACCATCGGCCGCAACGGCCCCTCGGCAGAGAACACGAGGCGCGGGGCGTCGCCGTCTGTCAGGAGCGCGACCCCGGTCAGAATGACCGGCGTCGAGTTCCCGGCCGCAGACGCGACGGGTTCCGCCTTGAGGGCAGGGCTGCCCTGCGAGGAGCAGCCCGCGGCCACGAGGGCCACGGCGAGAATTCCCGCCAGCCCGGGTACCGAGAACCTTCCAGTTCGAAACATGGTTCCTCCCCACGCGAGGTTCGAGGTGCCCGAGGGCCGCCGGGATTCAAGGCGGATGGTCTTGGTCCTCATCGATATTCCTTCGCTCACGGCTTCGCCTGAAGGGCCAGGGCCTTGACGACATCCCGGAAAGGCTTCGGGCTCGTCGGGTCGTTAACGTTCTGCCGGAAGACGACCTCGGTCGGCCCGATCTCCATGACCTCGCCGTCGAAAACCGTCGTCCCCTTGCGGAGCAGGTAGGAGCGGTTGTCTCCGCCCCTCATCATGGCAATCCAGCCCTGGCGAGTCCGGATGGTGCCCTGGAGCTCCAGCTCCTCCACGAGCATTCCGGCGACGCCTGGTGGTCTCTGGCGATCCTTGTCGTCCTGGGTCCGGAGGAGAAGCGACCGGAAAGGATCCCTGCGTCCCCGGATTTCGTAGGCGTAGCCCGGGGCGGACATGTCCTGCTCCCCGGGGACGGGTACGGCGATTCCCGTGTCGACCGGCGGAGCCGCAGGGGCCGCGGCCGGGACTTGCGCCGCCGCGGGCAACGAGGCCAGGCACAGGAGGAGCGTGAGACCGGGCAGGACACTGGCCAGGAGAGCTCGCTTCATCACTCGCCTCCGCCGCGATTCGCCCCGGACGGAATCGGCCCGACGGGGGCGCCGGCGGGAGCACCTCCCGGTCCGTCCGCCGGCGCCGCCTGCTGATCGCCCAGATAGATGAAAGTCTTCAGGACGAAACTGGCCGACAAGGTCCGGCCGAGCTTGGCGTCGGGATAGCCGGCAAGAACGAGCGACTCGACGTTGATGATTCGGGAGAAGCGCGCCATCTTGTCGAAGAAGAGGGCGAGGTTGTGGTACGTCCCGTCCAGCTGGATCTCGATCGGCCACTCGGCGTAGAAGTCCTTGTTGACGTATTCCTTCGGCGAGAAGCTCTTCAGGAAGAAGTCTCCCTGCCGGGTAAGAGCCTCGATTTTCTTGATGAGCTCTTCCGTATTCCGTTTTGTCGGGAGGATCTCGAGGAGACGGTTGAGGTCGAGCTCGATCCGCCGAACTTCCTCGCGCAACTGCGGCAGCCGCCTTTCGGCGACCCGGCCACGTTCGATCTTTTCCTGCAGCTGACCATATTCGGCCTTGAGGCCGGCGAGCCGGCGCTGCATCTCGGTGAAGCTCGGATACTGCCAGTTCGCCACGGCCCAGAGGCCTCCGGCGAAAGCGATGCCGATCAGGAGACCGTAGTACCAGGGCTTGTCTTCGAGCTGCTTGAGTTCGATCGCCACGTCCTACCCCCTCAGTTTCCCGCGGCAGGCGCGACAGGCGCCGAACCGTCGACGCCGCCCGGTTTCCCCTTGGCGGTTTCGAACTGGGTCCGATCGAGGTCCGCGAAGACGAACGACAGTTTGAAATTGTAGAGGTTCGCTGCCCCGGCGGTCGCGGCGGACAACACCGTCAGCTTCGGCTCTTGGAAGGCCTGGACCAGCTTGAGGTTCGTGAAGAAGTTCGCGACGGCAGGCGGGTTGAGCGCTTTGCCATCGATGGCGATCTGGTTGCCCTTGAGCTCCATTCGTTCCAGCCACAGGAGGTCGGGGAGGGCGCTGGAGACCTCGTCCATCAGGCGGACCGGTCCCCGCTGGCTCGCCTTGAGGGAGTTGATGAGATCGACCTTCTTCTGCAGCTTGGCCTTCTTGTCCTCGAAGTCCGCCACTTCCTTGAGCACCGCCTCGAGACGGGTGACTTCCTGCTGTGCCAGGCGATTCTTCTCTTCCTGCTCCTTGAGACGCGAGGACTCGACCCACCACTGGACGCCGACGACGAGGAGCCCGAGGACGAGCCCTCCGAGGATCAGGAACAGGTTGAGCCTGCCCGCCCCACCAAGTGCGGAGACGCCCCGCTTCTTTTTGGTGGGCTTGGCTTCGGAGAGGAGGTTGATCTTGATCATGTGGCCTCCTCCGTCACTCGCCGAGCTTTCGCACGGCGAGCCCGACGCCGATCGCGAGCGACGGAGCGTTCTCCGACAGCCACGCCGGGTCGACGGCCCGGTCGTCGATGGTGACGGAGCGGAAGGGGTTCATGATCTCAACGGGAAGGCCGAACTTCTCCTTCAGCACCTCGTCGAGATGGGTCACCCGTGAGCCGCCGCCGGAGAGGACGATCGTGTCGACCTTGTCCGAGCCGGAGGTGGCGTGGAAGAAGTCGATCGTCTTCTGGAGCTCTCCGGCAACGTCCTCGCAGACACCGGTGAGGACCGGCTCGATGCTCTGGGCGGACTGCCCCCCGACGGGCTCCCCCTTTTTCAGGGCTTCGGCCTGCTCGAAGTTGAGCGAGAAGGCTTTCTGCAGGGCGTCCGTGAACTGGTTCCCGCCGAACGTGATGTCGCGCCAGAAGACCGTCTGACCGCTCGCGAGGATGTTCACGTTCATGACGGAGGCACCGATATTCAGGAGGGCCACGACGCGGGTCGGATCGAGGCCGTAGTTGACCTCGTAGCAATTCTGGAGCGCGAAGACATCGACGTCCACGAGGCCGGGGACCCGTCCGGCCTGGGTCACGACGTTCTTGTAGTCGTCGACCTTCTCCTTCTTGGCGGCGACGAGGAGGACCCCCATGGTCTCTCCCGGCGCTCCCGGGTCGAGGACCACGTAGTCGAGATACACGTCGTTGATGTCGAACGGGACGTACTGCTCCGCCTCCCACCGAATCGACTCGGAGAGCTCCTCCTCGGGCATCGTCGGGAGCTGGATTTTCTTGACGATGACCGAGTGGCCCGAGACGGAGACGGCCACGTTCGAGTTCTTGACTCCGGTCGAAGCGAGAAGGCGGGAGATAGTCTCGACGACGAGCGAGGAGTCCATGATCGCGCCATCGACGATCGCCTCGGGGGAAAGGTTCTCGAGGCCCGCCTTGACGAGCTGGAACTTCCCCTCTTTGCCCGCCCTGAGCTCGACCAGCTTCACGGCGGACGAGCCGATGTCGAGACCGACGAGGTTTTTGGCCTTGCGGAACAACACGGTGCGGTCTCCCTCCCTCTACGTTCCGGAACCGACGCGACGCCTTGGCACGAGCTGAATAAAGCCTTTGTGGGCGGTATGTTGCGCGGGTCCAACGAGACTGTCAAGGACTCGGAGAGTGCAAAAGGCCACTGGACATGGAATCCGCGGGGCGTTATAAGTCACAACTCCGGCGGCGGACCGGGTTCGTTCCTGCGACCGGGGACGGAAACCGCCGGAAATCGCGTTCAGGAATCAGAGGGAGCCGCCCCATGCCCCAGATGTGTGAAGTTTGCGGAAAGTCGCCGGTCGCCGGGCACCGGGTCAGCCACGCCCACAACGTATCGAACCGCCAGTTCCGCCCGAATCTCCGGAAGGTCCGCGCCGCGGTCCCCGGCGGCTCGAAGCGGGTCACTGTCTGCACCCGGTGCCTCCGGTCGGACAAAATCACCAAGGTCGTCCGCTAGAGCACCGGCTCGCGCCCGGGGTCCGGCCCCTGGCGCCGTGACGGCCCCCGCTCACCGGGGGCCGAGCCGCGAGACGTTGAATTTCCGTCTCACGGTCGTGACCCCGGGAACGGCCCGAATCGCGAGGAGGAGCTTGTCGAGATGCCGGCGGTCCGGCGTTGTGGCGCTTCCCTCTATGACGGCTGTCTTTCCCGGGCTCGTCCGCGCCTCGATCGACTCGATGTTCGACCCGGCGTCCGATATGACCTGCGTGATCCGCGCCAGGATGCCCGGCCGGTCCTCGACCTGGACCTCGAAGTCGACGGTGAAGGAAGCGTCCTTGCCGACGTGCCATTCCACCTCGATCTCGCGGCTCGGGTCGAACAGCAGGTTGCGGACGTTCGGACAGGCAGCGGAGTGGACCGACACCCCGCGCCCGCGCGTCACATAGCCGACGATTTCCTCCCCGGGCACGGGCCGGCAGCACTTCGCGAGAGTCGCGAGCAGGTCGTTCTCTCCCCGGACGAGAATTCCGGTCCCGCCGATCGGGAGGATCTTCCTCACGACCTTCTTCAGGGCCTCGGCACGGGAGCTGGCCGCCTTCTCGGCCGTCGGCTCCTCCTGCGGGAAGAGCTTCTGGACGACGGTGCGCGGAGGGATCTTTCCGTACCCGATCTCGGCGAGGAGGTCGTCGACACGGGCCACGCCGAACTCCGGCAGGACCGCATCGAACGCCTTCGCGTCGACGAGCTTGCCGAACGTACGCTTGACCTTCTTCAGCTCCTTGTCGAGGAACTTCCGTCCGATCTCGATCGACTTCTGCTTCTCTTTCGTCTGGAGAAACGCCCGGATCTTGTTCCGGCCCCGCGACGTCACGACGAATGCAAGCCAGTCTCGCGAGGGCTGCGCCGTCGGGGAGGTGAGGATCTCGACGATGTCGCCGTTGACGAGCTGCGTCCGAAGCGGGACGAGCCGGCCGTTCACCCGCGCTCCGACGCAGCGATGGCCGACATCGGTGTGGATGCGGTAGGCGAAGTCGACCGGCGACGCGCCGCGCGGGAATGAATACACCGCCCCTTTCGGCGTGAACGTGTAGACCTCGTCGGCGTAGAGGTCCATCTTGAGCGAGGAGAGGAACTCGCGGGGGTTCGCGATGTCGCGGGTCGTCTCGAGGATCTGCCGGATCGCCGCGATCCCCTGCTCGTCGACGCGGCGGCTCCCGCGCCCCTCCTTGTACTTCCAGTGGGCCGCGATTCCCTGCTCCGCGAGGAGATCCATCTCCCGCGTCCGGATCTGGATCTCGAACGGCGGCTCGCCCTCCGGGATCACCGTCGTGTGGAGGGACTGATAGAGGTTCTGCTTCGGCATCGCGATGTAGTCCTTGATCCGGCCGGGGACCGGCCTCCAGACCTGATGGACGATGCCGAGGGCGCTGTAGCAGTCGCGCAGAGAGCCGACGAGGACGCGGAAAGCGAGGACGTCGTAGAGCTGGTCGAGCGGAATCGACTGTCGGATGAGCTTTTGGCGGATCGACCAGAGCCTTTTCACCCGCCCGCTCACCTCGGCCGAAATCCCCGCCTCCGCCAATGTCGCGGCAATGTCGTCGCGGAGCTTCTCGATAGCGGCCCCGGAGGCCTTCATCCGCTCCTCCACCGCCGCCGCGAGGGCCGCGAACTCGTCCGGGAAGAGGTAACGGAAGGAAAGGTCCTCGAGCTCGCCCTTGATTCGGCCCATCCCGAGGCGGTTCGCCAGGGGCGCGTAGATCTCCATCGTCTCGGCAGCGATGGCTCTCCGCTTCTCCTCCCGCAGGTGGCTGAGGGTCCGCATGTTGTGAAGGCGGTCCGCCAGCTTGACGACGATGACCCTCAGGTCGCCCGTCATCGCCAGGAGCATCTTCCGGAACGTCTCCGCCTGCTGCGCCTCGCGGGAGGTGTAGGCATAGCGCCCGATCTTCGTGACACCGTCGACGACCTCGGCCACCTCGGGACCGAAGAGGCTGGAGAGCTCTTCCTTCGTCGTCTTGGTGTCCTCGAGGACGTCGTGGAGGAGTCCGGTCGCCACGGAAACCTCGTCGAGCTTCAGTTCCGCCAGGAGCATCGCCACGCCGAGGGGGTGGACGAGATACGGCTCCCCCGAGGAGCGGAGCTGGTGCCGGTGGGCCTGGGCCGAGAAGATGTACGCACGGCGCAGGAGGTCTTCGTCCGCCCCCGGCAGGTAGTTCTCGACCGCATCGAGGATGTCCTCGAACCTCAGCACGCCCGGATTATGGCGGCTCGAGCCTCCCGCGCGTGCGGGGACCGCTTCGGGTAACCTCCGCCGGATGTCGGCACCGACTCCTGACCCCGATTCCAGGTCCGTTTCCACCCGCTCCGCGAACCCCGTCCTGCGCGCGCTCGCGGCGCCCCGGCGCTGGCTCAGGTCCCTCTACGACTGGACGATGCACTGGGCGGACACGAAACAGGCACTCGCGGCTCTCTTCCTCATCGCCGTCGCCGAATCCTCGGTTTTCCCCATCCCGCCCGACGTCCTGCTCATCGCGATCGTCGCCTCCTCCTCGCGACTCTGGGTCCGGGCGGCGGCCCTCTGCACCGCGGGCTCGGTTCTCGGGGCGATGGGCGGCTACCTCATCGGCCAGGCGTTCATGGCGACGGCCGGGCAGGCGATCGTGACCTTCTACAACGCCCAGCACCACTGGGCGAAGGTCGTCGAGCTCTACAACGGCGAGTGGGGCATCTGGTTTCTCGCCGCAGCGGCCTTCACGCCGATCCCGTACAAGGTCGCCACGATCGCGGCCGGCGCGACGGGAATGGCCTTCGTACCGTTCGTCCTCGTCAGCGCCGTCGGCCGCGCGACCCGCTTCTTCCTCGTGGCGGGGCTGCTCCGTCTCTTCGGCCCGGCGATCCGCCGAACGCTCGAGAAGAACTTCGATCTGGCCGCGCTCAGCTTCCTCGTCCTCCTCGTCGGAGGGTTCCTCGTCCTGAAGCTCATCTGAACGTCCGGGCCCGGGACCGCCTTCAGGCCCCGCCGCGGTCCGCCTTCGGCGGAATGGCGAGCGAGAGACCTATGGACGCCGCCAGGAGCGCGCCGATGATCCCGAGCGACCACGCGATCGGGAACTTCCCGCCGAAGGCCTCGTTGAGCCAGGCCATTTTCAGGCCAACGAAGACCAGAACGGACCCGAGGCCGTACTTGAGCAGGTAGAACTTTCCGACGGCGCCCGCGAGCAGGAAGAAGAGCGCTCGAAGGCCGAGGATCGCGCAGATGTTCGACGTGAAGACGATCAGGGGCTCGCGGGTGATCGCGAAGATCGCGGGCACGGAGTCGATTGCGAAAACGACGTCGGAGACCTCGATGAAGACGAGTGCGAGGAGGAGCGGGGTCCCGAGGAGGCGCCCGTTCTCGCGCGCGAAAAGGTGCGGCCCGTGAAGCTCGTGGGTGAGGGGTATCCAGCGCTTCAGCGCCTTCAGGACGACGTTGTCGGCGGGGTGGACCGGCTTCTCAGGGCCGAAGATGATCTTGATCCCGGTGAGGATCAGAAATGCGCCGAAGACGTACATCACCCAGGCGAACTGCAGGAGGAGCGCCCCGAGGGCGATGAAGATCGCCCGGAAGATGAGGGCGCCGAGGATTCCCCAGTAGAGGACCCGGTGCTGGTACGCGGCCGGCACGCCGAAGAAATGGAAAAGGACGACGAAGACGAAGATGTTGTCGACCGAAAGGGCCTTCTCGACGACGTAGCCGGTCAGGTACTCGAGGAAGACATGCCGGGCTGCCACGTCGGGGAGGAAGCCCGGAACGGCCAGGAGGCGGGCGTCCGAGGCGAAGCGGGACGACGCCCACAGGTAGAGGACGCCGCCGACGCAGATCGAAACGACCACCCAGACCACGCTCCAGGCGGCCGCCTCGCGGAACCCGACGACGTGCGCCTTGCGATGGAACACCCCAAGGTCGAGCGCGAGCATCCCGAAGACGAAGAGGACGAAGACGCCGTAGACCCACCAGGTCTCGGCGAACGGGAAGAGGGGGACGTTTGTCATCGGGGTCCTCCGTTCCCGGCGCACGGGCGGGGCGCGGGGTCGCCCGCGCCCGAGTCGCGCCGTCCGGCCCGGCCCGGGCCGGACGGAAGCGGCGTCAGCGCCCCTTGCCCGTGGTAGCCTTCCCGGCCTTCGCCGCCGTCGGCGCCCCAGCCGGATGGCGCGCGGCGCGCATCGCCCTCCAGGCCTCCCAGTTCACCACCCACGGGGCCGCGATGAATATCGTCGAGTAGGCGCCGATGAACATGCCGACGAACAGGACGAACGAGAAGCCGCGGATCACCTCGCCGCCGAAGAAGAAGAGGGCGGCGACGGTGAGAAAGGTCAGGGCCGCGGTCAGGAACGTCCGCGAGAGGGTCTCGTTGATCGATCGGTTCACGAGGAGCGGGAACGACTCCTTCTTCGGCTTCTCGAGGTTCTCGCGGATCCGGTCGTAGATGACGACCGTGTCATTCGCCGAGTAGCCGATGAGGGTCAGGAACGCGGCGATGACGGTGAGCGAGATCTCGACGCCGAAGATCGCGCAGAGGCCGAGCGCGATGAAAGCGTCGTGGACCAGCGCGATGACGACGCCGGTCCCGTACGAGACGGAGCGGAACCGGAGCCAGACGTAGACGAGGATCGCGCCCCACGAGAGGACGACGGCCCACGTGCCCTTCTTCCGGAGGTCCTTACCGACGGCGGGTCCGACGGACTCGGCGCTGATGAGCGTGACCGGACCGGCGACCGTCTTCTCCCTCAGCCAGGAGGCGACGGCCGGGGAGATCCCTGGGGTCGCCGCGGCGGCCTCGACGCTCGCGAAGAGGCCCGTCTCCGACCGCGTTGCGATGATCGACTGCGCGATCCGGTCGTACTCGACGCCCGGGCTCGCGTTCGCGCGCCCGGCCATCTTCTCCGGGTCGTCCCGCTGGAGCTTCGCGGAGAGGGGCTCGGTGCCGTTCAGGTTCAGGTCGAAAACGCCCGGCTCGAGGCCTTTCGGGAAGAGGGCCTTCGTGAGCGCCGGCGTCACCTCACCGGAGACGTCGCGCCCCTCCTTCTGCTCCATCGGGACGCGGAGGAGGACCTGGTTCTTCTCGGCCTTGTCGTAGCGCTGGACCGATGTGACGGGGACGTTCGCCCCTTCCACGATCTTGCGGATCTGGTCCTCGTCGGGCTTCTGCTGGAACGCGTAGACGATCTGCGCGCCGCCGGTGAAGTCGACGCCCCAGTTCAGCCCCTTCGTCGCTATCGCCCCCGCGGAGATCAGGGCGGCCACGATCGAGCCGATGACAAAGGGCTTCTGGAGTTTTAGGAAATCGAAGCTGGGATTCTGGAGAAGCCTCACGTGACCCTCAGATCGAAATGGTCTCGACCTTCTCCTTCGACCCGTAGACGAGGTCGAAGAGGAGGTGCGAGACGAAGACGGCGGTGAACATGGAGGCGCAGAGGCCGATGACGAGCGTCACGGCGAACCCCTTGACGGGCCCTGTGCCGAACTGGAAGAGGAATGCCGCCGCGGCGATGGTGGTGACATTGGAGTCGACGATCGCCGAGAGCGCCTTCTTGAAGCCGAGGTCGATGGCGGTCTTCGGCACCTTTCCGGCGTCGATCTCCTCGCGGATCCGCTCGAAGACGAGGACGTTCGCGTCGACCGCCATGCCGATCGTCAGGATGAAGCCCGCTATGCCCGGAAGGGTGAGCGTCGCGTTGATCCAGGCCATCGCGCCGAGGAGGATGATCGCGTTCATCGTCAGCGCGATGACGGCGTTCACTCCGGCGAGGTTGTAGTAGACGACGACCGCCACGAAGACGAGGAACATCCCGACCAGAGAGGCGAGTACGCCCTGCTTGATGGAGTCGAGACCGAGAGACGGCCCGACCGTCCGCTCCTCGAGGGTCACGAGCTGGGCGGGGAGAGCGCCCGACCGGAGGACGAGAGAAAGTGCGTCGGCCCGTTCAGCCGTGAAGTTCCCCTCGATGATCCCGTTGTCGGAGATCTGCCCCTTGATGTTCGGAGCCGACTGGACCCGCTTGTCGAGAACGATCGCGAGCTGGCGGCCGATATTCGCCCCCGTGATCCGGCCGAACTTCTCAGCCCCCTGGGCATTCATAAAGAACTCGACGGCGGGTTGGTTGAACTTGTCCTGCCCGACCCGGGCGTTCTTCAGGTCACGGCCGGTGATGGCCGCGGCGCGTTCGAGGACGTAGTAGACGGTCGTCCGCGTCCGGGACTCGCCGTCCTCCGAGTTCCCCTCGACCAGCTCCAGGTTGGCCGGGATCGCCCCGCCGTAGGCCGCTGTGGCAGCCTCGGGCGACGAATACGGTCCGCCCTTCAGGTCGACGATCTTCAGCTCGAGGAGGCCGGTCGTTCCGATGATGTCCTTGACGCGGGCCGGATCGTCGACGCCGGGCAGCTGGATGACAATCCGGTCGTCGCCCTGTGGCTGAATCGAGGGCTCGGCCACGCCGAGCGCGTCGACGCGGTTCCGGATGGTCTCGACGGCCTGCCGCAGGGTCTGGGCCTCGATCTCCGCCCGAGCAGGATCCCGGAACGTGACACGCATCTCGCGTCCGCTCTGGTCGGTCTGCCAGTCGGTCGGAGAAAGGGCCGTTTTGACGAGATCAGAGACGGCGGACGGGCTGACCCCGTCGCCCATGGTGATCGTGAAGCCCTCCCCGGTCGCGGGATTCACCGTGCCCATCACCGTACCGCGCTTGCCCGCTTCGGTCTTGAGGTGCTCGGCGGCATCCGAGGCCTCCGCGCGGAGAGCGTCTTCGGCCTTCACCTGCATGACGAGGTGAATGCCGCCCCGAAGGTCCAGCCCGAGCTTCAGGCCGTTCTTCAGGATCTCGCCGATCGCGGGATTCGGGGGTGCGGTGGGACTCTTCTTGAGGGCTTCGCGGCCCCTGTAGACGTAGGCCGCAATGGATCCGATGAGGACGACCAGCGTCACGGCGAGACGCCAGCCTGTAGGCCTTTTCACGAAACGCAACCTCCGAAGGCGGACCGGTCCGGACGAGGAGACAACCGTCTCCTGAAGTCCTCGACCACCGACTGGAATCGGCCCGGCTCGCCCGGGCCAAGGCAGGGAGTCTATTCGCCGCCCGGCGGCGGCGTCAATTCAGGCCCTGTGTTCCCCCCCGCGACCCTTCCGCTGCGACACCGGTGCGTCCCGGCAGCCGGACCCGGCGCACGCGGGACGCGAGGGCGGGAGGCAGCGCGGCCCACCAGCGCTCATGGCGCTCGACGTGACACGAGACGAGGAGAGCCGGCCTGTCGACGAGAAGGTCCTCGAGAAGGAAGCTGAGCACCGCGCGGAAACGTTCGTCGTCCGTCCCGACGAGCGGGTCGTCGAGGAGCAGGGGAAGGCACTTCGGGCCCGTCCCGAGGTGCCGGAGCGCGGCCAGCCTGGCAACCAGATGGAGCTGCTCTCGTGCCCCGGTCGAGACCGACGCGGCGAGGTCCGCGCGAGTCACCGGTCGGCCTCCGCGGGCGACCACGGTCACCGAGAGATCCTCCCCGAACTCCAGCGACTCGTAAGGCAGGCGGCAGGCCGCGAGGATCTCCATCGAGGCCCGGGCGAGCCCGCCACGGAAGTCGCCGTAGGTCGTCGAGGCCGCCGACGCCAGGGCGTCCCGCGCCACGTCGAGCGCGTCGCGGAAGAGGACGGCCCTTTCGCGCGCGGCCTCCGCCACCGCGAGCTGCTCCTCCACCTCGCGAGCCCTCCCGCCCCCCTCGAACGCCCGCTGCGCCAGGTCCTTCTCGGCCGCCTGCCGCTCCTCCTCCAGCTGTGCCGCCTTCTGCCTCTCGGCCTCGGCTGCGCGGCGGGCCGCCTCCGGCTCGGACGGGACGACGAGGTCGCCCACCGAGGCGTCGACGCCTGCGAGGCGGCTCCCGACCTCGGCCTCGAGACGTTCGAGCCGTTCGGCGAACGTGTCGTCGGCCTCCGGGGTCGCCCCTGCCGACAGTGCCGGGAGCTCCACCTCGAGAATCGCCTTCCGGCGTGCGGACCGTGCCCGGCCCGCCTCGACGACGAGAAGCGACTCCGCCAGCGAAAGGCCCGGCGGCACCCCGAACCGGGCGAGCAGCTCGAAGAGCTTCTCCTCCAGGCCGGCCAGCACGGTCTCCTCTTCGCGAAGCCTGACCTCGTCGCGCTCCGCCGCCTCCTCGCGTGCCGCGGCGGCGTGGTCGGCCTTTTCGAGATCGGCCAGTATCTGCAGGAACCGCCGCGCCTCGTCGGGTGGCGGGAGGCCCGTGGCGAGGCCGAGGGCAGAACGGAACGGCTCCAGTCCGCGCTCGGCCGCTTCGAGCCTCTCGCTCGCCGCGTGCAGCCGCACCCGCTTCGCGACGAGCCTCTGCCGTCTTTCCTCGGCCGCCCGAGCCCGCCGCTGGGCCTTGACCAGGGTGGCGGCGTCCTTGAAACCCGCCCTCCGGGAGATCTGCTCGACGCGGAGCCTCAGGTCCGAGAGCCGCCGTCTCTCTTCCTGGGCCTCGATGCGCGCG
Organism: Holophagales bacterium UBA5066; assembly: GCA_002414905.1. Classification (GTDB taxonomy): domain Bacteria; phylum Acidobacteriota; class Thermoanaerobaculia; order UBA5066; family UBA5066; genus UBA5066. Next base: position 9,795 of record DIAY01000103.1, on the reverse strand, counting down.
GCCGCCTCTTCCTCGCGCGACCGGAGCTCGTCCTCGCGCCGGTGACCGACCCCGCGTGCCCACGCGACCCCTCCATAGAGGGCCAGGACGGCCGCGAAGACCGCCAGGGTCAGGACGAGCGGATCATCGACGCGCCCTCTCTTCAGGAAGGCTCCGACGACCAGGGGAACGAAGAGGGCCGCAGCCACGACGAGCGCCCGCGCCCTGCGAACGAGAACCTGCCTTTCACCCGCCGCGATCGAGGCCCGCGCCCCGGCGTCAGCGACACGGCGATCGAGCTGCACCCCCGAGAGCTCGAGAGCCTGCCGGTCCTCCTCGGCGCAGGCGACGAAGTCCCGATCCACCGGAGGAATCCCGTCCAGCCGGCGCAGGTCTTCTGCGAGACCCTCGCGGCGAAGCTCCTCCCATTCCGCCTCGAGCGCCTCTTCTGCGGCCTCCGCCGCGCGCGATGCCTCGACGGCGCCGTCAAGCAACGTCCTCAGGCTGTTTCGGGCCTCGGGCGTCAGCTCGGCGAGACCGCCGGCGCGCCGCCGCCTCTCGCGGTCCTCCGCCGCAGCGGCCTTCCGCTCGGCTGCGAGGGCGGCCCGGGCGGCTCCGAGCGCCTCCGGTCGAGTGCCGCGGATCCCGCGCAGCGCATCGACGGCCGCGAGCGCGTCAGAAGTGAAAATCTCCGCCTCCCGCTCGAGCTTTTCCGCCTCTGCCTCGAGCTCGTGGCGCTTCCGGCCGTCGGCCCCTCGCCGCTCCATCTCGGCGGCGAGGCTTCGCCGCTCGCTCTCGACGACGGCGACTTCGGCGAGGGCGGCGGCGCGCCGCGCGGCATCCCGCCCGGACGTCAGCGCCGCCAGCCGTTCGGCAGCCTCCGCGGCAGCCTCGCGCGACCTCGCGAGCCGCACCGCCTCGGCCCGCTTTTCCTCGACCCGGCGTCCCGCCCGGACGATCTCCGTCTCGACCGAGACCTGGGCACCGGTGGTCGGCTCCGGCATCCGGGCCCGAGCCGCATCGAGGAGGCGCAGGGCCCTCACGACGCTCGCCTCGCCACCCCCCGAGTCGGCAATCCGGGCCATCTCGACCGTGAGGGAGGAATCGAGGGAGTCCCCGTCGAGGACGTTCTGCCCGACGTAGGCCGTTGTCCGAAAGAGCGGTTCGGTCAGCCCCGTCAGCTTCTCGCCGACGGCATCCCGCCCCCCGGGCCGGAGGAAATCCGCCGTCCGGTCCTCTCCCCGGTCTCGATCGACGACGCGGAGGGTTCCGGCGTCGAAATCCCGCTCGACCGTGAAGCGGCCCGCACCGGTCACGACATCGAGCCGCAGCCGGTTCGGCGCGCCGCTGCGGGGTTTGCGCGCCTCTCGCGACCGGCCGCCGGCGGTCCGTCCCTTCGGCAGGCCGTAGAGTGCGGCCACGATCGCCTCGCAGAGCGTCGACTTCCCCGTCTCGTTCGGCTCGAGGACGAGGAGGAGCTCTCCCTCGCCCCACGAGATGTCGACACCTTCGAGCGGCCCGAAGCCCTCCACGACGAGCCGTTCGATCCTCACACGTCCTCCGCCGGGGGTGGGACGGGCAGACGACCGAGCAGGGCTTCACGACCCAGCGCGCACGCCATCTCGATGACGCGCCGTGACCGCGCGTCGGGCGCAGCAGCGAGCCGGGCTTCCAGATCGAGCGTGAACCTGCCTTCCGCTGTCGAGGGGTCGGTTCGCCCCTCGGACTCGTTGACCGTCCTGTCGCGAAGAACGAGGTGAGCCACGAGCCCCTTAAGGTCGGTCAGTGCGTGTATCGCGCGCGTCCCGCCTGCGGGGCTTCCCCGCACCGTCAGGCGAACGACGTCCCCCGGTGTCGCACCCGCCTCGAGCAGGAGCGCGAGCGCTGCCTCCCGAAGGCCGTCGGCGTCCCGCCCCCCCGCCTCCAGGGAGACGTCGAGGACCTGTCGGCAATCCGATACCAGAGTCTCAATCTTCGGCGGCGCGCCGGCATCGAGCGTCACCCTCAGGAAGCAGCGAGGCCCGGTCTCATCGAGACCCCGTCCCGTCGGCGAGCCGCTGTAAGCGCCTGCCGCGCTGCCGTCCAGGCGCTCGACGACCTCGAAGGCGTGGTGGTGGCCGAGGGCCGCCCACGAGAAGCCGGCACCGGAGAGCTCCGCTCTCGAGAAAGGGGCGGTCCTCTTCGGACCGGTCGGCGCGTCCGGCCCACGGTAGCTCTCGAGCGAGCCGTGGAGCATCAGGAGGGCATAGGGAGCGAGAGGTCTCGCAGGCGGAGGGTCGAGCGGGCGACCCGCCTCCAGGAGCGGCGAGAGGAACGCCCGGCCCGTCACGGTCGTGTCGTCCCGGCCCGGCACCGGCAGGGTCTCCCAGGACGCCCTCCGGAAGACCGTCACGTTGCCGGGCCACGCCGGAAGGCCGAGAGCGGCGAGGAAGGCCTCATCGAAGAAACCACCCGGGCCGGCGAAATCATGATTTCCCGGGGCGACGAAAACCGGGACTGGTGCGAGAGCCGCGAAGGCCTCGACGAGCCGGCGGAAGAGAGCGGGGGGCACGTTCTCGGCGTCCCACAGGTCTCCCGGGAGGAGAACGACGTCGGGCCGGACCTCTCGCGAGGCTGCGAGGAGGCGCTCGGGAGCCGAGTCGACCTCCTCGCGACGTTTCGCCCGGAACTCCTCTGTCAGGCCGAGGCCCCGCCCGGAGAGGGCCGAGCCGACGTGCCAGTCGGACGATTGAAGGACGACGAGGGGCGCCACGGCGAAAGGAGACGGGCGCCGCGGCGTCTCAGGCCGCCCCGCCCTGGTCCTTCCCCGTCTCCGAATCGGTGACGACGCTCGTGATGGCGCTCTTGGCCATCTTCACCTTGAGGGTGTCGGCGAGCTTCACCCAGACGATCTGGTCCTCGACCTGGGCGACGGTCCCGTAGATCCCGCCCGAGGTCATGACCCGGTCGCCCTTCTTCAGCTGGGTGAGCATCTCCTTGGTCTTCTTCTGCTGCTTCCTCATGGGCGCGAGGAGGACGAAGTAGAAGACGACGAAGATGAGGAGGAACGGGACCATCTGGAGCAGGCCGTCCTTCATCGACGGGGCCGCCGGGGCGGCCTGCAGGAGAGAGATCGGATTCATGGCGTGTCCTTCCCGAAATCGAGGCGCCGCACGGTCTCGGCCGCGAACGCCTCGAAGCGTCGTGCCGCGAGAGCCTCACGGATTCCCCGCATCAAGTCAAGGATGGCTGTCAGGTTGTGAACCGTCAGGAGCGTCCCCGCCGTCGGCTCGCCCAGCATGAAAAGGTGCCGGAGATACGCCCGGGAGGCCGTTCGGCAGGTGGGGCACGCGCAGGCCGGGTCGAGCGGCGCGGGATCGGTCCGGTACCGCGCGTGCTTGATCACGACTTTCCCCTCCGAGGTGTAGGCGAGGCCGTGGCGGGCTGCCCGGGTCGGGAGGACGCAGTCGAAGAGGTCGAAGCCGTTTCCGACGGCGTGGAGGATGTCGAGGGGGTGACCGACGCCCATCAGATAGCGCGGCCGGCCGGCCGGGAGGAGCGGCGCCGTCGCCTCGACGATGGCTCGCATCTCCTCCTTCGGCTCGCCGACCGAAACCCCGCCGCACGCGACCCCCTCGAAGCCCAGATCGGCCACGGCCACGGCACTCTCGCGACGCAGGTCGGGGAACATCCCTCCCTGGACGATCCCGAACTGTGCGCCCCACCCTCCTTCGCCCTGCAGGCCCAGGAACGTCTCCCGGCCCCGCCGCGCCCACCGGTGGGTGAGCTCCATCGAGCGGGCCGCCTGGTCCCGGGTCGCCGGGTAAGGCGTGCACTCGTCGAGCACCATTGCGACGTCGACGCCGAAATCTGCGAGCTGGAGCCGGGCCGCCCGCTCCGGCGTGAGGAGGTGGGGGCTACCGTCGACGTGGCTTCGGAAGAGGACTCCCTCCTCCGAGATCTTCCTGTTCGCGGCCAGGGACATGACCTGGAAGCCGCCCGAGTCCGTCAGGATCGGCCGTCGCCAGCCGACGAACCGGTGCAGGCCGCCGAGATCGCGGATCAGCTCTCCTCCCGGTCGGAGCATCAGGTGATAGGTGTTGGCCAGAACGATCTCGGCCCCCGCGGTCTCGACGTCACTCCACCGGGCGGCCTTCACCGTGCCGGCGGTCCCCACCGGCATGAATGCAGGAGTTTCGACACTCCCGTGGTCGAGCGTCAGCCTCCCGCGACGGGCGCGCCCGTCCATCGCGAGGAGGTCGAATCTCAGCACGGGCGAACAGCCGCTTTCGTGGGATCCTCGAGGTTTGCCGGCAAGCCCTTCACCTGCCGAGTTTAGTCGGCAGGAATGTCCACGCGCGATGGTGCAGAAGAACGGGGGCCGGCACGCGTTGACCCACCATGGACCCGATGCTATGTTCCGGCGTCTTTTTGAGGGAGCGAATGCCCGATCTTGGTCTTAAACACGAGTGCTTCCGCTGCGGGACGAAGTTTTACGACTTGAGGAGGACACCTGTCCTCTGCCCGAAGTGCGGAACCGACCAGAAGGACGCCCCGCCGCGCGACACGTCGCCGGCGGCGCTCATCGCCGCCCGTCGCGCCAAGCGCGACGAGTTTGCCGATCCGGACCTTTTCGAGCGCAACCGCGACGAAGAGGAAATCGGGACCGAACCCGAGGATCCGGCCGCGAAGGCCGCCCTCGACGACGAGGAGCTCCCGCTGGGCGAGGGACCGACCCTCGAAGCCGGCGACACGGAGACCGAAGACGACTACTGACCTTCCCGCCGAGGTCGCCATCGGCCTTGGCGGGAACGTCGGCTCGCCGGAAGAGGCTTTCGCCCTCGCCCTGGCAGGCCTCGCGTCCTCTGTCGAGGGACTCACCCGCTCTCCCCTATACCTCACGGCGCCCGTGGGCGGGCCGCCACAGCCCGATTTCCTGAATGCCGTCGTCATCGGCCGGACTCACCTGCCGCCTCTCGACCTTCTCGGGCTGCTGAAACGCCTGGAGGTCCGGGCGGGACGAAGCTTGCCGGGCGAGGAGAACGGTCCCCGGCCGCTCGATCTCGACATCCTGCTCTACGGCAGCGAGCGGATACGCCTCCCGGACCTCGTCGTCCCGCATCCGCGCCTCGCCGAGCGACGATTCGTCCTTGCGCCACTCGCCGACCTTCTCCCCGACCTCGTCGTCCCGGGCACCGGCCGTACCGTCGCGAGCCTCCTCGCGGCTGCTCCGCCGGCACGGGTGACGCGCCAGGGGCCACCGCTTACCTGAAGATCAGGCCGGACGTTCCCCCGCCCCCGTCGGCGCTTGCGGGAGGGAACGCGCTTCGAACCGGAGCTGGTCGCCCGCGATCGTGACGCGGGTGAGAGCCGGGACGGACGTCGTCAACCAGACGCTTCCGCCGATCACGCTTCCGCGTCCGATGACCGTCGTCCCGCCCAGGATCGTCGCGCCGGCGTAGATGACGACGTCGTCCTCGACGGTGGGGTGACGCTTGATTTCACGAATCAGCTCGCCGTGCTCGTTCTTCGGGAACGAAAGCGCCCCGAGCGTGACCCCCTGATAGATTTTCACCCTGTCCCCGATCGTCGTCGTCTCTCCGATCACCACTCCCGTGCCGTGGTCGATGAAGAACGACCGGCCGATCGCCGCACCCGGGTGGATGTCGATCCCGGTCTCGTTGTGCGCGAACTCGGTCATGATCCTCGGGATCAGCCTCACGCCCAGGCCGTGAAGCTCGTGGGCGATGCGGTAGGTGAATGCGGCTTTCACACCCGGGTAGGCGAGGATCAGCTCGTCGAAGCCCTTCGCCGCGGGGTCGCCGTCGTAGGCGGCCTGGACGTCTTCGGCGACGCGATCGGAGACCTCGGGCAGCCGCTCGAACAACGCCGTGACGATCTCGCGCGCGTGTTTGCGCGCAGCCGATCGCCCCGCGCTGGCCTCGATCGCCTTCTCCACCTCTTCGGAGAGGCGGAGGTGGATCCGGAACAGGACGTCGCCGAGGTGGTCACGCAGGTTGTCGCGGTAGAGGACCGTATCTCCGAAGTAACCCGGATACACGACCTCCTGGAACAGACGGAGGATGTCGATGATCTCCTTCTTCTCCGGGCGGGGAGCGGCATCGACGGCCGAGAGCTGGGGTCGGCTCTCGGCGGTTGCGACGATCCGCGAGATTGCGCCCTGGATTCGGTCTTTCATCGCGCCGGTCATCCCTTCCCCCAGGCCACCAGGAGGGCACGGGCGTCCTCCTGCGCCCTCGCGTCTTCTACTGCGAGGGCGGACGAAGGGACGTCGGCGACGAGGGCCTCCAGCATTCGCCTCGCCTCGGCGCGCCTCTCCTTCTCATAGTCCCAGATCGCCTCCGCGAGGTAGAGCCTGTTCACGAAGTTCCGGGGGGCCGTCTCCACGGCGAGACGAAGACTCTTCAGGGCCTCGGTCCGCGAGGCCCAGCCCGTGACGAACGGGATCGCCGGGGTCTGGTGGTGGAGCCGGCCGAGGACCCTGTAGCCGCCCCCGTCGTCGAACGTGGGGTCGAGCCGGACGACGGCCGTCGCGTAATCACGGATCTTCGCCGCCGCTCCCTGCCGGGCAGCCGCCGTCTTGCCGAAGACGAGCGCCCACTTCCCCCAGTTCACAGAGGCCCAGAGGAAGCACGGCACCACATCCGGTCTTCCTTTCACGTAGGGGATCAGCTCGACGGGCGTTGCCTTCGAAAGATCCTTTCCGGCCGAGGCGCCGGCCTCGCTCCGGATCTGTTCGAGGGTCTCCTCTCCGAGGCGCTTGCCTGCCTCGAAGACATCCCTCTTATCCTTGTTCCCGGCCGTGGCGTGCTCTCCCTGAAAATAGAGTGCACGCATCAGCATCCAACGCGCAGGGAGAGAGGTTGGGTTCGCAGCAACAGCGCTTCTGCCAGCCGCCACCAGCGGCTCGACCGCGCTCTCCCTGGCGGTGCCTCCGGTGGCGCCCTCCGCCCGGCGGCTCCAGGCGGCGTCCAGGGCGGCGAGCGCGGAGTCGTCGGCGGCGGCCGGAGCCCGGCAGACGAGGAGGACGGAGACGACGGCCAGGTTCGCTGAGACGAGCCGCAGGATTCGCACCATGCCAGGATCTTACGTTCGCCGGAATCGGGCACGGAAGTCGCCGGACAGGACGCCGACCCCGGGTAGAATGGCACCCTTCTTGCGACCCTCCATTGGGTGCGCGTTGTGAGGTGTCTCAATGGCTGAAGCGCCGCCGAAAACCGAAGAAGCCCCTCCGCCGGGCCTGCAATTCTCGATGGACGACGCGGTCGCGGGCGGCGTCTACGCGAACTTCGTCAACATCATCCATAACCCGGCCGAGTTCATCTTCGACTTCGCCCGGGCCGTCCCCGGACGAGCCGACGTCAGAATCCTCTCGCGAATCCTGACGACTCCGGTCCACGCCAAGCAGCTCCTGAACGCCCTGGCTCAGAACATCGCCATCTACGAAAAGAACTTCGGCCCGATCCGTGTCGACTTCGAGCCCCCCAAGCCCGACGCCGGCACACCGGTACCGCCCAACTGACCGCCTTCCTGCCGAAAGGAAACGATGCGCCCGACCCTTCGCCTCGCCGTTGCCGTCCTTATCGCCTCAACTCCTCTCGCCGCATTCGCCCAGGCGCCGGCCCCGGCGCTCGAAACGCTCCCGATCTATGACACGACGAGCATCGGCACGCTCGCCATCGAGGCTGCCTCCAAGGCCGCAGCGGACTCGGGGCGTCGCCTTTTCGTGAACTTCGGCACGAACGACTGCCTCCCCTGCCGCGTCGCTAACGACGCCATCTACGAGGAGCCCTTCTTCACCGCGTTCCTGGCCGAGTTCGTCCCCGTGTTCGTCGACGTCGCTGTAGAGAATCCGAATCACGAGCTTCTCTCTCGTTACGGCATCAACGCCGCGAAGGGCTTTCCCGCCATCGTCCTGTCCGACGACAAGCTCCGTCTCTCGGAGACGACGAAAGAGGGAGAGATGGCGGCGGCCGCAGCCAAGGGGAAGGAAGCCGTCCAGGAGTGGATCCTCAAGCGGTTTCGGAAGACGGCATCGAACTGACGATCGAACCGGCATTCGATGACGAATGAGGAGTCGGTCGGAGGGCCCTCCCGGGCGCTCCGACCGACGGACCCGGATCGGCTTCAGCGGCCGGCGGCGGCGAGGGTTCCGAGACTGGCCTGCTGCGCCTCGAGCTTGGCGATCAGCGCGGCCCGCCGGGCGGCGTCGAGGTTCTCGGACCCGGCTCTGAGAATTGCCGGGTTGCCGTCGATCGAGCGGCGGAACAGGAAGTCCTGAACGGCCTTGGCGTCGATCTTGGTCGTCGTCCGTAGCAGGCCGGCAACCTCGGTCACGAGAACCGGGTGGTCTTCGTTCAGGAGGATCTCGCAGAGGTCGAGCGCGAGCATGGCGTCGCGCCGGCCCTCGCTGACGAGCCCGGCGGCCGCCAGGAGCGCGAGACGCTTGCGGCCGACGCTCCGCAGGCGCGCCCACTTGCGAACCGTGGTGATCTTCGACGGATCGAGCGCGAGGGTGCCGGCCGCAATCCTCGCCCCCAGGGCCTCGGCGACCTCGAGGTCGTCGGCCACCGAGCTCCACTTGTCCATCCGGAGCAGGAGCGCCGGCTCGAAGTCCTTCCGGAATCGCTCCAGGAGGTCGATCGCGACGAGGATCTCCTCCCGGGTCTTCCTCCCGGCCGCACCCTCGAGGAGGTCTACCGCCAGGGGGTAGTCGAGAGTCGCCTTGTGCCGCACCGCGACCTCGCGGGCGACCGTCTTCACGCCGCTCGGCCGGACGCCGATCACCTTCAGAGGGCTCTTTCCACCCGTCGCCGGGCGCGCCTTCTCGTCCACCCTCTCCTCGAGAGCGGCCCGGATGTCTTTCAGGATCGAGACGGCTGCGGGAGAGGTGATCTTGGCCATACGCGGACGACCAGAGAGTTTACCACGCCAGAGTGCGCGTGGACACCTCCTACCCGGGCCCGCACTCCCGGCAGCCTCCAACTTCCCGCGGAGATCCTACACCGGGCGTCTCCCGCCGCAAGCCGTTCCGGACTCTCCGGTCATTCCTCCGGACGGACTCCCGCTCCCCACGATCACCCCCCCTCCGATCAGCCGCTCCGGGCGCTCGGGGTCGTAGAAGACGGCAGCCTGCCCCGGGGCGGCCGCACGGACCGGATCGTCGAAGGCGAGCCAGGCCTCGCCTCCTCGCCTGCGCTCCGGCTCCTCCAGCGTCAGGAGCGCCGGCACCTCCGCGTTCCGGGAGCGGATCTTCGCCAGGACGCGGAGTGAGCTCTCGTGAGCCGGAACGAGGAGGTTCAGCCCGCGGAGACGAACGACCCGCGACAGCACCTCATCGTCCCCGCCCACGACGAGCCGCCTCTCGTTCGCCTCGATCCCCACGACGTAGAGGGCCTCGCCGGACGCGATGCCGAGCCCCCGCCGCTGCCCCACCGTGAAGCCCATCGTTCCCGGGTGGATCCCGACCTCGGTGCCGTCTGACCGGACCACGGGACCCGGAAGCGCGGCCGGGTACCCCGGAAGCGAGAACCCGAGGGCCTCGGCTTCCCTGCGAATGAACCCGGCAGGCCCGTCCGCTGCCGGAACGAAGCAGATCTCCTGGGAGTCCGGCTTGTCCCAGTTCGGGAGGCCCGCCTCCCGGGCGATCTCCCTCACCTCGGCCTTCATCAGCTCCCCGAGCGGGAAGCGGGCAATCGCAAGCTGCGCGGGAGTCAGATCGTAGAGAAAGTACGTCTGGTCCTTCCCGGGGTCGCGCGCCTTCAGCAGCCGTGCCTCGCCCGTGGCGGGATCGGTCTCGATCCGGGCGTAGTGCCC